>NZ_JBFAOM010000041.1:0-84670 GCF_040675235.1 Nonomuraea sp. NPDC049637
CCTGCGTGTCCGTCGTGTTCACGGTGGCGCCGCCGGGTGAGGCCGTCACGACGTAGCCGGTCACGCCCGCGGCGCCGGTCTCGGGCGGCGCCCAGGTGACGCGTACCGCGCCGTCCCTGCCGTACACGCCGGTGACGAACGGGCGGCCGGGCCGGCCGGCGACGCCGGGGGTGACCGGGTCGGCGGGCGCGGAGGCGTCGGAGACCCCGCTCGCGTTGGCCGCCGTGACGGTGAAGGTGTACGCGGTGCTGTTGGTCAGGCCGGTGACCGTGGCCTGCGTGTCCGTCGTGTTCACGGTGGCGCCGCCGGGTGAGGCCGTCACGACGTACCCGGTGATCGCCGAGCCGCCGTCGGAGGCGGGCGCGCGCCAGGTGACCTTCGCCGTGCGGTCGCCCGGCGTCGCGGACACCCCGAGCGGCGGCGAGGGACGGGTGACCGCCCCGGCCGGCGTCACCGGCGCGGACGCGGCCGACTTCGCCGAACTGCCCACCGCGTTGGCGGCGGTCACGGTGAAGGTGTACGCGGTGCCGTTGGCCAGGCCGGTGACCGTGGCCTTCAGCAGGTCGCCGGAGACCGTCGCGGTCCTGCCACCGGGGGCGGCGGTGACCGTGTACCCGGTGATCGGCGCGCCGCCGTCCGCGGGACGCTGCCAGGAGACGGTCGCCGACGCGTCGCCCGCCGACGCGCTCACGCCGGCCGGGGCGGACGGCACGGACGCCGACGCGTAGTAGTCGAAGGTGTCGACGGTCACGCTCACGCTCGCCGTGCCGGTGTTCAGGATCACGAACGTGCCGCCGGTGCCGACCTTCACCGGCACCAGGCTCGACCAGAAGTCGTTCGGCTGGTACGCGATCGAGCCGCCGCCCGGGATGCTCGACTGGCCCGTGGGGTGGACGCGCAGCAGGCCGTTCGCCGTGCCCTTGGCGGTGATGTTCACGCCGACCGCGCTCACCCCGGAGGCCGGCACACCGCCCTTGCCCAGCGGGGCGACCGTGTACGAGGCGCCCGCCGCCACCGTCACGGAGGTGAGGGTCCGTGACGGGGCGACGGGCGCCAAGATCGAGGAGGCGACCGTGGCGGCGGGCGTCGCGAAGTAGCCCGCGACGTCGGCGTACACCGTCAGCGCGGCGGCCCCGTTGTTGTTGACGGCGATCTTGCCGTCCGTGCCGAGGGCCGCGATGACCAGGTTCGACTGGAAGTAGGACGGCCGGTAGTCGATGTTCGACCCGACGGGCAGCGTGCCGCCGGACGGGTAGGCGATCATCTTGCCGGACCCGGTGCTCTTCACCGCGAACGTCAGCGCCACGTACGCCACCCCGGAGGCCGGCACGCCGCCCACCCCCGCCACCGCGAACGTGGCGGTCGAGTTGGCCGCGACGGTCTGGTTGCCGATGACCCGGCCCGTGTCCAGCGGCACGTACCGGGCTCCCGCCGTCGCGGCGGCCGTCGCGGTGTAGTACCCGTGCACGTCGGCGTAGACGTTGACGGCGGCCGTGCCGGTGTTCTTGACCTTGAGCGCGCCGTCCGGGCCGAGCTTGACCGTCACGAGCTGGTCGTCCCACACGCCGGACCGGTAGCGGGTGCCCGTCACCGCGGGCGCCGCGGCCAGGTCGGAGGGGAAGACGATGAGGCCGCCCGCCGCGCTCGCGCCCTTGGCCGCGAAGTTCACCGCGACGCTCGCGACCCCGCTCGCGGGCACCGCGCCCACCCCCGCCACCTTGACCGTGGTGGTGGCCCCCGCCGCGACCGACACGTTGCTCAGCACCCGGGCCCGGACTCCGTAGAACTGGCCCGGTCCCGGCTGAACCGACGCGGCGGCGGCCGGGGGCGCCCCCGCCACCACGAGGATCCCGGAGAAGACCAGCATGAGTGCTGACAACCATCGCATGACCACACTGGCCTCCAGGATCGCTCCGTGTTGCGCGGCTGACGCTATCAATGGCCCTGAGCTCGTGAAATACGGCGAAAAATAGAGATTTTTCGTCTATCAACGGCCGTACGGCGGCTTGTCCGGCTGCAACTTCGGCGGTAGCCGCCGTCACCGTCCGGGGTCATGCCGTAAAGGTGGTCGGCGCGCGGCGGACTCACTCTCCGAGGCGGAGGCCGGGCTCGCTCGCTGACTCCAGCGCCTCTGCCGTCAGGTGATAAATGTCGCGGTGCTGATAAATGAGCTCGCCGTCCTCGGTGTTGCAGCCGATCCCGAACGGCTCCTCCGGCGAACTGTGCATGTCTTTCCCCAACGCCTCATCCACTTCCAGAAACCAGGTGACGCCCGCGATCGGCACCCCGGAAGGGAAGGGGAAGGGGATTCGATCGCCGTTCGCGTGCATGATCTCGTAAATGGCGCTCTGCACGTCCGGTACGGCGTCATTGACTTCTTCCGGGCCTGCGTCAGGCTGTAACCGTCGGTAAGCCTTGCGTCCCTCTTCGAGAAGTCGGCCGATGTCTTCGATGCGGTAATCGATGCGGGACAGAATCGAAATCGTCGCTCCTGGCGCATCGACCTTTTCGAGGGCGGTGAGCGGCTGTTCGTGCTTCGGCTCACACATTGCGTACTTCACCGGTCCCTTTTCCTGGTCGCCTTGGCCACGCGTCGATGAGGTTATCGTCCGTACGGGTGATCAGCAGGCCGAAGGCGGCGCCGGAGACGCCCGCGATCAATGCCATCCCCACGTCGGCGACCCCGGAGGACGACGATGCCACGAGACCGAGTACGGCCGGCGCCATGAGGACGAGGTCGCGGACGACGTGCGTCCACCCCATGGGCGTCCGCGAGTCGCCGCCGAAGCAGCGGCACGGTACGGCCGCGCCCCGCCGTACGACGAGGGCGGTGGCGACGGCGAAGGAGGCGAGCAGCGCCGCCGCCAGCGCGAACCCCAGCACCGCCGCCCACCGGAGGGGCGTCGCCACCAGCACGATCACCGCGCCCTCCCCCACGACGACCGCGACCGCTACCAGGACGGCGTTCGAGCGCCACGGCGTCATGTCCCCGACCGACCTGACGAACCGCGCCCACGGCTCACGCCCGGAGATCTTGCCCCACAGTGTGAGCGCGAAGACGGTGACCAGCAGAACCCGGCATCCCACCTCGACGTAGCTCATGACGCGAATGGTGCGTCCCCCGGCTCAACGATTTCTCAATGCCGTCCGGGCCCTGTGCGCGATCCGCTGACGGCCCGCCGGCTCCGGCCGGTCGGCGGCCCCCGCGGCGCCTTCCGCAGCAACTTCCCGTCCCTGACGACCACCGGGGAGCCGAGTCTCACCACGGCTCATCGCGGTTCGGGCGCCCCGGGCTGTTGCGGGCGGCGTCCCCATGCCGAGATCAGCGGCGCGAGGGTGAGATCGAGCTCGCCGGCCTCGACGGCGGCCAGGTGCGCGTCGATCTCGGCGTCGTCGGCCAGACCGGCGGCGAGCAACTCGGCGCGGACCATGCGCACCGTCGCGGCCTCCAGCCGGTCGCAGGCCACCCCGCCGACCGGGAAGCAGCCGGCCGCCGCGACGTCGACCAGGCCGGCCGCCCGCAACGCCCGCGGCAGCGTACGGCCGTAGCGCAGGTCGGCGCCGCGACGGGTCAGCAACTCCCGGACGGCGCGCCGCAGCCGGTTGGCGCGCCGCTGTGCCGGGCCGACCTCGTCGAGGCAGGCCAGCGGCTGCAGCTCGGTGTCGGCGTCCTCGATCAGCAGCCGGCCACCGGGACGCAGCGCCGCCGCCATCGTCGCCAGCGCCCGCGCCCGGTCGGGCACGTGGACGAGCACGAGCCGGGCGTGCACCAGGTCGAACGTGCCCGGCTGCGGCGGCGGGTCGGCGGCGACGTCGTGCCGGAGCACCTCGTACCCGGCGTGCGGGTCCAGCCAGGAGGGATCGATGTCCGTGGCCAGCACGTAACCGGTCGGCCCGACGGCCGTGACGAGCGCCTCGGGAATGCCGGGGCCGCCCGCGCCGACTTCCCAGCAATGCCAGCCCGCCGTCAGGCCGAGCCGGTCGAGGTGCCCCCGGGTGACGCCGTCGAACAGCTCGGCCAGCCAGGTGAACCGCTCGCCCGCCTCCGCCCGGGCGTTGTCCAGCAAGTAGCGGTGATCCGGGGCAGACCCGGAGGTGTGGGACGCTGCGCCGGCGCTATCCCCCGGCCCGCCTGAGGTCGTGTCCGGCCCGGACCCGCGGCCGGCGGAGGACTGTGATGTACTCATGCCCACATCCTCACGATCTTCCCCGTGCCGTGTCAGCACGACAGAGGATTCAGCCGCCGAGCGAGGCCAGGGCCCGGCGAGTGATGTCGGCCGGGGCGGCGGCGATGACGTCGTCGAGCGCGTCCATGGAGGCCTGGAGGTCGCTGATGGCCTGGGCGATGCGGTCGCGCTCCTGGTGGAGGTCGGCGAGCAGGTCCGGGCAGGTGGGGACGAGGCGGTCGCCGGCGTCCCGCAGGCACGGCAGGACCGTCATGATCGTCGAGGTGTTCAGGCCGGCGGCCAGCAGGCTGCGGATGCGGCGGACGACGGCGACGTCCTCCTCGGCGTACTCCCGGTAGCCGCTGGGGCGCCGCTGCGGGTGCAGCAGACCCTGTTCCCCGTAGTAGCGCAGCAGGTGGACGGCCACGCCGGTCCGCCGGGACAGCTCACCGATGCGCACGACGACCTCCTGACGGCGAGCCGGTCATCCCCCCGGCCTGCCTTGACTCTCATATCGATGTGAGACTTTAGCGTCTACGCCATGAAGATGGACAAGGGTTTCGCGACGCTCGCGGCATTGTGCTCAAGCGTCTTCGTCGTGGGCACCTCGGAGTACCTGATCGCCGGGTTGCTGCCCCAGGTCGGAGCTGATCTCGACGTCTCCGTGGGCACCGCCGGGCAGGCGGTGACCGCCTATGCGCTCGGAGTGGTGGCCGGGGGGCCGCTCATGGCCCTGCTGACCTCGCGTCTGCCGCGCAAGGGGCTCGCCATGGGCCTGATGCTGCTGTTCGCGGTGGGCAGCGCGATCAGCGCGGCGGCGCCGTCGTTCGGCCTGCTGCTGGCGGGCCGCGTGGTGTCCTCGCTCAGCCACGCCGCCTTCCTGGCTCTGGCGCTGGTGACGGCGACCCGGGTGGTCCCGGCCGAGCGGACGGGCTCGGCCATCGCCACCGTGGCCTCCGGCTTCACCGTGGCCACGCTCCTCGGCGTGCCTCTGGGCGCGCTGCTCGGGGAGAGCGCCGGTTGGCGGGCGCCCTTCGCCGTGCTGACCGTTCTGTCCCTGGTGGGCACCGTGCTTCTGGCGGCCGTCCTGCCCCGGCAGGAGGCGCCGTCCACGCGGCTGCGGGACGAGCTGCGCGTGGTGACGCGCCGGCCGGTCATGCTCGCCATCGCCACCACCGCGGTGGGCTTCTCCGGGGTCGCCACGGTGTTCACCTACATCGCCCCGCTGCTGACCCGCGTCTCCGGCTTCTCCGCCGCGGCGGTCTCCGGCCTGCTGCTCGCCTACGGCGCGGGCAGCTTCATCGGCAACCTCACTGCCGGCAGGCTGACCGACAAGTCGATGAGCGCCACCGTACGGGGGGTCTTCGGCGGGCTGGCGGGGACGCTCCTGCTGGTCCCGTTCGCCGTGGTGTGGCAGCCTGCCGCCGTGGCCGCGGTCCTGATGCTCGGCCTGCTCGCCACCGCGACCATCGCCCCGCTGCAGGGACTGATCCTGCACCACGCGGGCGCCGCCCCGAACCTGGCGGTCTCCGCCAACGTCGGCGCCTTCAACCTCGGGGCCGCAGCCGGCTCGGTCATCGGCGGCACGATCGTCGCCGCCGGCGCCCTGCGGTGGACCGGCCTGGCGGGCGCGGCCCTGAGCCTGATCGGACTGGCCCTCACCTACCTCGTCCTTCCCCGCCCGCGGACCTCGCCGAAGGACGCCGAACACGAAGCCCCGATCGCCGTCTGACCCCACCCGGCAGGGAAGGGTGGGGAGTTTGGCAGGCTTGGTGCTATGTATCCCGCTTCTGCGCTTGGTATGTTCCTGCGGTCTCGACGGGCCCGGCTGCGGCCTGAGGACGTGGGCCTGAGCTCAGGGGTCAGGCATCGGCGCGTCGCGGGGCTGCGCAGGGAGGAGCTGGCGCCGCTGGCCGGAGTCAGCGTCGGCTACTACACCCGCCTGGAGCAGGGGCAGAGCCCCAACGTCTCCGACGACGTCCTGGACGCCGTGGCCCGCGTCCTGCGGCTGGACGACGACGAGCTGGCCCATCTGCACCGGCTGGCCAGGGCCGCCCGCGCCGGGGCGAAGGCCAAGCCGGAGCAGCTGCGTCCCGGCATCAGGCTGATGGTCGACGCCTTCACCGACCGGCCCGCGATCGCGGTCGGCCGGCGGGGCGACATCCTGGCCTGGAACCGTCCGGCGCATGCGCTGCTCGCCCCGCACTGGCCCTTCGAAGGGGAGGAGAAGCCGAACTTCGTCCGCCTCGACTTCCTGGAGCTGGAGTTCTCCCGCGGGCTGTATGGCGACTGGACGCAGAAGGCCCGCGACGACATCGCCTACCTGGAGGGCCTCCCTGAGCCGGTTCCCCACCGACGAAGGGCTGACCGCGCTGGTCAAGGAGCTGCTGGCGCTCAGTCCTGAGTTCCGCTCGATGTGGACCGAGCACCCGGTGAGCAACTGCGCCTCGATCTCGCGCGACTACCGGCATCCGGAGGTGGGCGTCATGACCCTCACCGCCGAGCTGCTGCGCACGCCCGACGACGAAGGGCAGGGCGTGACGGTCTTCCAGGCCGAGGCGGGTTCGCCGTCGGAGGAACGGTTGCGGCGGCTGGCCGAGCTGGCCGCCGCCGTCTCACCGTAGGGCCTCGGAAGCACGGTCACGCGGCCGGGGCGGGGCGGCGCAGCAGGGCGCCGCCGACGAATGCGCCGGTCAGCGCCACGGCGCCGGCCACCAGGAAGGCGGCGTGCAGGCCGCCGAGGGTGGCCGACGCCTCGGTGGCGGCGGAGGCGAGCGCTTCCGTACGGGCGGCGGCGATCGCGGTGAGCCCCGCCACGCCGACGGCGCCGACGAAGGTGGGCATCTGGGCGAGGCTTCCCGCCACGCCCTGGTCGGCCTCGTCCAGCCCGGACGTGATGGTCGTGACGGCGGCCACCACCGTCAGGACGTGCCCGAACCCCATGGTGGCCGACGTCGCCAGCAGCAGGACCAGGCCGCCCTGGGCCGGCAGGAACACCATGGCGGCGGTGCCGGCGGCCTGCACGGTCAGGCCGGTGACGATGGTCGCCGCCGTCCCGCGCGTGCTGATCATCCTGGCCGCGAAGCCGCCCGCGACCAGGGCCGCGGCCGTCAGCGTCGCCAGCGTCGGCAGGCTGCCCCAGCCCGCCGACCCGCCGGTCGAGATGCCGTAGACCAGGGCGAACAGGCCGCCGCTCGCCAGGAGCGCGCCGGGCACGTCGCGCCGGGCACGTCGAGCCTGGCGCGGCCGCGTACGGCCGTCTGGCGCACCGCCGTCACCGCGCCCGTCATGACCAGGACGCCGATGCCGAACAGGACGAGCATCGTCCAGCGCCAGTTCAGTCCGCTGGTGATGAGGCCGCCGCCGATCGTCCCGACGACGAAGCCCAGCGACAGCAGGGCGCCGTTGACGCCCAGCGCCCTGGTGCGCTGCGGCCCTTCCTGGAACGTGCCGGTCATCAGCGCCAGCGCGGTCGGGCCGATCATGGCCGCGGCCACGCCCTGTCCCGCGCGGGCCGCCACCAGCAGCCCCGGGGTCGGCGCCAGCCCGGCCAGCAACGAGAACGCCGAGAACGCCGCCACGCCGATGACGAACAACCGGCGCCTGCCCACCATGTCGGACGCGCGTCCGAACAAGGGCATCAACGCGGCCGTCGGCAGCAGGCAGGCGGTGGCCACCCACTGCAGCGCCGAGGCGGAGGAGAAGCCGAGGTCCCTGCCGATCTCCGGCAGCGCCACCGTGATGATCGAGTAGTCCAGCCCGGTCATCAACGTCGCGCCGCACAACGTGATGAGGACGAGCCAGCCGCGCGGCCCCCATCGCGGGGTCGTGCCGGCGGCGGTCATGTCGTGGGTTTCGGTCGTCATGCGGCCAGCGTGCGGCCGGCCGTGAAGATCAACCAGAGCCCTGCTGAAGGTACCTCTGTCAGGTGCAGGACGGGCGGGCGCGGGATCGCGTCGGGCAATTCGTCAAGGGCGCTGCAGAGTCACCGAGGCGGAGAGCTGGGTGAGCAACTCCAATTGATCGAAATAGAGGCGCAGACTCGTTATGAGCCCGTCTTCCACCGTGCAGACATAACAGCAACGCAAACGAAGGGGACGACCCGTCGCGGTCAGCACCTGACCGTCGGCCATGGCGTACGGCCCTCGGTGAGTTCCCACCATGAGAAGCTCGTCGACGGTCGTGGCCTCGCCCTCGGAGGACTCCGTGATCACGGCCCGGACGTCGGGGAACGCCGTCCAGAACTCCTCCAGATAGGAGGCCAGCTCGGCGTGTCCCTGGGAAACGCCTTCGGGGCTGATGGACACCCCGGTCGGGCTGAAAGTGCTGAGCAGTGCCTTCATGTCGTGGGCGTTGAACGCGTCCGTATAGCGGTCGCGTACGTCGCGGGCAACATTCATGGCACCGGATCCTCCTCCTTCGCTCGATGCCCGACGCGGCTGTGGATATGCGGTCGAATTGCCAACGCAGGCTAAATCCGTCCACTCGGCGAGGTAGAATTCTGGGCCTTTCACAAAGGCACGAGGCGTAGCGGCAGGTGACGGAGGGTCACCGGGCGCCTGTTGACGCGAACGTGAGGAAAGGATACGTTCCGGTAGATTTCACGGTTGTCCAAGGGAAATCCGGTGAGATGCCGGTGCGGACGCGCCACTGTATCCGGGACGCAGATCCCGGGAGCCAGGTCGCTTGGCAGCCGTGACCTCGTGATATGGGACGCGTGACCCCTGAGGAGGCTTGACATGACCGGGCTGTCCACCCCGTCGACGATTCCCTTTCCCCGCCTGCGCCCTTGGCTGCTGCTGGCCGTGCCCGTGCTGCTGCTGGTCGCCTACCTGGTTCTGATGGACAACGGCGCCATCTCCCAGACCGGCACCTTCCTGCACGAGCTGATGCACGACGGGCGTCACCTGCTCGGCGTGCCCTGCCACTGAGGGCCGGGGCATGGTACGCACCTTCCTGGCCAGAGGTCTGCTCATCGGGCTGCTGGCCGGGCTGATCGCGGGCGCCTTCGCCTTCGCCTTCGGTGAACCTCGCGTGGACCACGCGATCGCCCTGGAGGAGGCCGCCGCCCAGGCCGGGGCGCCCGATCCGGACGCCGGGACGGCCGAGCACGGCCACGCCGAAGCGGCCGAGCACGGTCACGGCGAGGACGCCGTGGTCAGCAGGCCCGTGCAGAAGGCGGGGCTGTTCCTGGCCACCGGGCTCTACGGGCTCGCCGTGGGCGGGGTGTTCGCCCTGGTGTTCGCCGGGCTGCGCGGGCGGGTCGGCCCGCGTTCCGACGGGCGGCTGGCGGTGGCCGCGGCCGGCACGGCGTTCACCGCGATCATCCTCGTGCCCTTCGTGAAGTATCCGGCCAACCCGCCTGCGGTGGGCGATCCGGACACCATCAACAGCCGCACGCTGCTCTACGTGGTGATGATCCTCGTCGGGCTGGCGGCGACGGCGATCGCGGTGGCGACGGCCCGGCGCGTCGAGGGTGGCCCGTGGGCGCGCTGGACGGCGGCGGCGGTCGCGTTCCTCGTGCCCGTCGTCGCCGCGTGGTGGTTGTTGCCGGCGGTCAATGAGGTGCCCGAGGGGTTCCCCGCCACGCTGCTGTGGGAGTTCCGGCTCGCCTCGATCGGCACGCAGCTCGTCTTCTGGACGGCGTTCGGCGTGCTGTTCGGCTGGGCGAGCGACCGGGCCGAACGGCGCGCGGCGGCTCATCCGCTGGTCGCGGCGCCGAGCTGAGCAAGGTGCTGTTCGTCCGGCATGCCACGACGCCGGGGATGCGGGCCGGCTGCTTTCCCGCCGACGAGGACGCCGACGCGGCGAGCCTGACCAGGGCCGCCGCGTGGGGTTCCGTCGAGGGGCCGGCGGCATGGACCGCTCCCGGCAGGGCCGCGCGGCAGACGGCCGCCGCCATGGGGCTGGCGGCCCGCGAGGTTCCCGCCCTGGCGGAGGCGGACTGCGGCCGGTGGCGGGGCCTGCCGTACGGGCGGGTCGCGCTGGAGGAGCCGGACGCGCTGGCGAGCTGGCTGGCCGACCCGCACGCCGCCCCGCACGGCGGTGAGTCGCTGAGCGCGCTCGCCGCCAGGGTGGCGGGCTGGCTCGACTCGGTGCGGGACGAGCCGCGGGCCGTCGTGGTCTGCGACGCGGGCGCCATCAGGGCGGCGCTCGGCCATGCCCTGGGGCTGGATCCGCTGCGCGCGGCCCGTTTCGACCTGGCCCCTCTGTCCACCACCGAGCTGACCGTCGCGCGGGACGGCTGGCGGGTGGTCCACGTCAACCGGAAGGCTGAGTCTTGATCGTCACCTATCCGTTCAGCGCCGTCGTCGGGCTCGGCGACCTGAAGCTGGCGCTGGTGCTGAACGCGGTGTCGCCCCGGGTGGGCGGGGTGCTCGTACGCGGCGAGAAGGGAACGGCGAAGTCCACGATCGTGCGGGCGCTGGCGGCCCAGTTGCCGACGGTGGCCGTGGTGCCCGGGTGCCGGTTCGCCTGCGATCCCGTCGTCCCCGACCCTGAGTGCCCAGATGGGCCGCACGGGCCGGGCGCCGGGCGGGTGGAACGGCCGGCCGCCCTGGTGGAGCTGCCGGTCGGCGCGTCGGAGGACCGGCTGGCCGGCTCGCTCGACGTGGAGCGGGCGCTGACGGAGGGGGTGAAGGCGTTCGAGCCGGGGCTGCTGGCGGCCGCCCACCGCGGCGTCCTGTACGTGGACGAGGTGAACCTCCTGCACGACCACCTCGTGGACCTGCTGCTCGACGCGGCCGCGCTGGGCACGTGCTACGTCGAGCGCGAGTCGGTGTCGGTGCGCCATGCCGCCCGGTTCCTGCTGGTGGGCACCATGAACCCGGAGGAGGGCGAGCTGCGTCCGCAGCTTCTGGACAGGTTCGGGCTGACGGTCGAGGTCAGGGCGTCCCGCGACCCGCGGGAGCGCGCCGAGGTGGTGCGGCGGCGGCTGGCCTTCGAGGCGGACGCGGCGGCGTTCGCGCGTCGATGGGCGGCAGAGGAAGCGGCGCTGGCGGCCCGCATCGCCGCCGCGCGGTCCCGGGTTCCGGACGTGCGGTTGCCGGACGCCCGGCTGCGGCAGATCGCGACGGTGTGCGCGGCCTTCGAGGTGGACGGCCTGCGTGCCGACCTGGTGACGGCGAACGCGGCGATCGCCCACGCCGCCTGGCAGGGCCGCGACACGGTGACGACCGAGGACGTGCGGGCCGCGGCCCGGCTGTCGCTGCCGCACCGCAGGCGGCGCGATCCGTTCGACGCTCCAGGGCTGGACGAGGCGCTGCTCGACGAACTGCTGGAACGCACGTCGGACGACGACGCCCCGGACGACAGCCCGGACGGCGGCCCTGACTCCGGGCCCGGCGGTGCCGGCGGACCTGGGGGGACGCCGCCACCGGGCGACGGCACCGGACCGGGCACGCCGGACCACCCGGCCGGCGAGCCCCCGGCGGACGGCCGGACGTCCGCCGACCCGCCGGGGTCCGCAGCCGCCCGTGCGGACGCGACGCCGGTGGCCGGGGACCCCGCTCCGGACGCGGCACCCGCCACGGGCGCGACGGCCTCCCGAGCGTCGGCGCCCCAGGCGGCCACGCAGGCGGCCTCCGAGGCGGCATCTCAGGCGGCCTCACAGGTGGGCTCGCAGGTGGCGGGCGTGGCGGCGCCGTACCGGGTGCCGCTGCTGGAGGTGCCGGGGGTCGGCGAGGGGGCGGTGGGCCGGCGGTCGCGGTCCCGGACCCGGCGCGGCCGGAGCGCCGGCGCGCGCCGCCCGCACGGCCCCGTACGCGACCTCCACCTGCCGGCGACGCTGCTGGCGGCGGCGCCCCACCAGCGGGAACGCGGCCACCGGGGCCCCGGGCTGGCGCTGCGCGGCGACGACCTGCGCGAGGTGGTGCGCGAAGGCAGGGAGGGAAACCTCGTGCTCTTCGTGGTGGACGCGAGCGGCTCGATGGCGGCGCGCAGGCGGATGACCGCGGTCAAGACGGCCGTGCTCAGCCTGCTCCTCGACGCCTACCAGCGGCGGGACAAGGTGGGACTGATCACGTTCCGGGGCGCCGGCGCGGAGGTGGCGCTGCCGCCGACCTCGTCGGTGGAGGCGGGCGCGGCCCGGCTGCGCTCCCTGCCCACCGGAGGCCGCACGCCGCTGGCGGCGGGGCTGGTGCGCGCGGCGGAGGTGCTGCGGGTGGAACGGCTGCGCGACCCCGCCAGGCGTCCGCTGCTGGTGCTGGTCACCGACGGACGGGCCACCGCCGGCGGTGACGTGGACCGGGCCGCCGCGCTGCTGGCCGGCACGACGTCAGTGGTCGTGGACTGCGAGGGCGGGCCGGTCCGGCTCGGCCTGGCCGTCCGGCTGGCCGCCCGGCTGCGCGCGCGGCTCGTGCCTCTCGACTCTCTGGCCGATCTCGGTTCGGTCGTCCGTGACCACAGGAAGGCGGTCTGAGGATGCCTCAGGGAAAACCGGCTGTCGTGCCCGACGACGGCCTGACCACGCGCCAGCGCCGGACCCGTCCGCTGCTGATGGTGCACACCGGGCCGGGCAAGGGCAAGTCCACGGCCGCCTTCGGGATGGCGTTACGGGCCTGGAACCAGGGCTGGCCGGTCGGGGTGTTCCAGTTCGTGAAGTCGGCCAAGTGGCGCATCGGCGAGGAACGCGCGCTCAGGGTGCTCGGTGAGACGGGCGAGGGCGGCCCGGTGACCTGGCACAAGATGGGCGAGGGCTGGTCGTGGATCCAGCGGCCCGGCGCCGAGGAGGACCACGCGGCCGACGCCCGTGAGGGCTGGGAGCAGATCAAGCGCGACCTGGCGGCGCAGACGTACCGGTTCTACGTGCTGGACGAGTTCACGTACCCGCTGAAGTGGGGGTGGCTGGATCTGGACGACGTGCTGGAGACGCTGACGGACCGGCCGGGCAGCCAGCACGTCGTGATCACCGGCAGGGACGCGCCCGAACGGCTGATCGAGGTCGCCGACCTGGTGACGGAGATGGGCAAGGTACGCCACCCCATGGATGCCGGGCAGAAGGGGCAGAAGGGCATCGAGTGGTAGTTCCGCGCCTGGTGATCGCCGCGCCGTCGTCGGGCAGCGGCAAGACGACGGTGGCCACCGGGCTCATGGCGGCGTTGCGGGCGCGCGGACTGCGGGTCTCGCCGCACAAGGTGGGGCCGGACTACATCGACCCCGGCTATCACGCGCTGGCCGCCGGCCGTACCGGCCGCAACCTGGATCCGTGGCTCGTCGGGGAGGAGCTGGTCGCCCCCCTGTTCCTGCACGGCGCGGCCGGGTGCGACGTGGCGGTGGTCGAGGGCGTGATGGGCCTGTTCGACGGCAGGGGGGACACCGGGTTCGCCTCGACCGCGCACGTCGCGACGCTGCTGGACGCGCCTGTGGTGCTGGTCGTGGACGCGGCCCGGCAGAGCAGGTCGGTGGCGGCGGTGGTGCACGGGTTCGCCACCTTCGACCCGGACGTGCGGGTGGGCGGGGTGGTGCTCAACCGGGTGGGCTCCGACCGGCACGAGGAGTTGTGCCGGTCGGCGCTGGCGGCGGCGGGCGTGCCGGTGCTGGGGGCGATCCGCCGCGACGACGCCGTGGCCACCCCCTCCCGGCATCTGGGGCTGGTGCCGGCCGCCGAGCGCCGGACCGAGGCGGTCGCCGCCGTGGACCGGCTGGCCGCGCTGGTGGCGCGTTCGTGCGACCTGGACGCGTTGCTGCGGCTGGCGCGCTCCGCTCCCCCGCTGGGCGGCCCCGCCTGGACGCCGCCGGCGCCCGGCGCGACGGGCGACCGGCCGCAGGCGCGGGGGGCTGCGGGCGACCAGCCGGAGGTGGCGGGGGCTGCGCGTGAGCGGCCGGTGGTGGCCGTGGCCGGCGGGGCGGCGTTCACGTTCGGCTACGCCGAGCAGGTCGAGCTGTTGCGGGCGGCGGGTGCGGAGGTGGCCGTCTTCGACCCGCTGCGCGACACGCGGCTGCCGGACGGGACCGGCGCGATCGTGATCGGCGGCGGCTTCCCGGAGGTGTACGCCGCCGAACTGGCCGCCAACGAGCCCCTGCGGCAGCAGGTCGCCGCCTTCCCCGGCCCGATCGCCGCCGAGTGCGCGGGGCTGCTGTACCTGTGCGACGAACTGGATGGTCAGCGCATGTGCGGGCGCGTCCCCGGGCGGGCGCGGATGACGTCCCGGCTGACGCTCGGCTACCGGGACGCCGTCGCGCTGCGGCGCTCGCCGCTCACCAGGACGGGCGAGCGGCTGCGCGGGCACGAGTTCCACCGGACGGCCGTCACGTACGCGGGCGAGCCGCTGTTCCGCTGGGACGGCGGCCACGACGGGTACGGCGATCCCGGCGTGACCGCGTCCTACCTGCATCTTCACTGGGCGGGCGCGCCCGGCCTGGCTCAGCGGCTGGTGTCGTCCTCCAGGTCGCCCTCGGTCTTGAGGTAGACCTCCTGCAGGCCGCGCAGGACCTCTGGGTCGGGGTGCTGCCACATGCCGCGCTCGGCGGCCTCCAGGAGGCGTTCGGCGATGCCGTGCAGCGCCCAGGGGTTCGAGCGGGCCATGAACGCCTGGTTCTCGGGGTCGAGCACGTACGTCTCCGTCAGCTTGTCGTACATCCAGTCGGCGACCACGCCGGTGGTGGCGTCGTAGCCGAACAGGTAGTCGACGGTGGCGGCCAGCTCGAAGGCGCCCTTGTAGCCGTGGCGGCGCATGGCGGCCAGCCAGCGCGGGTTGACGACCCTGGCGCGGAAGATCCGTGAGGTCTCCTCCGACAGGGTGCGGGTGCGCACGGCGTCGGGACGGGTGCTGTCGCCGACGTAGGCGGCCGGGGCCCTGCCGGTGAGCGCCCGCACGGTGGCGATCATGCCGCCGTGGTACTGGAAGTAGTCGTCGGAGTCGGCGATGTCGTGCTCGCGGGTGTCGACGTTCTTGGCGGCGACGGCGATGCGGCGGTAGGCGTCCTCCATCTGGGGGCGGGCGGCGACGCCGTCGAGGTCGCGGCCGTAGGCGTAGCCGCCCCACACGGCGTACACCTCGGCCAGGTCGGCGTCGTCGCGCCAGTTGCGGCTGTCGATGAGCGGCAGCAGCCCGGCCCCGTAGGCGCCGGGCGCGGAGCCGAAGACGCGCATGGTGGCCAGCCGCTCGTCGCCGCCGGTCGCGGCCACGTGGGCGCGGACGTAGTTCTCCTCGGCCGGCTCCGCCAGCGACGCGACCAGCCGTACGGCGTCGTCGAGCATGCCGACCACGTGCGGGAAGGCGTCGCGGAAGAAGCCGCTGATGCGGACCGTCACGTCGATGCGCGGGCGGCCCAGCTCGGCGAGCGGGATCGGCTCCAGGCGGATGACGCGACGCGACGCCTCGTCCCATTCGGGGCGGACGCCGAGCAGGGCCAGCACCTCGGCGACGTCGTCGCCCGCCGTGCGCATGGCGCTGGTCCCCCACACCGACAGCCCGACCGAGCGCGGCCACTCGCCGGTGTCGGCGCGGTAGCGCTCCAGCAGCGACTCCGCCATGGCCTGGCCGGTCTCCCAGGCCAGGCGGCTGGGCACCGCCCTGGGGTCCACGGAGTAGAAGTTGCGGCCGGTCGGCAGCACGTTGACCAGGCCGCGCAGCGGGGAGCCGCTGGGGCCGGCGGGCACGTAGCCGCCGTCCAGGGCGTGCAGGACGTGGTCCAGCTCGTCGGTGGTGCGGGCCAGGCGCGGCACCATCTCGGCGGCGGCGAACGCCAGCACCCGCGCCACCAGCTCCACCCGTCCCTCGGCCACACGGCCCACCGATGCGGCGGGAGCGGCACCGGGCGTACCGTCCGACGCGTCGGGAGCGAGGCCGGGTGTCGCGTCCAGTACCGCGCGGGCGACGGCGGGGGCTGCCTCCGGGGCCCAGGCGTGCTGCTCCATGGCCTCGACCAGGGCGCGGGCGGTCGTCTCCGCGCGGTCCACGTCGCCGAGCCCCGCCGTGCCGTCCTCGGCCAGGCCGAGCGCCTCGCGCAGGCCGGGCAGCGTCTCCCGGCCGGCCCACATCTGGCGGGCGCGCAGCATGGCCAGCACCAGGTCCACCCGGACCTGGCCGGTGGGCGCCTGGCCGAGGACGTGCAGGCCGTCGCGGATCTGCGCGTCCTTCACCTCGCACAGCCAGCCGTCCACGTGCAGGATGAGGTCGTCGAACTCGCTGTCGTGCGGCCGGTCGGCCAGCCCGAGGTCGTGGTCGAGCCGGGCGGCCTGGATCAGCGTCCAGATCTGCGCCCGGATCGCGGGCAGCTTGGCGGGGTCCATGGCGGCGATCGTGGCGTGCTCGTCCAGGAGCTGCTCCAGCCGGGCGATGTCGCCGTAGGTGTCGGCGCGGGCCATCGGCGGCACCAGGTGGTCCACCAGCACGGCGTGCGCGCGCCGCTTGGCCTGCGTGCCCTCCCCCGGGTCGTTGACCAGGAAGGGGTAGACCAGCGGCAGGTCGCCGATGGCGGCGTCGGTGCCGCACGCGGCCGACATCCCCGCCGACTTGCCGGGCAGCCACTCCAGGTTGCCGTGCTTGCCGACGTGCACCATCGCGTGCGCGCCGAACTCGGCCGACAGCCAGCGGTAGGCGGCCAGGTAGTGGTGGCTGGGCGGCAGGTCGGGGTCGTGGTAGATGGCGATCGGGTTCTCCCCGAAGCCGCGCGGCGGCTGCACCATCACCACGAGGTTCCCGGCCCGCAGCGCGGCCAGCACGATGTCGGTCCCGTCCTCGCCCTCGTGCACGAACAACTCTCCGGGCGGCGGCCCCCAGTGGCGCTCCATCTCCTCGCGCAGGGCCGCGGGCAGCGTCCGGTACCACTGTTCGTAGGAGGCGGCGGAGATGCGGACCGGGTTGCCCGCCAGGTGCTCCTCGGTCAGCCAGTCCTGGTCCTGGCCGCCGGCGGCGATCAGCGCGTGGACGAGCGCGTCGCCGTCCTGGTCGGCCACGCCGGGGAAGCCGTCGCCCAGGTCGTACCCCGCCTCGGCGAGACGGGCCAGCAGCCGGACGGTGCTCGCCGGGGTGTCCAGCCCGACCGCGTTGCCGACGCGGGAGTGCTTGGTCGGGTACGCCGACAACATCACCACCAGCCGCCGTTCGGCGGGAGGGGTGTGCCGCAGCAGGCCGTGGCGCACCGCGATGCCCGCCACCCGGGCGGCCCGCTCGGGGTCGGCGACGTAGACGGTCAGCCCGTCGGGGTCGATCTCCTTGAACGAGAACGGCACCGTGATGATCCGCCCGTCGAACTCCGGGATCGCCACCTGCGAGGCGGCGTCCAGCGGCGACAGCCCGTCGTCGTTCTCCTCCCAGGCCTGGCGGGTGGTGGTCAGGCAGAGTCCCTGCAGGATCGGCACGTCGAGCTCGGCCAGCGCGCCGACGTCCCAGGCCTCGTCGTCGCCGCCCGCCCCCGCGGTGGCCGGACGGGAGCCGCCCGCCGCCAGCACCGTGACGACCAGGGCGTCCGCCGCGCGCAGCGTGTCCAGCAGCTCCGGCTCGGCCGCGCGCAGGGACGAGCAGAAGACCGGCAGCGCCTGCCCGCCCGCGTCCTCGACGGCGTCGCACAACGCCTCGACGAACGCGGTGTTGCCCGCCACGTGGTGGGCCCGGTAGTAGAGCACCCCCACCACGGGACCGCCGGTGGTCCTGGCGGGGCGGTCCAGCCGTCCCCAGGTGGGGGCCGGGACGGGCGGCTCGAACCCGTGCCCGGTCAGCAGGACGGTGTCGGACAGGAACGCGTGCAGCTCGGCCAGGTTGGCCGGGCCGCCATGGGCCAGGTAGGCGTGCGCCTCGGCGCACACCCCGCCGCTGACGGTGGACAGCTCCATCAGCTCGGCGTCGGGCGCCTGCTCCCCGCCCAGCACCACCACCGGGCGGGGCCCGGCCAGCAGCGCGTCGAGCCCTTCCGGCCAGGCCCGCCGCCCGCCCAGCAGGCGCACCACGACCAGGTCGGCGCCCTCCGTCAGGCCGGGGACGTCCTCGGCGGTCAGCCGGGCGGGATTGCCCAGACGGTAGCCCGCCCCGCAGGCGCGGGCGCTCAGCAGGTCGGTGTCGGAGGTGGAGAGCAGCAGAACGGTACGGCTGTCGCCAGGCACGGCGCATTCCTCCCTCGGGGTCCTCGCCCCGGTCGCGGGTGACACGACGGCAGGAGTCTCCTGGCTCCCGGATCGACGCTCACCCCGGCCTTCCCGTCCGTCGCCGGACAGTGGCCTCGTGGTGGGGTTCGCTCCCCGGTCACAGTGGCGGGACCGCGCCGGATTCGCACCGGCTTCCTCCCATTGCCATCGTCTACGCCGAAGCTTACGGCAGGAGCGACCCGTCCCAGAAGTGGCGTTACGATCCCTTCGTGCCCGTAGGTGAATCTTCCGGACGTACGCGTCCCGATGCCTGTCCGGGGGCGCTCCAGGTGCACGAGGCCGCCGACGGCCCGCTCGCCCGCGTGCGCCTGCCCGGCGGCGCGGTGTCGGCCGCGCAGCTCCGCGTGCTCGCCGGGTGCGCGGCCGAGCTGGGAGCGGGCGTGATCGAGCTGACGTCGCGGGCGAACGTCCAGGTGCGGGGCCTGCGCTCGCCCGAGGTCTTCGCCGGGCGCATCGCGGCGGCCGGGCTGCTGCCGTCGCCCGCGCACGAGCGGGTGCGCAACATCCTGGCCTCGCCGCTGAGCGGGCGCGGTCCTGACGGGCTGCTGGACGTGCAGGCGATGGCGGACGCCCTGGACCGGGCGCTGTGCGCGCGGCCCCGGCTGGCCGCGCTGCCGGGACGGTTCCTGTTCGCCCTGGACGACGGCACGCGGGACGTCGCCGGGCTCGGCGCGGACGTCACCTACGCGGCGACCGGGCGGCTGCTGCTCGCCGGCGCCGACACCGGGCTGACCGTCGCCCCGGACGCGGCCGTGCCGCTCATGATCGACGCCGCCGAGGCGTTCCTGGACGAGCTGTCCCCCGACGGCCCGCGCGCCTGGCGCATCCGCGACCTGCCGGACGGCACCGCCGCGATCGCCACCCGCCTGCGCGACGGCCGACCAGCCCGAACGAACGCCCCGAACGCACTGGACGCCCCGGAGGCCCCGCAGGCGCCCCACACCGCCGACGCCCCGCAGGCCGCGGACGCCGCGAACGCGCCGCCCTCACCCGCCCCCGCGCGCCGCCCGTCCGCGGGCAGGATCGCGCAGCGGGACGGCCGGGTGGCGATCGAGGCGCTCGTGCCGCTCGGCCGTCTGACGTCCGCCCAGGCCGGAGCGCTCGCGGACCTCGGGCGGCCGGTGCGCCTGACCCCCTGGCGAACCGTCGTCCTGCCGGACCTCTCCCCCGGCTCCCCCGGTTCCTCGGGCTCCCCGGGCTCCCCGGGATCCCCCGGCGAGGCGGACCGGATCGAGCGGGCGCTGGCCGCCGCCGGGCTCGTCACCGACCCGGACTCCCCCTGGGCCGGGGTCACCGCCTGCACCGGCCGTCCCGGCTGCGCGAAGGCGCTCGCCGACGTGCGGGCGGACGCCCGCCAATGGGTGCGGAGCCTCGGCCGCGCACCCGCCACACCCGTCCACTGGGCCGGTTGCGAGCGGCGCTGCGGCCTGCCGCGCGGCCCGGTCCGCCAGCTTATCGCGACCATCAACGGATACGAGGAACGCCAGGAGTGAGCGACTACATCCGCGACGGCGCCGAGATCTACCGGCGCTCGTTCGCGACCATCCGCGCCGAGACCGACCTCACGGGCCTGCCCCCCGAGGTCGCCCAGGTGGCGGTGCGCATGATCCACGCGTGCGGCATGACCGACCTCGTGACCGACCTGGCCTGGTCCCCGCGGGTCGTCGCGCGGGCCAGGGCGGCGCTGCGCGGCGGCGCGCCGGTGTTGTGCGACGCCATGATGGTCGCCTCCGGCGTGACCCGGCGCAGGCTGCCCGCGGGCAACGAGGTGCTGTGCACGCTGGGCGATCCGCGCGTCCCCGAGCTGGCCGAACGCCTCGGCACCACCCGCAGCGCCGCGGCCCTGGAGCTGTGGCGCGCCCGCCTGGAGGGGGCGGTGGTGGCGATCGGGAACGCGCCGACCGCGCTGTTCCGGCTGCTGGAGCTGGTGGCCGAGGGCGCGGGACGCCCCGCGGCCGTGCTCGGCATCCCGGTCGGCTTCATCGGCGCGGCCGAGTCCAAGCAGGCGCTGGCCGGCAGCGACCTGGAGTACCTGGTGGTGCACGGCCGTCGCGGCGGCAGTGCGATGACGGCCGCCGCGATCAACGCCATCGCGAACGAGACGGAGTGAGGACCATGTCAGGACGCCTGTACGGAGTCGGCCTGGGCCCCGGTGACCCCGAGCTGGTCACGGTCAGGACGGCCCGGCTGATCGGCGAGGCCGACGTGATCGCCTACCACGCCGCCCGGCACGGCCGCAGCATCGCCCGATCGATCGCGCTGCCGTACATGCGCGAAGGCCAGATCGAGGAGCTGCTGCTCTACCCGCTGACCACGGAGACCACCGACCACCCCGGCGGCTACCAGGGGGCGCTCGACGACTTCTACGCCGACTGCGCCGAACGCCTGGCCGCCCACCTGGACGCGGGCCGCACCGTGGTCGTGCTGGCCGAGGGCGACCCGCTGTTCTACGGCTCCTACATGCACATGCACAAGCGGCTCGCCCACCGCTACCCGACCGAGGTGGTGCCCGGCGTGACCTCGGTCAGCGCCGCCGCCGCCGTGCTGGGCCGGCCGCTGGTCGAGCGGGACGAGGTGCTGACCGTGCTGCCCGGCACGCTGCCCGCGCAGGTGCTGGCCGAGCGGTTGCGCGACACCGACTCGGCCGCCGTGCTCAAGCTGGGCCGCACGTTCGGGAAGGTGCGCGACGCGCTGGCCGAGGCGGGCCGCCTCGACGACGCCTGGTACGTCGAGCGGGCCACCATGGGCGCCGAGCGGGTCGCCCCGCTCAAGGACGTGGACTCGGACGGGGTCCCGTACTTCTCGCTGGCGCTGCTGGCCAGCCCGGCCGAGCGCACGTTCGTCCCCGAGCGCCCGGTGGACGAGGGGCGGGGCGAGGTGGCCGTGGTCGGCCTGGGCCCGGCGGGACGGCCGTGGCTGACGCCGGAGGCGCAGGAGGCGCTGGCCGCGGCCACCGACCTGGTCGGCTACGGCCCGTACGTGGACCGGGTGGCCCCGAACGCGCGCCAGCGCCGCCACCGCACCGACAACCGGGTGGAGGCCGAACGCGCCAGGCACGCCCTTGAGCTGGCCCGGGACGGGGCCCGCGTGGCGGTCGTGTCGTCCGGCGACCCGGGCGTGTTCGCCATGGCCAGCGCCGTGCTGGAAGCCGCCGCCGACTTCCCGGACGTGCCGGTGCGGGTCGTGCCGGGACTGACCGCCGCCCAGGCGGTCGCGGCCAGGGCGGGCGCGCCGCTCGGGCACGACTACTGCGTGCTGTCGCTGTCCGACCTGCTCAAGCCGTGGAAGGTGGTGGCCGACCGGCTGTCCGCCGCCGCGCGGGCTGACCTGGTGCTGGCGATCTACAACCCGGCCTCGCGGAGCCGTACGTGGCAGGTCGCCGCCGCCCGGGACCTGCTGCTGGAGCACCGGGCGCCGGACACCCCCGTGGTGATCGGCCGCGACGTCGGCGGCCCGGAGGAGAGCGTCACGGTCACCACGCTCGGCGAGCTGGACCCGGGCCAGGTGGACATGCGCTGCCTGCTGATCATCGGCTCGTCCACGACCCGGGCCACCGAAGGCGGCGTCGTCTACACCCCGCGCCGCTATCCCTGAACCCAGGCTGCCGCCGCCGCCACGCTGTCCGTCGCCCGGACGCCCGCGGGCAGCGGCGGCCGGTCCACCATGATCACCGGCAGGCCGAGCTCACGGGCCGCGCCGAGCTTGGCCGTGGTCATGCCGCCGCCGCTGTCCTTGGTCACCAGCACGTCCAGGCGGTGCTCCCGGATCAGGGCGCGCTCGCCCTCGACGGTGTACGGCCCCCGGTCCAGCAGGACGTGCACGTTCGCCGGCACGGGCCCCTCCGGCGGGTCCACCGACCTGGCCAGCAGCCACACGCCGGGCAGCGGCGCGAACACCGGCAGGCTGCGGCGCCCGGTCGTGAGGAAGACCCGGGTCTCCCGGCCGGCCGCGCCCCACCGCTTCGCGGTCAGCAGCCCGGCCGCCGCCTGGAGGGAGCCGACCCGCAGCCACGCGTCGCCCGGTCGCTCCCGCCATCCCGGACGCCGCAGCACCAGCAGCGGCACCCCGGTCGCCGACGAGGCCGCGACCCCCGAGGCGGTCATCCGCTCCGCGAACGGATGCGTGGCGTCGACCAGCACGTCGATGCGCTCCTTCAGCAGCCACGCGGCCAGGCCCGCCGGCCCGCCGAACCCGCCTTCCCGCACCTCGCCCACGGGCAGCCGCGGGTTGTTCACCCGTCCCGCGAGTGAGGACACCACGTGCAGCCCGGGGGCGGCGGCCAGCTCGGCGGCCAGGGCGCGGGCCTCGGCGGTGCCGCCGAGGATCAGGACCCGTCGCACGCCCGCTCCCTGGCGTCGCTGTAGAGATGGCTGTCGGGGAACTGCGTCGCCGACAACACCCGGCCCACGACGATCACGGCCGTCCGCCGGATGCCCGCGTCGTGGACCTGTCCGGCGATGTCGGCCAGCGTCCCGCGCAGGATCACCTCGTCGGCCCGGCTCGCCCGCGCCACCACGGCCACCGGGCAGTCCGGGCCGTAGGAGGGCAGCAGCTCGGCCACCACGGCGTCGATCCGCTGCACGGCCAGGTGCAGCACCATCGTGGCCCGGCTCGCGCCGAGCGTCGCGAGGTCCTCGCCGTCCGGCATGGGGGTGGCGCGGGCGGAGGTGCGCGTCAGGATGACCGTCTGGCCGACGCCGGGCACGGTCAGCTCCCGGCCCAGCGCGGCCGCCGCCGCCGCGAACGCCGGAACCCCCGGCACCACCTCGTACGGCACGCCCAGGGCGTCCAGCCTGCGCATCTGCTCGGCCACGGCGCTGAACACCGACGGGTCGCCCGAGTGCAGCCGCGTCACGTCGAGACCGTCGCGGTGGGCGGCGGCCAGCTCGGCGACGATCTCGTCGAGCGTCAGGTCCGCCGTGTTCACCAGCCTGGCCCCCGGCGGGCAGGCGTCGAGCAGCTCACGCGGCACCAGCGAACCGGCGTACAGGCAGACCGGCGACGCCTCCAGCCGCCGCAGGCCGCGCAGCGTGATCAGGTCGGCGGCGCCGGGACCGGCTCCGACGAAGTACACGGTCACGGCCGGTCCCCCTCCGTCATCGTTGATCCTTCCTTGTGATCGACCACACGGTCACCGGCATCGCCGCCCGCCAGCCGGTGAACCCGCCGACCGGCGAGGCCCGCTGGACGCTCAGGCGCACCAGGTCGCCCCCGAGCCTGCCGTACCAGTGGGCGAGGACGGCCTCGGACTCCAGGGTGACGGCGTTCACCACCAGCCGGCCGCCGGGGCGCAGCGCCGTCCAGCAGCGTTCCAGCAGGCCGGGGGCGGTCGCGCCGCCGCCGACGAACACCGCGTCCGGCTCGGGCAGCCCGTCCAGCGCCCCGGGGGCCTTGCCCTCGACCACGCGCATCGACGGCACGCCGAGCCGCTCGGCGTTGCGCCGGACGGCGGCGGCCCGGTCGGCCCTGCTCTCGATCGCCACGGCGGCGCACGAGGGGTGGCTGCGCATCCACTCGACGGCGATGCTGCCCGCCCCCGCGCCCACGTCCCACAGCAGCTCGCCGGGCATCGGGGCCAGGCGGGACAGGCTGACGGCGCGGACCTCCCGCTTGGTGAGCTGCCCGTCGTGCTCGTAGGCGCCGTCGGGCAGCCCCGGCACCCTGGCCAGGGGCTCGGCGTCCCGGGCGAGGACGCACTCGACGGCGATCACGTGGAGCGCGGGCGCCTGGCCCTCCGTCCAGCTCTCCGCCGTCCCCCGCAGCGCGGACTCGCGCGGGCCGCCCAGGTCCGACAGCACCGTCATCGGGCTCGGCCCGTACCCGTGCCGGACGAGCAACCCGGCGACCACCGAGGGCGAGCCGGGCCCCGCGCCGAGCACGACGACCCGGCGGCCCGGCTGGAGGGCGGCGGCCAGCGCCGCGGGCGGCCGGCCCACCAGGCTGACGACGTCCACCCGCTCGGCCGGCCAGCCCAGGCGGGCGCAGGCCAGCGACAACGACGACACGTGCGGCAGCACCAGGACGCGCTTCGCGCCCAGCAGCCGGACCAGGGTCGAGCCGATGCCGTGGAACATCGGGTCGCCGCTGGCCAGCACGCACACCTCGCGGCCGGCGTACCGGTCCATGAGCGCGGGCAGGGCGGGCAGCAGCGGCGACGGCCACGGCACGCGTTCGGCGGCCGTCGCGGGCACCAGGCCGAGCTGCCGCACGCTGCCCATGAGCACGTCGGCGGCCTCCACCGCGCGGCGCGAGCCCGGGGGCAGGCCGTCCCAGCCGTCCGCGCCGATCCCGACGACCGTGATCACGCGTCGCGCCGGGTCAGCTGGAGCTCCTCGGCGACCCGCTGACGGGAAGCGGCGAAGGCGGCGCCCTGCTCGGCCAGGTTCACGATCCTCCTCTATGGCAAAGTGCGAGGGATATCGTATATCTGCCTATCTGGCAGACTTTGGCGGGTGAAACGGCTTCTCGTCATCGGGATCGGCGCCGGCGATCCGGACCATCTCACCCTGCAGGCGGTCAAGGCCATCGCAGCCACGGACGTGTTCTTCATCGTCGACAAGGGCGAGATCAAGCACGAGTTGATCCAGCTCCGCCTCGACCTGATCGCCGAGCACGGCCGCAGGCCGTACCGGATCGCCGAGGCCCGCGACCCGGAACGCGACCGCACCGCCCCCGCCTACACCGCCGCCGTCGAGGACTGGCGCTCGCGCCGCTCGCTCGCCTGCGAAGCGCTCATCCGCGACGAACTGGGCGCCGGCGAGACCGGCGCGTTCCTGGTGTGGGGCGACCCGGCCGTCTACGACAGCACGCTCGCCATCCTCGACGAGATCCGGCGACGCGGGAACGTCGCCTTCGACGTCGAGGTCGTCCCCGGGATCAGCAGCGTGGCCGCCCTCACCGCCCGCCACCGCATCGGCCTGACCCAGGTCGGCCGGCCCACGCACCTGACCACCGGCCGCCGCCTGGCGGAGCAGGGCCCCACCGCCGACGACATGGTGGTCATGCTCGACGCCCACAACTCCTTCACCGGTCTCGACGACTTCCACATCTACTGGGGCGCCTACCTCGGGACGCCGGACGAGATCCTGGTGTCGGGGCCGGTGCCCGAGGTCGGTGAACGCATCCGGCGGCTGCGTGCCGAGGCCCGCGACCGCAAGGGCTGGATCATGGACACGTACCTGCTGCGCCGCCGGTCGCCGGAGGACCGCTGACCTGACACCGAGATGGCGCCGCCGGGTCGGCAGGCCCCCTCGCGTCATGCCAGCAGTCCCTGCCCGATCCAGCCGCCGGGCGGGCAGCCCGGCGGGATGGCGAACACGGCGGACCCGATCGGCGTGGTCCACTCGTTGAGCAGGTCGGCCTCGGCCAGCCGGCGCTGCATGGGCAGGAACTGCGTGCCGACGTCGGCCTGGTAGGAGGCGAAGAGCAGGCCGCTGTCGGGGTGTCCGGCCGCGGTGAGCCCTTCGTCGTAGTTGTAGGGGCGACGGAAGATCCCCTTGGCCGGGTCGGCGCTGTGCGCCCGCCTGATGTGGGCGTACTCGGAGATGACCGGGAACCCCACGGGCGTCAGCTCGGCGAAGTCGGGCGGGTCGTGCTCGGCGGTCCCGGTCAGCGGGGCGCCGGTGTCCAGGCGGCGGCCGACCGTGAACTCCTTGGCGACCCGGTCGGCGGCGTCCCACGTCTCCAGTTCGACCCGGATCCGCCGCAGCACCAGCGTGGTGCCGCCGCGCAGCCAGGCGGGCGCGTCCGCGCCGGCCCACACCACCCGGTCGAAGACAGGGCTCCCGGGGACGGCGTTGGCGGTCCCGTCGAGCTGCCCCATGATGTTGTGCTGGGTCAGCCCGGACGCCTGCACCCCGGCGGCCCGCCGGAACCCGCGCTGGACCCATCGGACGCGGGTGAAGGCGCGGGCGTCCTTGATGATCATGCGGAGGGCGTGGGCCACGGTCAGCGGGTCGTCGGCGCAGATCTGCACCAGCACGTCGCCGCCGTTCCACCGGGGCTGCAGCCTGTCGATGGAGAAGCGGGGCAGCGCCTTCAGCGAGGACGGACGCGCGTCCGCCAGGCCCACCGCGTCGAACAGGCCGGGCCCGAACCCGAAGGTGACGGTCAACCGGGCGGGCAGCACCGCCAGCTCCGGTTCGGTGTCGGCCAGGGCCGGACCGCCCGCGGTCAGGCGGCGGGCGTCGTCGGTCAGCAGCCGCATCATCCGGGCCACCGCCTCCCGGCCGACGCCGCCGCGCAGGTCCAGTCCGACGAAGACGGCGTGGGCCTGCGGGACGGTGGCGATCCCGGCCTGGTGCGGGCCGTGGAAGGGCTCCACCGCCGAGCCCGTCGGAGGGGCCTGCGCCGCGGCCGGGCCCGTCGAGGCGGCCGGTGTCGCGAGCACGCCGGCCGCGGCGGCGGCGGTCGAGGCCAGCAGGCCCCGCCGGGTCAGGCGGGACCTGCTGCCGGTGTGCGCGTCCATCAGTGCTCGCCCTCACCGGGCTGGTAGTTCTCCTTGCCGCCGGCGAAGTTCTTGCCGATCGCGGTGAAGCGGAGGGTGGAACCGTCGGCGAGGGTCAGGGTGAAGGGCACCTCGGCTCCCGGCTCCACCTTCCCGGTGACGCCCATCAGCATGATGTGATCGCCACCGGGGGCCAGCGGGTGGGAACCGCGAGCAGGGACCACGAACCCGCCCTTCTTGGGGCGCATCACCATCTTGCCCCCGGAGTCCACCACTTCGTGCAGCTCGACCTTCGGAGACAGCGGCGAGGTGCCGGAGACGACCGTCAGCTCCGCGTCGGTGTTGTTGACCAGGGTGCCGAAGGCGGCGGTCATGCCCTTCCCGCCGGTCTTGATCCAGGGGTCGGTGATGGTCAGAGCGGGCGAAGGCGCGGTGGCGACGGTGGCGGCGGCGGCCGGCGACGCCGACGCGGTCGTGCCCTGGCCGCCGCAGCCGGACACGAGCACGGCCACGGCCAGCGCCGCGGCGGGAAGAAGCGGGGAACGCGAACGGAGAGAGTGCATGGTGGGCCTTTCCAGGCAGGCCTCGGCGCACGGCGGGATCTCCCACCGCGCCGGAGGCGGATCAGGCAGGGGCGCTCGACGCGGCCGCGACGTCCGCGGCCACGCGGACCCGGACGAAGCCGGGCATGACGACGTACTCCGGCACCACGGGGGTCAGCCGGAGAAAGCGATCACCTGCGTGCACGGCGGGCCACGCGTGGGCGCGGCGTGTGCCGGCACCGCCGAGCGCAGCCGCTCCGGCTCGGGCGCCGTCACCACGACGACCGGCTGGCCCAGCGGACGCGGGAGGAGTGCCAGGAGGACCCGGCACAGCCGCGCGGCCAGGCGGTGCAGCAGCCCCCACAGAGCAGCCTCGCCCCGGGCCAGCCACAGGGCGATCAGCCCGGTGGCACCGGCATGCGTGACGAGCATGCCGACGCCGGGCACCAGCCCCGAATGGCCGTGGACGAGCGCGGCGTAGGCGTCGGCGGCATGGCTGAGGGAGAACAGCACATGCAGCACCACCTGCATGCCCGCCAGCAACGGCAGGATCACCGCCAGCGTGCGCTCACGCGCCGAGGCCACGACCCCGCCCCCGAACGCCAGCAGCAGCCCACCGGCCACCACCGGCCCGGTGACCGATCCCCCGCCGAACAGGTGCGCCAGCACGCCCAGCGCCACGCAGACCACGGCGAACACCGCGGCACGGGCGAGACGGAACGGCAGGGAGGCGGTCATAACCGGCCCATCATCCCATCCCACCCCCTCGCCCTGGCATCCGCCATCGTGCCCCGCCTCCGGCACGGCGCCTGTCCACGCACGACGAACCCGACGGCCGAGGGCCCCGGGGTCGCCGGGCGGGGTGGTGGCCGAGGTCTGGAAGGTCACCTTGGCGGTCTGCCCGCGGGGGCGAGCCCGTGCCCGCTCGACGGCGGGCACGGGCTCGCCCAGCCCGATGTGTCGGCGGACGTGCCGGCTCAGCGGGCGAGCGGGAGACTGCCATGAAGGGGCACGTCTCCGCGGGACACGGCGATCGCCACCCCCAAGGTGACGGCGGCGTATCCGCAGGTCACGGTCAAACCCGCCCATGGCGGCAGCGGGTAGTAGCCCCCCAGCAGTGACGGGTCCACGTCCACATGCGCGAACGTCGGGATGCTCTGCGTGATCGCGAACCCGGCGGCCGGGGTGATCACCAGCAGCCACGGCGCCAGCCCCGCGGTCGCCAGCAGGTACGGCACGACGACCAGCACGATCACCAGCCCCGCCGCGAACCCGACCACCCCGACCACCACGGCCCTGGCCGCCAGCAGCCGCGCCGGACGCGACACGGCCGCCGGGCCGCTGCCGGCCGGTTCGCGCGGGTGTTCGGTCGGGCTGGGGCCCGTTGGTTCGGGCCGATTTCGGGTGGTGAGGAACGTGGCCGCCGCCACGAAGATCGGGATCAGCCCCACGGCCCCGCCGATCAGCAGGAGGTCGGCGCGCAGACCGCCCTCCACCGTGGCGGGCCCGATGTCGCCTCCCCCGGTCACGACGAGCTTCCCGCCGGACTCGACGACCCCGCCCGGGTGGTGCGGGGTCCTCCCGTCCGACTTCATGGAGACGCCGACGTCGTCGCGCCGCCAGGAACCGTCCGCCCCCTGCAGCTCGATCTGGTCGAAGGTGGCGGTGGCCTGGGCGAAGGCCTTCGCCATGTCCCACAGGACGCCTGGCGAGGTGACGAACAGCCCGATCTCGACCGTCTCCGGCCGTCGATGGAGTGCTCGCCTCCCGCCGCCGCCGAGCCACGGAACGCGGCATCGACCTCGTCGAACGCCTGACGCCCGCGGTGACGGCCGGGGACCCGAGACTGGTCGAGAGCCTCGTCGCCAACCTCGTCGACAACGCCGTCCGCCACAACCACCCGGACGGGCACGTGACGGTCACCACTCAGACGTCCGGCACGCAGGCGGCCCTCACGGTCGCCAACAGCGGGCCGGTCATCCCCGACGACCAGATCGAGCGCCTGTTCCACCCCTTCCAGAAACTGGCGCCCGATCGTCACGGCCGCCACGACGGCCACGGCTCGGCCTCGCCATCGTCGACGCCGTCACCCGGGCTCACCGCGCCACCCTCACCGCCGATGCCCGCCCCGAAGGCGGCTTGTCCATCACCGTGCGGTTCGCGCAGGCGTCTCGAGGGCGGCCGGCTGACGGCCGATGATGCGGGCCCGGGGGCGCGCGGTGACCGCCGGCGTCCCGGACGGAAGAAGCTTGAAGAAGCCGATGGTTCTCGCTTGCCCGACGTCGAGCAGGACCAGCATCGAGCCGATGAGCCCGATGAGGGGAGTACCAATGGGGCAGAGCATCAAGGGGCCTATGGTCCTGCGCATCACCGAGGGCGAGATCGTCGACAGCCAGCTCTCCGAGGACGATCTGAGAGCGTTGAGCGACAAGAGCGAGGGAGCCGCCGCTCTGGCCAGGGTCAGATGCCCTGTCCTGTACTGCGCCGCGATGTACGACTCCGGCCCCCTGCGCTGAGGCCTCCGGTGCACACCGCTCAGGCAAGGCGGCAGATGGAGGAGATCCTCGCCGGCGACCGCCCGTTCGGCGACTGCGACTACATCCGTCAGCGCGTCCGCCTGCACTACCGTCACCGCCTGCTCCTGCTCAAGGAGCACTCCAAGGGCGCGCATCTGCTGCTCGCCGCACAGCGGGACGCCTCCGACGACCGGCACCACCAGGTGCTGGGCGACCCGGCGGTCCGGGTGGCGACCGACACCTGGCTGAGCGCCGTGCTCGGCGGCCGTGAGCTGCCCTGGCCCGAGGAGGAGCTGGACGCCGTCCTGGAGACCGCGGCGGCGCAGAGCCCTCGCGCGGCCGTGCCGCCGCTGGCCGAGGGCGCGGCGGATCTGGTGCGGCTGCACGAGACCGGCCGGCCCTGGGTGTGGTCCGAGCCCCGGGTTGAGGTGGACCCGCTGGGAGAGTTCTTCCGCCGCGTCTTCTCCGCGAGCTTCCATGGGCTCACCCTGACGAGCCCCGAGGGCCGCGTGCGCGAGACGCTCCTGCGGGGCGCGGAGCTGCTGCACGAGCTCTGCCCCGTGCTGGCGCGGAGCGCGCTGAGCCACGTGCACCTGGTCGCCGTCGCAGGCAGGGAGTCGCCCGGCTCGGCGTCACCCGGCATCACGTCGCCCGGCTCCACGTCACCCGGGTTCGCGTCGCTCACCCATCCTCGCATCCCGGGGGTGATCTTCCTGTCGGCCGCCGTGCTGGGCGACCCGTGGCAGGCCGCCGAGTATCTTCTGCACGAGGCGATGCACGTCAAGTTCACCGACCTCGAACACACCCACTCCCTGCTGGAGGAGGGCTATGACGCGGCGGAGTCGCCGCTGATCCGTCCGCACTGGAACCGGGCCAGGCCGCAGGCGGACGCGGGCTGGCCGGTGGATCGTGCCCTCACCGTGAGCCACGTCTACACCACCTTGGCGCTGTTCCACTCCACCGTGGCCGCCAGGCACGCGGAACTGGCCGACCGGTACGGGCCGATCACCGGCGCGGATCCCGCCCGGCAGGCGAGGCGGTCCTTCGACCGGGCCCAGTACCTCCTTCACCGTCTCGGCCACCACACCGACCAGCTCGGATCAGGCGGCCGGCTCTTCCTGCGCTGGCTGGGCGGGATCAACGAGGCGTTCGACCCGTCGCCCGCGCCGGCGGGCACGTACGCGCACCTCGTGCTCGACCTGTACGAGCGTGAAGCGGACACGATCCGGCGGGCCCTGTCCCGGCCGGACGCCGGGCACGCCGACGAGGACGCCGACGAGGACGCCGCCGCCCTGCGGAGCGCCGCGAGGCAGGAGATCAGCGGTTGCCTCGCCGTCCTGGCCGCGACCGGCGAGCCGAGCGACCAGCAGGACGAACTGCAGGGCCAGGACAGGGCGCTCGCGGAGCGCGAATCCTCCGGAGCGTCGTTCCGCGACAGCGCCGAGGCGTTCCTGCGGACGAGGGATCTGGTGCTGCGGGCGCTGGGCCCGGTGCCGCCCGCCGCGTTCCTGCGCCCCGTGCCCGACCGGTCGGAGGAGACCGTCACCGAGAAGGTACGGGCGATGGTCGAGGAGTCCGGCCGCCGCCTGGGCGCCCTGCTGGAGCGCTGATCAAGGGGTCGCGGGGCCGCGTCCCCGCGACCCGGCAACCGCGGACGTCAAGGAGCGCAGGCGATGCCCGACGAGGACGAGCAGGCACCGGGGAGTGCCGGCAGACCACAGGACCCGATCGTGGAGAGGTTGCGGCCCGATCCGGCGCAGCCGCCGGCGGCCGTCCTGCGCATGACCGGCTTTCTCGGCGACAGCGACCGGCCTGGCCACCGGCGGCTGTACTTCACGCGCGGGCTCGACTACTACGCGGAGTTCCGCACCGGCGACGTCATCGACATGACCACGGTCGCCCGCCACGAGGAGCCGTTCCGGGGCGAGGAGGCCACCCAGGTGACCCTGCGCCGCGACGCGACGGTGGAGTTCACCAGAACCCGTACGGCCCGCTCCCTCGACGAGTTCGACCTCGACGTGCGGATCGGCCGGTCGGGGAGCGGTCAGTGCATCCCGGGCCTGACCGACACCCGCGAGCACGACTGCGAGGAGCCGACGGCGGCGGAGGGCGGGGACTGCGTGACGCCGGGCACCTGCCAGCCGAGCTGCGAGACCTGCGTGACCAACTGCGGATCCTGCTACGAGACCTGCGTCAGCCCCACCAACTGCGCCAGCTGCGTGACCTGCGACGCCGGGTGCGGTGAGAACCGGTGAGCGCCGTCACGTCCGGGCCACCCGTACGACGGCTGGGCACGGGGGCGCCGAGGACCGACGCCGCCTGGCAGAGCCCGCTCGGCCCCGACCGGCAGGCGGCGGCCCTCCGCGTCGCTCGCGACGTCGCCGCGCGGGTGACCGACCCGGGCCGGGTGGCGGCGGCGCTCGCCGCGTCCGTCGAACAGACCCGGTTCCCGAGATCCCTGGCCCGCAGGCCCTACGCCGTCGCGGACGGCGACGCGGGCCTCGCGCTGACCTGCGCCTACCTGGACGCGTGCCGGCCCGGCGAAGGCTGGGACGCGGTGGGCCACCAGTTCCTCACGGCGGCCGCGGCGGGCGTGGAAGCGGCGCCGGCGGGCCTGTTCGGCGGGTTGAGCGGGCTGGCGTTCGCCACCGTGTCGCTGAGCCGGGACGGGACCCGCTACCGGCGGATGCTCGCCGCGCTGGACGACGCCCTGGCGCCCCGAGCCGCGGCGATCGGCGCCCGGCTCGGCCAGACCCGCGAGCCGGGCCCGGTGAGCGCGTTCGACCTGATCTCCGGAGCCTGCGGCGTGGGCGCCCACCTGCTGCGGCACGACCCGCACGACATCCTCCCGGCGATCCTCGCCGGGCTCGTGACGCTCGCCCGGGAGCAGGAGCCGCCCGCCTGGATGACGCCCGCCCGCCTGATGGGCGACGAGACGATGTCCCGGCTGCACCCGCACGGCGCTCTGGACTGCGGTCTCGCGCACGGCATCCCAGGCCCGCTCGCCCTGCTGTCGCTCGCCCTGCGCGCGGGCGTCGAGGTGCCGGGCCAGGCGGACGCCGTCAGGCGCATCGCCGACTGGCTGGTCGCCCACCGTGCCGGGGACGACTGGCCCGCGTTCGTACCGCTGACCGGCGAGGGACGGCCCGGCCGGTCGGCCCCGTCACGGAGCGCGTGGTGCTACGGGACCCCCGGGGTCGCCCGCGCCTTGTGGCTGGCGGCCCAGGCGCTCGACGACGGCCTCCTGGGCGAGCTGGCGCTGGAGTCGATGGACGCCGTCCTGCGCCGGCCGGCCGAGCGGCGCGCGATCCCGTCGCCGACGTTCTGCCACGGGGTCAGCGGCCTGCTGCACGTCGTGCTCCGCTTCACCCGCGACACCGGCCTGTTCCGCCGGGAGGCGGCCGGGCTCGTGGACGAGCTGCTGGCCGCCTACCGGCCGGAACGGCCGCTCGGGTACGCCTCCCTGGAGCCGCAGGGCAACGCCGTGGACCGCGCCGGGGTCCTGGACGGCGCGGCGGGCGTCGTCCTGGTGCTGCTGGCCGCGGCGACGGACGTCGAACCGGCCTGGGATCGGCTCTTCCTGCTGTCATGACCCGCGCTGCCCGGAGCCTGTACACGCCGATGGACTGGGCGCTGGTGCGCGCCCCGCTGCTGCCGGTGGACGCCGCCGTGCGAGCGGGCAAGCCGGCGGAGCCGGGCCGCCTGCTGCCCGGCGCGCCGGCGGTGGTGGCGGCCATCCAGGTGGCGAGCGGCGATCTGGCCGCCGCTCTGGCGCGAACGGCGCCCGGCCATCCCAAGGCTCGGCGCATCGGCCGCAAGCTGCTGCGCTACCTCATCCGCATGAGCACCCGGCCGACCCCGTTCGGCCTCTTCGCGGGCGTCGCCCTGGCCGACTGGGGAGACTGCACCGACCTGGCCCTCGCCAAGCAGGAGCCGCGCACCCGCACCCGTCCGGACCTGGGCTGGCTCACGGACCTCGTCGCGCGCCTCGAAGCCGATCCCGAGGTGCGCGCCCGGCTGCGCCTGGTGGCCGACCCCGCCGTGCTGGTCCGCGCCGGACGGGCGTTCCCGGCGGGCGGCACGGCGTCCGTGCGGGCCACTTCGGCGGTACGGCGGGCGCTCGCCCTGGCCCGCGAGCCCGTCTCGCGTGCGGAGCTCGTCGATGCGCTGATCACGCTGCCCGGCGCCACGCCGGAGAAGGCGGACGCCTTGATCGAGGACCTGCTCCGGCAAGGGTTCCTGCACCACGACCTGCGTCCGCCGCTCACCCGCGACCCCCTCGGCCACGTCCGGGAGCGGCTCGCCGGGCATCCCGTCGCGGACGACCTCGCCGGGTTGCGGGCGGCCCTGCGGGAGTGGGACGCCCGCCCGCTCGGCGAACGGGCCCGCACGTGGCCGGGCCTGCTGGACCGGATGACCGCGATCGTGTCCCCCGCCGACCCGCGCAACCTCCTCCAGACGGACCTCGCGCTGCCGCTGTCCGGGACCGGCCTGAACAGGCGGATCGGGACGGAGGCGGCGGCCGCGGCCGAGCTGCTGCTCCGGTTGAGCCCGCACCCCGCGGGACCGCCCCGCCTCGACGCCTGCCGCCGGGCGTTCGAGCGCCGCTACGGCGTGGGCCGCGAGGTCCCGCTGCTGGAGCTGGTCGACCCGGACTTCGGGCTGGGCCGCCCCACCGACGGCGGCAACCCGGTCCACGCCCCGGCCCACGCCCCGGTCCACGCCCCGGTCCACGCGCCGGCCGCCCGGCACCGGCTGCTGACCGACCTGGCGGTGAACGCCTGCCGTGACCGGGTGACCGTCGTCGAACTCGACGACGACCTGCTGGCACGCCTCCAGACCTGGACCCCGGCGGCCGCGCCGGCCCCGCCGACCCTCGACCTCGCGGTCCTGGTGGCGGCCGCCGGCGCCGAGGCCGTGGACAAGGGCGACTTCCTGCTCGTCGTGGGCCCGAACCTGGGCGCGAACGCGGCCGGGCGCACCCTCGGACGCTTCGCCGACCTGCTCGGCCCCCCGGCGGCCACCGCGCTGGCGGAGGCGGCGCAGGCCGAATCCCGGCACGCGCCCGGCCGCCTCCTCGCCGAGGTGGTCTACACGCCGGAGCGGGCCCGTTCCGGCAACGTCGCCGTACGCCGGTGCGGGCACCGCCACGAGATCCGGCTCGGCCCTTCCACCGGCCTCGCGCCGGAGTGGGCCGTACCGGTGGACGAGCTGGTCGTGGGCCTGCGCGACGGCCTGTTCACCGTACGGTGGCCCGCCCGCGACGTGGAGGTCGTCGCCACGCAGTGCCACATGCTCAACCCGTCGCACGCGCCCCCGGCGGCCCGCTTCCTGCTGGACGCCGCCCGCGACGGCCGGTGCGTGTTCACCTCGTTCGACTGGGGGCCGGCCGCCGGTCTGCCGTTCCTGCCCCGGATCCAGCGGGGCCGCGTCGTCCTGTCCCTGGCCCGCTGGCGGGTCGATCCCGCGGCCCTGCGCGAGCCTGGCGGCCTGGCCGCCTGGCGGCGGGCGCAGGGCGTCCCGCGCCACGTGTACCTGGCCGGGGGCGACAACCGGCTGCTGCTCGACCTGGACGACCCCCACCAGGCCGGACTGCTGCGCGACGAGCCGCCGGGACGTCCCGTCACGCTGCAGGAGGCCCTGCCCCACCCGGATCACGCCTGGCTGCCGGGCCCGGAGGGAGCCCACCTCAGCGAGGTGGTGGTGCCGCTCGCGCTGAGGGAACCACCACGGACCGTCCCGCCGCGCCGCCGGACCTCCGGCGCCGTGCCTGCCGGCGCCCGCGTGCGCCCGCCCGGTAGCGACTGGCTCTACCTCAAGCTGTACGGCCCCCGCCGGTTCCAGGACGAGCTGATCGTCGACTCGCTGCGCCCCTTCGGGCAGTTCGTCACCGGAGCGGGGCTGGCCGCCGGCTGGTTCTTCCTGCGTTACGCCGATCCCGACCCGCACCTGCGCATCCGCTTCCACGGCGACCCCGCCACGCTGCTCGGCCCGCTCATACGCCACGTCTGCGCGTGGGCGGCCGACCTGATCTCCACGGGCGCGTGCGCGACCTTCGCCTTCGACACCTACGAACGCGAGATCGAGCGGTACGGCGGCCTGGACGACATGCCGGCCGCCGAGGGCGTCTTCCTCGCCGACAGCCCGGCCGTGGCCGAGCTGCTGGCCCTGTCCAGAAGCCACGGATTCCCCTACGATCCGGCCACCGTGGCCGCGCTCAGCGTCGACGACCTGCTCGACGGCCTCGGTCTGGACGTCGAGCAGCGCACGCTCTTCTACCGCGACGCCGTCTCCCTCTCACCGGACGGCGGCCGGGACCATCGCCGGCGCTCCCGCGAGCTGCGCCGGCTGCTGGGCGATCCTGGTCCGGCCGTCCCGGCACCGCACGACCGGGCCCTCACATCGGTGCTGGCCGTCCGCCGCCGGAGCCTGCCGTCCGCGCGCCCCTCCCCCGTGGTGTGCCGCAGCCATGTGCACCTGCACTGCAACCGCTTGCTCGGCACCGGTCACGAGCTCGAACACCGCGTCCTGGAGCTCCTTCGCCGCACCCGCGACGGTCTCGCCCACCGGTGACCGCTTGGACAGCTTCATCCCTGATGGATAGTTTCTCTGGGTCCCGCCCGACCTGACCCGCCCCCCGCCTGCAAGGAAGACGCGCCGTGACCGACATCGTCCCGCTGCGGAGAAACGCGCGTTTTCAGCTGCTGTGGCTCGGCAGCGCGGTCTCGGAGCTGGGATCGCAGCTCACCGCGCTCGCCATGCCGCTTCTGGTGCTGGCGCTCACCGGCTCGCCCGGGCTGGCGGGCGTCGTCGCCGGAGCTCGTACCGTCGCGTTCCTGGCGGTCCAGATGCCGGCCGGCGTCTGGGTGGACCGGTGGGACCGCCGCCGTACGCTCATCACGGCCCAGGGCCTGCAGGCGGTGGTCTCCGCGCTGCTGACGGTGTTGATCATCACCGGTCGGGTACAGGTCTGGCAGTTCGTCACACTGGCCGTGCTGGACGGGCTGTGCGTCGCGTTCATCGGGCCCGTCCAGGACACGGCGCTGCGCGGCATCGTCCCCTCAGGCCAACTGCACAGTGCGTACGCGCAGGAGGAGGCCCGCAGCCACGCGGCCGGACTGATCGGCCCTCCGCTCGGCGGCCTGCTGTACGGCCTCGGGCGGGCAGTGCCCTTCGTCGTCGACACCGCCACCTTCGTCGCCGCCACGCTCTTCTACGCTCTGGCCAAGGTGCCCCGCCGCCCGGCGGACGAGCCGCCCCCCTCCGCCCGGGACGACGGCGAGGAGCAGCGGCCGATCCGCCGCGGCATGCGCCGGGAAGCGGCCGAGGCCCTCACCTGGTTGTGGCGGCGGCACGGCCTGCGGGAGGTCACCGCAGCGGTGACGGTCCTCAACCTGCTGGGCGGGGCGTTCCTCATCCCGCTGATCGTGCTCGTCGGCGAACGCGGCGGCGACGCGCGCGTCACCGGCACGGTCCTGGCCGGTCTCGGAATCGGCGGGCTGACCGGCGCCCTGCTGTCGGGCCGCCTCAGCAGGCTCCTGCCTCCCGGAAGGCTCCTGCTGGCCGTCGTCACGGTCTTCGGCGCCGCGCTGGCGGCCACGGCACTGCCCTGGGGCGCGTGGTGGCCGATGATCCCGTTGGTGTTCATCACCTTGTCCACGCCCTCGCTGAACGTGGTGATGAACGTCGTGGTCGCACGCATGGTGCCGGAGGCGATGCTCGGCCGGATGGGCGCGGTCCTGAGCATGAGTGCGATGGCGCTCAAGCCCCTCGGGCCCGTCCTCGGCGGGGCACTGGCTGCGGCGCTGGGCGGCGCGGCGGCCCTCGTCGTGCTGGGCGGACTGCTCGTCCTGACCGCCGCCGTGGCCGCGCTCAGCCCGGAGCTGCGCCGCTTCACCGGAGAAGCCGCCGCAGCCGGAGACGACACTCCCACCGACGACAGGGCCCCGCACGCCCCTGCCTAGCCGGTGCCGGCCATGACCTCCGCTCTCGCCTTTCGCCGGCCGCGAACCATGCGCCGCTGCCGATCGTTGTCCGAGTGTTGCCGATTCCAGGGGGACCGCGGTGGAGCAAGTCTTCGAGTACCTGCCCTTACTGTTCGTGGCGTTCGGCGCCGTGATCGTGCTGGTGTCGGTCAGGGGGATCGTGCACGGCAGGCGGTTCGTCCGCGGGGCGCGGCGAGTGCCGGGCGTGATCACCGACGTGGCCACCACGTTCACCGGACGCGGCGAGCATCTCAAGGCGAGCCGGCGTCCGGTGCTGACCTTCACCACCCTGGAAGGGCGGGAGGTGACCGCCGAGTCCTGGACGGAGTCGCAGCTGGGCATCGGCAGGGAGACCGACGTCCTCTACGACCCGGACGACCCGACGAAGGCCGTGCCCGCCGGCGACGCCGGTGTCGGGGGCGGTTACGGCGGCATCGTCATCGGGCTCATCGCCGCCGCCGTCGGCCTGGCCGTCTTCGCCGCCTCCTCCGGACATCTCACCCCGTTCGGCGGCGCGGATGACGGCTGCCAGATCGAGCACACCGACGGCACCTCCGAGCCCGTCGACTGCCCGCCGGGCGTGGACGTCGAGTGACGCGTCCCACCGCTCGAACGGCAGGAAATCGAAAGGCATATGATGGACGAATGCGGCTTTGGGGACGACACCCAACCCAAAATCAGGTCATCGCCGGACATATGCAGAATTTCTTTCGCAGCCTGCGCAAAGATGAGCAACCGGAACAAGTAGCCAAAAAGTACGCGGCCTACTTCTGGGATCGGGACGCGGAAACCTTGCGGGACATACGATCCCTCACCAAGCACGAGTTCGACGTGAGCCTCGGCCTCAGAGGAACCGACCTCACCGCCATCACCAAGCGTGTCTCGCTCATTTCCGACACCCTCCTTCTTCATGACGGCACGGGCGGGGCGTATCACGAAATCGGGCAGACCGGAATCCACTGGAACGACCCGGAGAGACGTTCAGGGAACAAACCGCGACTCCCGCCCGGAACGCCCCCCGACCTGCCGGCATCGATGCTCCACATGGCAGCCGTCCGCGAGCCTCGTGAGAACTGGCGGGAGGACTACTTCGGCATCAGAACGCTCGACCTGGCACAGCTCGGCACCTGGATCCTCCAGGCACGCCCCCTCCTGCAAGCCGGGCTGACCTGGTACCTGCCCGACTACTGCCTCCGCACCCAGCAGGTGAAGAAGGGACGCCCGGTCCAAAGAAGCAGGTCGATCCGTGATGCTCGGGCCGTCGACTTCCTGCTCAGAGGGCGGCGTGCGATCGAGGCGTCAGGCGAAGAACCCGTCAAAAGCCGGCTCGTCCGACCGATCCTGGACATCAAGCTGCCCTACATCGACGGCGTCGGACTTCGGGACTTCAGCAGAATCACTGTCGAGGAGTTCGGCTCCTACGACCGTTTCCGCACCTACCTGCGCGGGAAGTTCCTCCAGCTCGACGAAGCCCAGGACGCCGTTCAGTCAGAAGTGGCCCTGACTCGGATCGGCCTGGAGATCCGGGAGCAGATTCAGGAATGCCAGGCCGAAATGGCCAGGATCCAGCGGACCAGAGCCCTTGCCGCGACCGGCGCCGTCCTCGGAACGACGGGAGCGACCCTCACCGCCGTCTACGGTCCGGCTCTGACCGCCGCGCTCGGAGTCCTGGGCGCCACCGGTGGAATATGGAGCGTGGTCCAAGCGATCAGCCAGAACAGTGTCCGGACACTCCGCGAGGGCAGGTGGTACTACATCTGGACCCTCGATCAGGCGTACGAGCAGAAACGCGCGAAGGGCGGCACTCCCCAGCGCTCGAAGAAGCGGCGTTAGGGTCCTGCCCTGCGCTGTCCTGGCGCGAACCACCGTCGCGGTGCGTGCGAGATCGGTCTGAGAGGAAGAAAGCCATCATGACGATCACGGAAGAGTCGGAGCTCGTCGAGGTCCCGTTCTGGTTCGATCCGCTGTGCCCTTGGGCGTGGGTCACCTCGCGCTGGCTGCTGGAGGTGGAGAAGGTACGGCCGGTGCACGCCGACTGGCGGCTCATGTCGCTGGCCCACCTGAACCTCGTCCAGCGCAAGGGCGAGGGGATGAGCGAGGACTACCGCAAGCAGATGGAGAACGCCTGGGGGCCGGTGCGGGTCTGCGCGGCCGCCGCCGAACACGCCGGCCGTGACGTTCTCGGCCCGTTGTACACCGCGATCGGCACCCGGTTCCACAACCAGAGACGTCGCGACGACCCCACAGTCATCACCGAAGCCCTCACAGAGGTGGGCCTGCCCGCTGGGTTGGCGGCGGCCGCCGACAGCGACGAGCTGGATCAGCTCATCAGGGACTCCCACGATGAGGCTTTCGACGAGGTGGGGCTCGATGTCGGCACTCCCGTTCTCCGCGTCGGCGGCATGGCCCTGTTCGGCCCGGTGATCAGGCGGGCGCCACGCGGTGAAGCAGCCGGCCGGCTCTGGGACGGCCTGGTCCTGGTCGCCGGGACGGAGGACTTCTTCGAGCTCAAGCGCAGCCGGGAGCGGGGCGTCCGACCGTCCTTCGACTGAGGGACGCCGCACCTGGCCGACGCCTGCTGCCGGGTTCGCGGTCCTCGGGCCGCCGCATGCGATACACCACCTGGAGGGCGGTGGCTTCCCGAGGCGCTGCTCCTGGCCCCGACCCTCCACCGGCGACCGATTCGCCTCCTGGGGCCAGGGTCATCCGTACTGCTGGCGCATGGAGCTGTCGTAGTCGGCGTGCGGCCCCAGCCCGACCTCGGCTCGCCGCTCGTCAAGCCGATCGCGATCTTCTATCGGCTGCGGCCGGAGAACGCCGTCAGGAGCGTGGTACTGCATGCCGAACACCTGCGGCCGTCCCTCACCGACACGGACCCGGTCCACGAGATAGGCGAGGTTCGCAGGCGGTGTTGTCGGCGTCCACGGCCGTCCACCGCTCCATCAGGTCATCGGGCACGGGACCGCTCCTGGGCAGGCTCAGGCGCACCTCCTGATCGCGCCTCATGCGTTCCAGCAGCTCAGCGCGGAGCTCATCGTTCATCGTGCCGCTTCTGACATGCCGGAGGTCAGCGTCACGGGCAGGCGGAGCACGTCGGTGCCGATGAAGGAGGGTAGCGGCTGGAGATCCTGCGGGCCGGTGGCCAGCCGCAGATCGGGAAAGCGCTCGAACAGGGCGGGCAGAGCGATGCGCGCCTCCAGCCGGGCCAGCGGCGCGCCCAGGCAATAGTGCATGCCGTGGCCGAAGGCCAGGTGCGCCCGGTCGTGCCGGTCGATGTCGAAGCGGTCGGGATCGGCGTTGACGGCGGGATCACGCCCGTGGGCGCCGAAGCCGATGAGGATGAGGTCGCCGGCTCGGATGACGGTCTGCCCGTCCAGGGGGATGTCGGCAGTGGCGTAGCGCATCGGCAGATGCATGACGGGCGGGCGCCGGCGCAGGGTCTCCTCGATGACGTCGTCCCAGCGTGCGGGGTCGCGGCGGGCGACAGCGAGCTGCTCGGGGTGGCTGAGCATGGCGATGACGGCATGGTCGAGCAGGGACACGGTGGTCTCGCTGCCCGCGCCGATCATCAGGAGCAGCGTGCTGACGAGCTCGTCGTCGCTGAGCTGATCGAGTCCGCTGTCCCTGGCGGCGATCAGCCGGCTGGTCATGTCGTCGCCGGGCCGGGCCCGTTTGGCCTCGATGAGACGGAGCATCGAGGCGATCATCTCCTGCTGGACGTGGATCGCCTGCCCGGCTGACAGGCTGGTGTCCACCACGGCGTCGATGGTGGCCAGCATGGCGGGCCGCTGGTCCAGCGGCACACCGAACAGGTTGCAGATGACCTGGGTGGGGATCTTGTAGGAGTAGCGGGCCCGCAGGTCCAGCACGCCTCCCGGGGCCTCGGCGGCCAGGGCGTCCAGCAACGTGGTGACGACGGCGGTGATCGGCTGCCGCATCGCCGCCACGCGGCGGGGCGTGAACGCCTTGCCGACCAGGTTCTTCAACCGCTGGTGGTCGGGGTCGTCGGTGGTGAACATGCTCTTCACGTCCACCCAGGCGGTGAGCCAGCCGATCGCGTAGGGACGGTAGCCGGGCCAGGACTTACGCGCGTCCTTGGAGACGTGGGGATGCGTCAGCAGGTGCTTGACGACGTCCCCGTCGGTCACCGACCAGGCGGTGAGGTCGCCGGGCAACCGGACGGGCACGGCCGGTCCGGCGGCTCGTAGGGAGTCGGCCTGCTCATAGACGCGGTGTCCGCTGCTGTCGAGAACCACGGGTGTGGGGGTCACGCGGGGCCTCCCGTGCGGGTGGGGGCTTCTGCGGGCTGACGGGACACGGCGAAGGGGTCGCCTTGTCGTGCGGCGAAGCCCACGCCGAGCGCTGCGAGGCGGGTGCGGAAAGACCTGGCCGGTCGGGGCCGCACTCTCCTCCCAGTTCCAGATTCCACGCCTTGTCGAAGGTCGTTTCAAGGGCCCGTCCCTGAACACCTGGCCGGGAGCAGCGCCTGCCAGGCGTGTCCGCGCCGCGGCGAAGGCCGGTCCGCGCGGAGAGCCCCCGGCCCTCTCGCGGTTCAAGGGGGCCGGGGGCTCGCGGCGGTGCCGGGGTGCGCGTTCAGGCGGAGGGGGTCGCCCTGACGTAGCTGACCTCGACGTTCAGATAGGTCCCGACGCCGTAGTCATGGCCGCGGATGGCCAGGAGGTTGCAGCGCTCCAGGTGCCTGGCGGGCAGGACGACGTTGATGGCGCCCGCGGCGCAGCCGCCGCTCCTGACGGCCTGGACGAGGCGGCCGTTGAAGTAGACCCGCGCATCGTTGTCGATCGTTCCCTGGATGCGGACCAGCCGGGCGTTGCGCGGGATGTGCACCCAGTGGCGTACCAGGATGTCGGTGTTCACCGCCCAGGGTGTCTTGACGTTGGTGGAATTGTTCCACGAGCAGATCCGGTTGGTGGTGCCGAATCCTTCTTGTCCGCTCGACCAGTCGCTGTCGTCGAAGTCCGGCTCGTAGAAACGCGGGGCGTCGGCCCCGGGCGGCACCTGGAGGTATTTCCAGTCGGTGCTGTTGTAGCCGAGGACGGTGACGACATTTTGCCGCTTTCCGGCCAGGGAGGCCGACGCCGACGCCGGCGCGGGCAGGGCCACGGCGGCCAGCAGCGAGCCGGCCGCGAGGCCGGCGGGAAGGAAACGCAGCAGTTTCTTGAACATGGCGATCTTCCTCCGTCGATTGTGCGAAATGTCGATCCTGCGGCCGCCGAAAGGGACATGTCTATCCATGTCGCAATTCTGCCGCCTAACATCCCGGCCGGAATGGGTAAATCGAATCATAATTTGAGCACACACCGACAGGTTAAGCAATGGCAAAGAAACGCCGGCGAGAGAAGCCAAGCGCATTCATCGTCAATGGGAATTTATCCGATATACCAAATAAACGCCCTTCCTTCGCGAGGTGGTCAGGCGGGCACCAGCAGGGTGGTGAGCAGGTCGTCCAAGGTGACGAGGCCGACGACCGCGCCGGCGCCGTCGCGGATCACGGCGATCTGGCTGTGGGCGGCGCGCAGCCGGGCGACCGCGTCGGCGACCGAGGTCTCCCGGGGCAGGTCCGGCACCCGGTAGGCGAGCTGGGCGGCGGTGGTGGCGGCGCCGCGCCGGCGGGCCAGGTAGGCGTCGCGCAGGTGCACGATCCCGCTCGGCTCGGCGCCGGACCACACGATCAGCCGGGTGCGCCCGGACCGGTTGCAGGCGTCGATGACGTCCTGGGCGGCGGCGGTGGCGGGGACGCCGACGATCCGCTCGGCCGGGGTGATCAGCGCGGTGATGCCCGACTGCGGCGCCTGCAGCGCCTGGCTGAGCACCACGTGGTCGTCGGGCTCGATCAGGCCGAGCCGGCGCGACTCCGCCACCAGGTGCCGGAGCTGGTCGGGGGTGCGCGCCTTGGCGCCCGCCTCGTCCGGACGGACGCGGAACAGCCGCAGCAGGCCGTTGGTGACGGCGTTCAGCGCGCTGATCAGCGGGCGGACCAGCAGGGTGAAACCGCGGAACGGCAGCGCGAGCAGGGTGGCCGAGCGCTCGGGGTGGGCGATGGCCCAGGACTTGGGCGCCATCTCGCCGAGCACCATGTGCAGGAACGTCACGACCGCCAGCGCGATGACGAACGCCACCGCGTGCGCGGCGGCCTCGGGCAGGCCGACGGCGCCGAAGAGCGGGGCGAGGGTGCCGGCGATCAGCGGTTCGGACACCACGCCGAGCCCGAGCGAGCACAGCGTGATGCCGAGCTGCGCGCCGGCCAGCATGAGCGACAGCTCCTTGATCCCGGACAGGGCGGCGGAGGCGGCCTTGCTCCCCTGCGCGGCGGCCTTCTCCAGACGGTGCCGCTTGGCGGCGACCAGGGCGAACTCGGCGGCGACGAAGAAGCCGTTGCCGATCAGCAGCAGCAGGGTGAGCGGCAGCCCGACGGACAGGTTCATGCCTGCTCCTGCGATTCGTCACGGTAGGGGGTCAGGCGCACGCGGTCGGGCACGTGCCGGTCCAGCGTCAGCACCTCGATGCGGGCGTGCGTGGGGGCACGGGGGTCGAGGGTGGCGGGCAGGCCGGCGGTGATGACGTCGCCCGGGACGGCGAAGCGGCCCAGCCGGTGCAGGACGAGCCCGGCCAGGGTGTCGTACTCGTCCTCGTCGGGCAGGTTCAGGTCCGTCTCCAGAGCGATCTCGTCGATGCGCAGGGCGGCGTCCAGTTCCCAGGCCTCGCCCTGGCGCACCGCCCGTGGCGGGTCGGCGTCGTTCTCGTCGGCGATCTCGCCGACCAGCTCCTCGGCGACGTCCTCCCAGGTGACCAGTCCGGCCAGGCCGCCGTGCTCGTCCACCACGCAGGCCACTTCCTGGCCGCGCGTGTGCATCTGGGCGACCAGGTCCGGCAGGTTGATCGAGAAGGGCACGATCAGCACGTCGTGGGCGAGGTCGGCGACACGGGTGGCGGCGGCCTGCTCGACCGGGACGGCGGCCAGGTCGCCCAGGCTGACCACGCCGATCACCTCGTCCAGGGTGGCGCCGAGCACCGGGTAGTGGGTGTGGCCGTGGGCGGCGACGAGCTCGTCCAGGTCGGGCACGATGGCCGCGCCGGTCACGGCGACCACCTCCACGCGTGGCACCATCACTTCCTCGGCGGTGTGATCGGAGAAGGCCAGGGCCCGTTCGAGCACGTCGGCGTGGCTGCCGGGCAGGTGGCCGTGGGCCTCGGACTCGCCGATGATGTGGCCCAGCTCCTCCAGGGTGGCGCCGTGGTGCAGTTCCTCGACCGGCTCGATGCCGACGGCGCGCAGCAGCTTGTTGGCGGCGGTGTCGAACAGCTTGATCACCGGTCCGGCGATGGCCAGGTAGACCAGGGTGGAGCCGGCCAGCGCGCGGGCCAGCGGCTCCGGGCGGGCCAGCGCCAGGTTCTTGGGGGCGAGCTCGCCCAGCACCATCTGGATCACAGTGGCCAGCGCGAAGCCGATGCCGAGCGCGATGCCGCCGATCGCCGCCCGCGGCACGCCGGCCGCCTCCAGCGCGGGGGCGATCAGCTCGGCCAGCGCGGGCCTGGCGATGAAACCCACGATCAGCGCGGTGAGGTGATGCCGAGCTGCGCGCCGGACAACATGAACGACAGCCGTTCCATCACCTTGACCGCCTTGGCCGCCTTCTTGTCGCCGGCGGCGGCCTGCTGGGACAGGGCGAGCCGGTCGGCGCTGACGTAGGCGAACTCCTGGGCGACGAAGTAGCCGGTGGCGAGGGTGAGCAGGACGATGGCCACCAGGCCGAGTGCGACGCTCATCGCGGCTGTGCACCCCGCAGACGAAGGCCGTACCTGGGGCTGGGCCTACTGCCAGGTCAACGCGTATGGATGAGAGTAAGTGCCGGATGTGATCCGCGTCTCAGCCGGGTTCGGTCGCAGTGGGAGCCTCCCGTCGCCTCTACCATGATCAGCGATTTGTGATCTTCACTGTGAGGAGCGATCCAGTGGTGTCCGGGCAAGAACGCGTGCGGGCCGTGCTCGAGCACCGGCTCACCCAGCGGGCCGTCATCGGCGTCATCGTGCTCAACGCGGCCACGATCGGCTGCGAGACCAGCGCCTATCTGATGGACCGGGCGGGCGGCAGCACGGCCGGCGCGGCCCGGTCGAAGGCGAAGGCGAGCTGGGCGACGTCGAAGCAGACGTTCTGCAGGAGCACCTGGACCGGCAACATCGGCAGGAACGGCAGCGCCAGCCCGGCCGCCAGCATCGCGATCACGTTCCCGAGGTTGGACGACAGCGCGATGCGCAGGTAGGTGACGATGTTGCCGGTGCTGCGCCGTCCGGCGACGATCGCCTGGTCGATCGCCGACAGGTCCTTACCGGCCAGCACGACGTCGGCGGCCTCGCGGGTGACGTCCACGGCGGCGCGCGGGCAGATGCCGACGTCGGCGGCGCGCATGGCGGGCGAGTCGTTGACGCCGTCGCCGAGGAAGCCGACCGTGTGCCCGGCCTCGCGCAGCAAGCGGACGACGCGGGCCTTGTCGTCCGGCGTGCAGCGGGCGATCACCGTGGCCCGTTCGGCGGACGCGGCGGTGAGGTCGGCCGCCTCGATCACCGCCCCCACGTCGAGGCCCAGCTCCCGGCACGTACGGGCGGCGGTGGCCGGATGGTCGCCGGTCAGCACCTTCAGGGTGATGCCCCTGCGGGCCAGCAGCGCCAGCGCGGCGGCGGCGTCCGGCGACGGCTCGTCGACGAGGGTGAGGAAGCCGGCGAGCGTCAGCCCGCCTTCTGTGCCGGGACCGGCGGACCGGTCGCACACGGCGACCGCGAGCACCCGCGCACCGGCCTCGGCCAGGGCTCCGGCGACCTCGCCGGCCCGCAGCCGGTCGCCCGGTCCCATCGCGCACCGGTCGAGCACCGCCTCCACGGCGCCCTTGACCACGACGACGTCCGCGCCGCCGTCGCGGACCACCGCGCGGGACAGGCGCCGGCGGGATCGAAGGGGGTGGCCTCCAGCCCCTCGGTGTCGCCCGGGTCGGGCGCGCACTCCAGGATCGCCTCGTCGAGCGGGTCGGGGATCGGCGGATCGGCCAGGTGCAGCGTCCAGAAGCTGTTGACGGCCGCCCAGCGCAGCACCTCGGGATCCGGCCTGCCGTCAGGGCCGACGGACCCGCTCAGCACCGGCCGGTCGCGGGTCAGCGTGCCGGTCTTGTCCATGCACAGGACGTCGATCGCCCCCACGTCGTGCAGCGCGGGCAGCCGCTTGACGATCACGCCCTGGCGGGCCAGCAGCGCCGCTCCCCGGGCGAGGGCCGTGGTCACCACGACCGGCAGCATCTCGGGCGTCAGCCCCACGGCCACCGCCACGGCGAACGGCAGCGCCTCCAGCCCTCTGCCGCGCAGGACGGCGCCGGCCACCAGCGCCACGGGCGGGACGACCAGCATGAGCCGGACCAGGATCCAGGAGATGCCGTTCACCGACTGGTCGAAGGCCGAACGCCTGCGCGCCGGAGCGTGGTGGGCGCCGGCGAACCGGGTGCCGCCGCCGGTGGCCGTCACCACCGCCAGCGCGCTGCCGGAGGCCACGCTGCTGCCCTGCCAGCACAGGTGGTCGTCGCCCTCGGGCAGGTCGCGCGCCCGCTTGGGCACGGGCGCCGACTCGCCCGTCAGCGGCGCCTGATGGACGGTCAGGCCGGCGGCCCGCAGCAGCTGCACGCCGGCGGGGACCAGGTCGCCGGGCCCCAGCTTGACGACGTCACCGGGGACGAGCTGGTCGACGGGGATCTCCCGCTCCCGGGGCTCGCCTCCCTCGTGGGCGCGCCGTCTCACGGTGGCCGTGGTGGCCACCAGCCTGCGCAGGGCCGCGGTCGAGCGGTCGGCCCGGAACCCGCCGTTGGCGCGCAGCAGGCAACTCGCCACGACCAGCAGGACGATGACGCCCGCCGTGCCCCAGGAGCTGATCACGGCGGCGACGAGCCCCAGCGCGAGCAGCGTCATGGTGAACGGGTCACGCAGGCTGCGGGCCAGGCGGCGCGGCCAGGACACCGGCCGCTGGGCGGGGATCGTGTTCTCGCCGCGGTCCAGCAGGCGGGCCTCGGCCTGGTCCTCCGTCAGGCCGCGCGGCCCGGTGTCCAGTAGGCGCAGGGTCTGGAGCTGGGTCAGCGGGGCCGGACCGGCGCCGGCCGTGGTCGGCGCGTCAGGCGCCCAGACCATGGACGCGTCCCGCGGAGGTGCCGGCCCGCTGCGAGAGCCGCCCGACGAGCCCGCGCACGGTGGCCACGACGTCCTCGTCGTCGATCAGGTAGACGACCCTGCGGCCCTCGCGGCGGGAGCGGACCAGGCCGGCCAGCTTGAGCTTGGCCAGGTGCTGGCTGATCGCGGGCAGCGCGCCACCCACCCGCTCGGCCAGCCCGGACACGTCGCACTCGCCCTGCGCCAGCGCCCACACGATGTGCAGCCTGGGCGGCGAGGCGAGCAGCGCGAAGGCGGCCGCGGCCTCGGCCAGCACTTCGGCGGGCGGGTCAGGGGTCTGTGCGCCGGCCACCTTCACTCCTTCTTGGGACAGGTGCCAAGTCTAGGCGCGCGGCGCGCCGGCTCCCGAGCGTCGCATCCGCTACCGGCCGTCCTGCCGCGCGCCGGCCCGCAACCTGGCCGCCTGCTCCTCCAGACGCCGGGCCTGTTCCTCCAGCGAGGGGGCCGGCTCGTCCGTCCTGGTGGTCTCGGCCTTGAAGATCCGCAACGAACGGCCGACGGCGCGGGCCGTGTCGGGCAGCCGCTTGGCCCCGAACAGGAACATGAAGACGAGGGCGATGATCAGGATCTCCGCCCAACCGAGGTCGGCCATGGTGTCGTCCTTACTGAGCAGGCGTTTTGTCAGCTTCAGACTGCATCAAGGTTGCTCAGATGCGCAAGTCAGACATTGTCCCGCGAGGGTGCGCCGTGTCGGTCAGACGGTGTGGAGTTCCACGTCCACCGGGGCGTTCTGCGCCTTGGCGGCGAGCGGCGTGAACAGCGCGCCCAGCCGGTTCACCACCTCGGGGACGATCCGGTAGTAGACCCAGGTGCCGCGGCGTTCGCCGTCGATCAGCCCGGCGGTGCGCAACACCTTCAGGTGGTGGGAGATGGTGGGGGCGGTCAGGTCGAAGACGCCGGTCAGGTCGCACACGCACGCCTCGCCGCCGGGATGGGAGCCGATCAGCGACAGCAGGCGCAGCCGTACGGGGTCGGCGACGGCCTTGAGCAGGGTGGCCAGTTCGGCGGCAGCCGTTTCGCCGAGCGGTTCGCGGGCGATCGGCGCACAGCACTGGGCGGTGGCGGGGGCTGCCATGGCGTGACTCCTTGATTCGATGCCGGTCTAAATCATAGGCGTTGGCAGGCGACCGGCGCGAACACGGAGACGGCACCCGCCACGGCCGTGGCGCGGCGCCCCGCTCAGCCGCAGCAGCCGCCGCCGACGCCCGCGGCCAGGCCGGCCCGCCGCTCCTGGTCCTCGGCCAGGCTGGACGAGCACACCCCGGTCTCGGGCAGGTCGAGCCGCACGTCGCGGGCGGCCTGCCAGTCGCCCGCCAGCGCGGCGACGACGGAGCGGGCCTGCTCGTACCCGGTGGCGAGCAGGAAGGTCGGGGCGCGGCCGTAGCTCTTGACGCCGATGGCGTAGTAGCCGGGCTCGGGGTGGGCCAGCTCGTCCACGCCGTGTGGCGGGACGGTCCCGCAGGAGTGCTGGTCGGGGTCGATGAGCGGGGCCAGGGCCCGGGTGGAGCCGAGCACCGGGTCGAGGTCGAGACGCAGTTCGGCGGCGATGGAGTGGTCGGGGCGGTAGCCGGTAGCCCGGACGATCCGGTCCACGGTGATCGACTGCTCGGCGCCGGAGGGGGTGCGGCTGGTCACCTCGACGCCGTCGGCGGCGGCGCGCACCCGGTGGGTGAAGAAGCCGGTCAGCAAGGCGATGCGGCCGGAGGTGACGTGGGCGCGCAGCCGGGTGCCGAGTGCCCCGCGGGCCGGGAGGGCGTCGGCGTCGCCGCCGCCGTAGGCGCGGCCGGCGGTGCCCGCGCGGATGGCCCAGGTGATCGGGGTGTCGTCCAGCTGGGCCAGGGCGAGCAGCGTGGTGGCGGCCGAGTGTCCTGCGCCGACGACCAGGACGTGCCGGCCCTCGTAGCGGTGCCGGTCGGCGCCGAGGACGTCGGGCAGGGCGTGGTCGATGGGCACGTCGTTCTCGCCGTGGGCGGGCAGGCCGGCCGCGCCCAGCACGTTCGGGGTGGTCCAGGTGCCGGAGGCGTCGATGATCGCGGCTGCCTGGAGCTCGCCGCCGTCGGCCAGGCGGATCACGAAGGGGGCCTGCTCGCGGCCTGCCGTGCGCAGCCGGTCGTGGCCGAGGCGGCTGATCGCGGTCACTCGTGCGTTCGTGCGCACCCGGTCGCCGAACAGCTTGGCCAGCGGGGCCAGGTAGTCGGCGACGAGCTCGGCGCCGGTCGGCAGCCGTCCGGGGTCGGGGGCGGTCCAGCCGTCGGCCTCCAGCAGGCGGCGGGCGGCGGCGTCGATGTCGTACGTCCAGGGGCTGAACACCCGTACGTGCCCCCACTGCGCGATCGACGCGGCGACCTGATCGCCGGCCTCCAGCACCAGGTGGCCGAGGCCGCGCTCGGTCAGGTGCGCGGCGGCGGCCAGGCCGACGGGGCCCGCGCCGATCACGACCACCGGCAGGTCGTCCCGCACCGAGGCCGCCTGGCGAGGGGCCGCGATCTGCTCGATCGCGATCGTGGTGGGGCCGCAGCAACTGTCGCTCATGACTGTTCCCTTGAATAGAAGCTCATCTAAGCAAGAGCCATCATGGGCCGCTGTTTCGACAGAAGTCAAATCAGCGAGTGTGGGACCCACATAGGGTCAGGTCAGCTCCAGGGCCACCTCCAGGCGCAGGTAGGCGTCGACCCAGGTCTGCTCGGCCGCCTCGCCCGGCCCCTGGGACCGCGCCGCCGCGAACGCTGTGACGGCCTGGGCGATGCGGTGGAGCCCGAGCGTGGTCAGCCGTCGCGCGGCGCTGCCGAGGCGGGCGTCGTAGGTCGGCGGCAGGTGGGACAGGCCGTGGTGGGCCGCTTCCGCGAGCAGCCCGCGGGCGTCGATCAGCACGGCGGTCAGCGGGTCGTGCCGGACGTCCGCGGCGGCCGCGAGCCGGCCGCCGCCTCCGGCGGGTCGCAGGTCGGGCACGACGACCCGGCCGCCGGCGACCAGGCCGACGGGGTCGATGACGACACCGCCCGCGGTACGGCCGACCACTCCGCTGACGAAACGCAGCTCGCCCTCCTCCCCGGCGAGCACGGCGGCCAGCGCGTCGAGCCGGCCGGGTGCGGCGCCGGTGTGGACGGCGGTGACGGTGGCGGTGTTGCCCGCCTGGTCGGCGATGACGGCGTCGAGGCGCTGGTCACCGGCCGCGTAGGTCATGGCCACCACCCGGGAGACGGCGACGACGCGTACCAGCTCCGCTTCGACGCGCGGGCGGATGGGCCGCAGCGTGAGGGCGTCGAGCTCGCGGCCGAGCGCGGCGAGGTCGGTCACCACCAGAGACGGCGAGAGCTCACCCCAGTCGCCGCGCGACGGGCTGACCGTCGTCCTGGCGATCCGCCCGGTGGCCAGCCGCACGGTACGGCTGGCGCTGCGGACGGCGGACTCGGTGACGAGGTTGCCGGTGGCCAGGGCGGCCAGCGTGGAGCCGGCGACGCGTCGCCGTGCCAGTGCGGCGCCGTCGCAGTCGTCGCCGCCGTCCTGTTCGCGGTCCCATTCGCGGCGGAGCACCAGGACCATCGCGCTGTCGCTGTGGGCCAGGTAGACCTCGGCGATCCGCCGGTCGCCGAGACTGCGGACCCGGCAGCCCAGGCTCTCCAGCCGGGCCCGGCGCAACGGGGTCTCGGCGGCCTCGGCGGTGCCGAGCACGCTGCTGCGGAGGGTGGCGTCGGGGCGGGTCACGGCCCGGTGCCGGGCGTGGAGCTCGGCGAGGTGGCTCGCGAGCAGCTCGGGACGGTAGTGGGCGCCGCGGTCGTGGTAGGCGGCCAGCTGCTCGGCGAGGTCGCCGACGGCCAGCAGCGGCCAGCGCGATCCGGCGGCGTCCAGGCGGCGCTGGACGTCGGCGATGGTGGCCGCCAATCCCTGGCCGAGGTGCGCCGCGCCCTCGCGCAGGACCGTGCCGGCCAGCCCCAGGGCCCCCTCCAGCCCGGCTCCGGCCCCGGTGACGGCTTGGCCGCCGACGTCGACCCGTACCTCCGGCGTCCCGGGATGCAGCTCGTCGGCCACCCGGAAGGCCCATACGGCGAGGGCGATGACGTCGTCGCGGCTGCCCGCGACAGCGTCGGTGTGCACGAAGCCGAGGTCGCCAGGGATCAGGAAACGCACGGTCGCGGTGGCGAGCTCGACCTGCGGCACCGGATCGGCGGCGGTGGCGCGGCGCACGCGGGCGGTGTATCCGGCCCTTTCGGCACGGCGGGCGGCGGTCATCAGGCGGGCGCCGATCCTGGCGGTCAGCTCGTCGTCGCTCAGCTGCCCCGGCGACCAGGCGGCGGGTTCCGGAACAGGGCCCTCGACCTGCGGATGTCCGACGGTCTCGACGGTCGCGGCGTGCTGGTGCCGGTACGCCAGCACCACCCCGACGACGTGCCGGCAGACTCCGGTGGCGCCGCACGTGCAGCGGGCCGCGTCGAGCCCGCCGGGGGGCAGGCTCGCGGTCGGTCCGCCCGCGAAGTCGCCGTGCACGGTCCCGTCGGCGTCGGTGCGCAGGTCGGGCGCGGCTTCCTTGCCCGCCCGCTTGACCAGGCCGCGGTTGGTGAGCGCGGCGAGGGAGTCGGTGGTGAGCCCGAGCAGGTCCGTTCTCATCGGCCCACGTGCTCCGCGACGAAGGACGCCAGCTCGCCCGGGGTCATCGCGCCCACGTACGCGCCGGCGTCGGCCAGGCGTTGCGCGAGGTCCCGGTCGTAGTCGGGGTTGGCCTGCTCGTCGAGGGCGGCCAGGCCGAGGACCTTGCTGCCCTGCTCGACCAGGTGACGCACGATACGGACCAGCCGGTGGGGATCGCCGCCCTCGTAGAAGTCGGAGATCAGCACGACGACGGCCCGCCGCGGCTGGTCCACGAGCCCGGCGCCGTACGCCGCCGCGCGGGCGATGTCGGTGCCGCCGCCGAGCTGGACCTTCATGAGCAGTTCCACGGGATCGTCCACGTCGGAGGTCAGGTCCACCACGTCGGTGTCGAAGGCGACCAGGTGGGTGCGTACGCCGGGCAGGCCCCACAGGCAGGCCGCGGTGACCGCCGAGTGGATCACCGAGTCGGTCATGGAGCCGGACTGGTCGACGAGCAGGATCACCTGCCACTGTTCGAGGTGGCGGCGGGTGCGGGAGAAGAACAGCGGGGTCTCGATCACGACCTTGCCGGTGTCGGGCTGGTAGCGGCCGAGGTTGGCGCGCAGGGTGCGGACCATGTCGAAGTTGCGGGCCAGCCGCAGCCGGCCCGGCCGCCGTGCCTTCGTGCCCGAGAAGGCGCTGCGCACCTCGGTGGCGAGCTGGTCCACGAGCTGCCGGACGACCTGCTCCACGATGCGCCTGGCCAGCCGCAACACCTGCGGGTTCATCAGGTGCTTGGTGTGCAGGACCGCCTTGAGCAACGCGGGGTTGGGCTCGATGCGCGCGAGCACGTCGGGGTCGGTGACGAGGTCGTGGATCTCGTAGCGTTCGACGGCGTCGCGTTGCAGGCGTTCGACGGTCTCCTTGGGGAACAGGCGGGTGATGTCGTCGAGCCAGCCGAACGTGGTCAGGTTCGACGGGCCGCTCCCGGCTTGTCTTCGTACGCCCCGCCTGCGCAGGTCCTCGTCGCGGCCGTACAGCCAGTCCATGGCGGCGTCGCGGCCGGCGGCCTCCTCGTCGAGCTGCCCGCCGCCGAGGCAGACGCCGCCGGCCTCGCCGAGCAGCAGGCGCCACCGCATGAGGGTGGGATCGGTCATGGCGTGATCAGTCCTTCCCGGCGCAGTGCCGCATCGACTCGTTCGTCCAGTGCCATGCCTGCGGCCACCAGTTCCGGCGCCGCCTCCAGCCGCATCAGGTCCCACGCGGACGCGCCCGCGCCGGAACGCAGTTCGACCAGGCGGGCGGCGATGAGGTGCCGCTCGCGGGGCGGGAAGTAGCCGAACGCCTGACGCAGCGCCGGCAGGGCCACCAGGAAGTCGTGGTCGCCCATCGCCGCGACCAGCTCGTCGAGCAGCTCCAGCATGCCGCCGGTGTGCAGGACCTCCTCGCGGGCGAGCGCGAACAGCCCGGCCAGCCAGTCGCCGGCCGTGGCGGGGACGAACGCGCCGCGTACCGCCCGTGCGGGGTCCGCGGCGGGGGCGCCGCGCAGTGACCAGCTCAGCCCGAGCGCCGCCCCGCGCAGGTCGGGCGGCGCGTCCTGGCAGGCGGCGACGCGGTCGGCGACGCCCAGCGCCGCGTCCAGGTCCAGGCCCAGCGGCGGGCCGGCGTGCCTGAGCGCGTCGCGTACGGCGGCCAGGGCGCCGATGCGCCGCGGATCGGCCGGTACGGGCCCGCCGCGCACGCCCTCGGCCAGCCACAACACCCGGAGGGCGGCGGCCCGCACCACGGCGCCCAAGGTGGCGCTGCCGCTGGTGGCGAACAGTTCGTCGTGGCGCCACATCGCCAGGGCGACGGTGAGGGTGCGGCCCAGCGAGCCCAGGTCGGCCGCCGCGGCGATCGCCCGCGCGAGGTCGTCGAGCACCTGCCCCGTCAGCTCGCCGATGCCGCACAGCGCGGCGTCGAACAGCACGTCGGCCAGCTCGTCCAGGCCGGCGCCCCTGATCCGCCCGGCGAGCACGGAGGCCGCCGCCTCCTGCGGGTCCACGCCGTACCCGCCTGCCTCGATCAGGGCGGGCAGGCGGTCGTCGGCGTCGGTCAGGGTCCACTGTTCGACCAGCTCGGCGCCGCCCGCGGGGCGGGGCCCCGAGATGCGGACCACGCCCGGGACGCCCAGGACGCGCAGCCTGTGCAGGAAGCGGCTGCGCGCACGGCCGGCCTGCCCGCCGAGGTCGAGCCGTTCGTCGCCGGGGCCGCCCAGCTCGGCGAGCACCGCGTGGACCAGCTGCGGCAGCGGGGTCGAGGGGTGCAGGCGGCCTGTCCGGTCGCCGCTGAGCGCCGCGATCATCTCCACGACCACCGGGTGGTGGCCCGCCTGGAGGGGCCCGCGGGACGCCCAGGGCAGCGGGGTCTCGATCGCCTCGCCGACCAGCGCGGTGGCCAGGCCGTCGAGCACGTCGACGCGGGCCGGATGCGGGTGACCGCGCATCAGCGCGATCCCGTCGGCGGTGGCGTGCGCGGCGATCAGGTCGGCGGTGGAGACCGGCTGGCGCCGGGCGCGCAGCCGGGCCGTCACCGCCTCGGTGAGCCGGCGGGCGGCTCCGTCGGGGCCGTGCTCCCACAGGTCCTGGTAGTAGCCGGGCGACGGCATGCCCGACTGGTAGCCGTCGAAGGCGTCCAGCCGGCGGAACGAGTACGGCACCAGGTAGCTGCCGGCCGTCGCCCCCTCGGGCGGCTGCGGCACCTGCGGCCAGCTCCGCTCGCCCTGCTCGGCCAGCCGGATCAGCGCGGGACGGTGGAAGCCGCCCGTGACCACGACCACCGGCCGCTCGCCCGCCTCGCCGGCGGCCGCCCGGATCCACTGCGCCATGTACGCCTCGCGGGCCGTGTCGCCGGGATCGGTCTCGGTGTCGCCGCGTACGAGGTCGAAGTAGGTGGCCAGCCGTTCGGCCAGCCCGTCGGCCGGTTCGATCTCGAACAGGTGGTCCCACAACGCGTCCACGTTGTCCACGTCGAAGGCGCGGCAGAGCCGTCGGGTCGCCTCCGTGTAGCGGGCCTCGGCGTCGGCGTACCGGTTGCTGACGTCCGCCAGCGCGGGATGCCAGGCGGGCAGGTCGATGAAGCGCAGCTCGGCGCCGGTCGCGCGGCCCGCGGTCAGCGCCGCCCACTCCGGCGAGTAGTCGCACAGCGGTGTCCAGGAACCGTGTCGCCGCTCATGGTCGCGGTAGCCGGTGTGGACGGCGATCGGCAGCTCGTGGCCGAGCAGGAGCTCGTCCATCCTGCCGTTCATCTCCGACGGGCCTTCGACCAGCACGTACGCGGGGCGTACGGCACGGATGGTGTCGGCGACCAGCCGGGCGCAGGCGGGACTGTGGTGCCGCACGCCGAGGAAGACGACCGCCATCGGTCAGCCCGGCAGCAGGTGGCGGGCCTCGTACAGGGCCTGCCACTGGTCGCCGTGCCGCCTGCGCTCCAGGTACCTGCGCAGTTTGGCCAGGTCCTCCGGGTTGTCCTTGGCGGCCGTGCCGGCGAGGCAGGAGACCAGGTCGGCGGCCGTGCCCGGCTCGCGGCGCAGGAACCAGCCGCGCAGCCCGACGGCATGGGCGACCGAGACGGCCTCCGCGGTGCTCATCACCCCCGACAGCCGGTCGGTGGCCTCGCCGCGCGCGGTCTGCCCCTGGCGCAGGTCGCGGAAGGTGGTGACCAGGACCTCCAGCACGTCGCGGCGCGGCGGCGCGGTGACGCCCGAGCGTTTGAGCAGCGCCCCCGCCTCCGCCTCCACCAACGCCAGCTCGGTGTCGAAGTCGGCGATCGGGAAGACGGTCTCGAAGTTGAAGCGGCGCCTGAGCGCGGCGCTCATCTCGTTGACGCCGCGGTCGCGGGTGTTGGCGGTGGCCAGGATCGTGAACCCCTCCTGGGCGAACACCATCGATTCCGGGCCGCTCAGCTCCGGTACGGCGAGCACCCGGTCCGACAGCGGTGACAGCAGGCAGTCCTGCACCTCCAGCGGGCACCGGGTGATCTCCTCGAAGCGCACCACCTTGCCCTCGGCCATGCCGCGCAGCAGCGGCGCGGGCACCAGCGACCGGGTGGAGGGGCCCTCGGCGACCAGCAGCGCGTAGTTCCAGGAGTATTTGATCTGGTCCTCGGTGGTGGCCGCGCCGCCCTGGATGGTGAGCGTCGAGGTGCCGCTCACGGCCGCGGCCAGCAGCTCGGACAGCAGCGACTTCGCCGTGCCGGGCTCGCCCACCAGCATCAGCCCGCGGTTGGTCGCGAGCGTCACCAGGGACCGGTCGATCAGCGAGGGATCGCCCACGAACTTGCGGCTGACGCCCAGCTTCTCGTCCCCGAGGACGAAACGGCGGGCGGCCCGCAGGCTGAGCGCCCAGCCGGGCGGCCGGTCGTCGGTGTCGTGCTCCCGCAGCCTGGCCAGCTCGCCGGCGTAGCGGATCTCGGCCGGGGGCCGCTGGGCGTGTCCGTTCATCGGGTGATCTCCCTGAGGTCTCGGAGGATCTCGGAGGTGGTGATCGCATCGAGGCCGTCGAGCCCCAGCTGGACCAGGGTCTGCTCGTCGGCGAAGTCGACGTGGCCGATCGCGATGCCCGGATCGAGGCCGATCGTGATGGTGCTGCCGCCGGGCACGTCCCGCTCGATCCAGCCTTGCCAGCCGGCGTCCTGGGGCGCGCCGCGCCGCCAGCCGCGCCGCTCCAGGCCGAGCACCGCGCGGGTGGGGATCCTGGCCGCCTCGATCTCGGCCACCAGCGCCGGATCCAGCTCGTACGTCTCCCTGCCCAGCTGCGGGAACGGCTGCAGGATCTCGTAGTCGGCGAACACCTCACCCCACGCGGCCAGGTCCTCCCCCAGCTCCAGCGGGTGCGCCACGCCGACGAGGGCGTCCTCGGGCAACGTCAGCGCGTCGTCCTGGACGTCGGCGAAGCTGCGGTCCTCGGCCACGCGCAGGGTGCCCGTGAGCCGGCCCGACGGGTCGTACAGACCCCATACGAGCCGCCGGACGATGTGCCGGAGCAGCGGGTGGCCGACGAGCAGCCGGCCGAAGTCGCCGGCGCTCCAGCGACGCCGGTTGACCATGGCCTGCTCCAGGCGGTGGATGGCGTCCCCGGCCACGGAGCGCACGTCCTTCTTCAGCCCGGCGAAACGCCGGTAGGCGGCGGTCGCGAGCTCCTGATCGTCGTTGGCGCCTGGCTTGGGCAGGTTCTTCAGCCGTTTGCCCGAGGCGTCGGCCACGTACGGCTTGAGCTGCTCGTCGAAGCCCACCGCGAACCGCCTGCGGCCGTAGTCGAGGGTCAGGCTGCCGTCGGCGGACAGGCCGAAGTCGGGCACCAGCCGGTCGGTCAGCTCCTGCGGGCTCAGGCCGAGCTCGGCGGCGACCTCGTCGATCTTCTGCTTGGCCCGGTTCCTCAGCCCGCCGAACTTGGCCTTCTCGGCGATGCCGTGCAGGTGCATCAGCGCCACCTCGGAGCCGATGGAGGCCAGCAGGTCCAGGCCGGTGACCGCGCGCGCGTGCCCGCCCTCGCCCGGCCAGGTCCTGATCAGCGGGGTCAGCCGCCGTACGGTCTCGTCGTCGCCGAGCAGCGCCTGCGCGTCCATCACCCAGCTCTCCTTGGACGGGTAGCCGGCCGCCTGCCAGCACTGGAACAGCGCCCAGGCGAAGTCGGCGAGGCTGCGGCCGTCGCAGGCCTCCTTGACCACGGCCAGACCGGCGTACGGGTCGCCGGGCTTGGAGATCGCCAGCATCGTCATCACGTGGCGGGCCGCCTCGGGGGGCAGCGCGCCCGCCTCGCCGCGCAGGTGGATCGGGGTCATGACGGCGACCTCCGTCCATTCGGGCAGCACCGGCATCCTGGCGGGCAGCGCGTCGAGCGGGTCGGCCACGAGCAGGTCGGCGACGGCGGCCTCGGCGGCGGGCCCGTACCCTGCGGCGGCCTCGGCCACGGTGTCGCGGTGGCCGCCCGCGACCAGCGCCGCCAGCGCCCGCTCGGCCCGGAGCCGGGCCACGCCGGGCTTGCCGAGAGCCGCCGGGATCAGCGCCCTGGCGGCCGCTCCGGGGTGACGGTTCAGCCACGCCAGCGCGGTGGCGCGGACGGACTTCAGCCGGGCCAGCCAGTCGGCCATCAGCACGGCGACCTCCGGCGCCGCGAACGGCAGCAGCGACGCGGCGACCGAGCTGGGACCGCGCCGGGCGCTGTCGACCACCATGGGCAGCGCCGCCGGCCCGAACCTGGCCACCACCGTCGGCATCCAGTCGCCGGCCCCCCACAGGTCGCCGGGGCGCCACTTCCCGATCAGCGGCGCGGCCAGCTCCTCGGGCCCGGCGACGAACAGGGCGATCTGGTCCGTCCAGCGGGCGCCCCGCCTCTCGGCGATGTCGCGGGCGACGTCCTTCCAGCTCCGGCGCCAGGCCCGGCCCCAGGAGTTCGCCGCCCGGGAGGAACGCCAATTGTCCTGCTCGCCCGGCGCCCACGACAGGGCCGGTTCGTCGGTGCACGCCAGGCCGTCGACCACGACCACCTTGCGCGGCTTGCGCGGGCGGGTCCAGGGCGGGCTGACCAGCACCTCGGGCAGCGCCTGCGGCGGAGCGGCGGCGACGGTCCCGGCGGTCACGACCCTGTCGAGACGCTCGGCGGCGGCGCCGTCGCCGAGGCTCGCGAGCACCTCCTCCACCAGGTCGGGACGGGCCGCCACGTGGGTGCGCAGCAGCAGGTCGGCGGCCTTGCCGCCGGACTCGGCCAGCATCCGCATCGCGCGGCGGGGGAAACGGGAGGCCGCGCGCAGGAAGGCCGCCTGGGTGTACTTCTGCTCGACGCGGTCGAGGATCGCCCGCATCGCCGTGTCGTAGGGCAGGTCGGCGAGCATGTGCAGCAGCCGCTTGCGGCTGTCCGCGCCGTAGGCGTGGTCCACCCAGCCGGCCAGCAGCGGCACGGCCGCCTCGCCCATGCCGTCGACGACCGTGGCCGGCAGGGTGAAGGAGTCCCCCAGGTAGACGCCACGCACCTGGTCCGCGATCAGCTCGGCGTGCTCCGGCGTGCTGACGGCGGCGATCAGGCGGACGGCGAGCGCCGGGAGGACCTGGCTCACCTCGGCGCAGTCGGCCGCGACCCATGCGGTCTCGGTGGGCGCCAGGAAGGAGGCGGCCACGCGGTGGTGGAGCCCGCCCGCGCGGCTCACTTCCAGCGCCGCGACGACCTCGGCGTACTCGTCGTCGGACGCGGCGGCCAGCACGGCGCGGACCCGGGCGTCGATCTGCTCGCCGGAGGCCCAGCCGAGCCACGGGTCGGGGGCCTGGCCGTCGGTCAGCCGGCGGACCACCGAGGCGCCCCCGTCGTGACCGTAGTCCAGCGAGGCCAGCTCGGTCACGGCCACCGCCGCGAACACCGGGCCGCGTTCGGCCAGCCAGGTGTCGGGGAACAGGGAGAACAGCTCGCGCTCGTTCCACGGCAGGGACGCGGCCACCGCCCTGACGACCACCGCCGCGCCCAGCGGTGTGGCGGCGGGCTCCCCCGCCAGGTACGCCGCGCCCGCGGACGCGAGCTCCGGGTCGGGGCACCTCGCCACCATGTCGGCGAGCCCCTTCCCGCGTCTGCCCAGCTCGGCGGCCAGTTTCTGCGGCGCGCTCGGGTCCGGCCGGTGCGCCGGGGCCTTGGCTCCGCCCCGCCGGGGGTGAAGAGCGCGCAACCAGGCGGGCGGCAACGTCAGCCGGTGCTCGTCCTCGACGCCGCCGGCCGCTGCCTGCGACGCGGGAGCCGTGCCGTCCTCCGCGTAGCCCTTGCGCACCTTCTCCGCCACCAGCTTGTCGGCGGCGGCAGTGGCGGCGGCGGCCGAGCCGAACGACTTGACCTGTGTCTGACCGGCCGCGCCCAGCCGTCCGTACCGGATGTGCAGCTCGGCGCCGTCCTGGCGCACCTCCCAGAACTTGGCCGAACCTCCGCCGACGAACGTCAGCGTGCGCTCCACGCTCATGCCGATACCTCCACGCCGCATCCCGTCTTCCTCTTGATCGACAGCGGCGAGTATGGCGGGCGCGACCGACAAAGTGACTGGGCACACCGGCCACGGGCGGCTCCGCGCCCAACCGGCCCGGTGCGCCGCGTCGGCGCCGGGACTCAGGCTCCCGCGTCGCCGGGCCCGCTGCCGGGGGCGCGGAGGAGTGGCACCGGGTCGGTGGCGAAGCGGGCGGCGCGAGGCTCGCGTTCGTCCCCGAACCGGCGGGTGAGGATGCCGTAGAGCTCCGGGCGTCGTCCCTGGATCCATCGGCGGCCGGTCGAGAGCGGCAGCAGGCTGAGGTCGAGGTCGGCGGTGACCATGTCGTCAGCGGCCGCCCAGGTCTCGCCGAGGATGCGGCCGTAGGGGTCGATGATCATGGCGTTGCCGGTGCGGATCTCGTCGTCGTCTTCGCCGATGCCGTTGCTGAACAGGACGAACAGCCCGTTGTCATGAGCCCGGGCGGGCAGCCAGCGCATCAGCCACTCGCGTCCGCTGGGGCCGCGCAGCTCGGCTTCGATCGCCTTCGGGGCGCCGTGCCGGTTCCGCCAGAGCTCCACGGGGATCGGGCGCATCCCGTGGGGGCTGCGCGAGGCGGTGCCGCCGGTCTGGTGGGGCGCCACCAGGATCGAGGCGCCCATCAGCGCGGTGGCGCGGACGTTCTCGACCAGGTTGTTGTCCCAGCAGATGAGGATGCCCATGCGGACGCCCCAGGGGGTGTCGAAGACGGTGTAGGCGTCGCCGCTGCTGATCGCCGGGTGCTCGAAGGCGTGCAGCTTGCGGTGACGATGGACGGATCCGTCCGGGAGGCAGAGGGCGTAGCTGTTGAACAGCCGCCCGTCCGTGTCGCTCTCCAGGAAGCCGACCCCCACGGCGACGCCGTGCTCGGCCGCCAGCGCGCGGACGGCGGTGACGGCCGGACCGTCCACCGGCTCGGCGAGCTCCCGCAGCCGCTCGGGGGTCTGGCGGCGGAGATGCCAGTACCCCAGCAGGCACATCTCCGGGAAGGCGACGACCTGCACGCCGTCCGCGCTCGCCAGGCGCACGTAGTGCTCGACCTGGGCCAGGTTGTAGGTCTTGTCATCGGGACGATGCTCGAACTGCACGGTCGCGCACCGCAGTGCCGGCGTTGGGGTCTCGGCCGCTTCGTCGTTCCGCGCCATCGCGAACCTCCGGATCCTTGGGGTGGTTCACCAGGAGAGCGCATGCGCTTCCCATTCGTCCAATGAATCTTTTCCGCTGTTCGATAGGCTCCCGGAATGGATATGGTTCTGCTGCGCGCCTTCCTCGCGGTCGCCGGGCACGGTCACTACGGCCGCGCCGCGCGTACGCTGAACGTCACCCAGCCGACGCTCACGAAGCAGATCCAGTCGTTGGAGGCGCAGGTGGGAGGCCGGCTGTTCGACCGCGGCCGGCACGGGGCCGTGCTGACCGGTCTGGGCGCCGTCCTGCTCCCGGACGCGCAGGCGCTCCTGCGGCAGGCCGACGCGCTCGCGCGGCGGATGGCGAGCATGGCTGCCGGCGAGGCCGGGAGGCTGGCGGTCGGCTTCGGGCTGTCGAGCATCGACCTGGCCCCCCGGATCGTCGCCGCGTTCCGGCGGCGCCACCCCGACGTGCACGTCACCTTGGATGACATGTCGTCACAGGCCCAGCTTGACCGGATCGGCGCGGGCGACCTCGATGTCGGTTTCGTCCGCCTGCCCCTCGAAGGCGGATGGGGACGGCTGCCACTGGCCGGCGACCGCCTCGCCCTCGCCTGGGCCGGCCATGACGACCGGCCGCCGCACGACCTCGGCGATCTCGCCGGGTGGGTGGCCCGCCACGATTTCCTCCAGTTGGCGCAGGAGAGAGGGCCGGGGCTGGCCGGGCAGATCAGCCGCCTGTGCACCGCCGTCGCGATCCGGCCTGCCGTCGTCCAGGAGGCGCGGGACCTGCAGACCGTGCTCGCGCTGGTGGCGGCCGGCGCAGGGGTGGCGTTCGTGCCGGCCAGCGCCCGCCGTATCGCGCCCCCGTCTGTCGTGATCACGCCGGTCCGCCATCCGGCGGCCGCATGGCAGATCGCCGTGGTGTGGAAGGACGGGCGGCCCGGCCCGTTGACGACCGGTTTCCTCGACCTCGTACGGGAACACGGCCTTCTGGGGGCCGGCGGCTCCTGAGCCGGCGGCGGCTCGGGCGGCTGCGTCCGGCCGCAGACAGCCGGACGCGCGGCCGAGGAGACGTCAGGAGAGGGTGAGCGTGCCGTCCGGGTTGCGGGCGCACGTGACGACCGCGCGGGGCGCCGCGGTGAGGGCGCCGGTCAGGCACTGGCCGAGGACAGTGTGGCCCGCGGCGTTGGGGTGCCACGACTCCTGACAGGTCTGGAAGTAGGTGACGCAGGTGTTCGCCGCGCGCTGGATACCGATCTTGTCCCAGCCCGACAGGCTGGTGACGAACGTGCCGGACGGCCCGTCCTGCACGCGGACCGGCGTCGCGAGCGCACCGGCCGGGCTGCCGGGGTTCTCGCAGAGCCTGGCCCCGTCGAACGCCCTCTGGACGTCCAGGACGCGCAGGTCGGCCGCCGGGCGCTCGGCTGCCAGCGTGGTGAAGGCGTTCTTGACCAGTGAGCCGAGGTTCTGGGAGAACACGTGCCCGGGGGCCAGGCTCGCACGGTGGATGGGGCACCCGGCGGCGTAGCGCTCGGCGCCGAGGGCGCGGAACTTGTCGCGGGTGTCGGTGCGGCCGTCCTCGTCGTAGTACTGCGGGGCTACGTCGGGCGGCAGCGGGTTGGTGTAGGTCTGCAGGATCACCTGGTGGCTGCCGTCGGCGTCGATCTGGTCGAGGGTGTCGAGGATCTGGCGCAGGGCCGCGGTGGTCTCGGCGGTGGCGGCGGCGACCTCGGCGTCGGTGGCCAGGTCCGAGGCGGTGCAGGGCTTCTGCGGCACCTCGCCCTTCAGGTAGGCCCAGAACTCCCACCAGCCGGTCCAGGCGTCGGCGATGAAGCGGTTGGCGCACAGCGTGGCCACGTCGCCGAAGGTGAACTGGGTGTTGTTGGAGCCGAGGCCGACGAGGACGACGTCGATGTCGTGCGTCCGGGCGACGGCGCGCAGCTGGTCGAGTTGCGAGGCGACGGTGCGGCCCTCGGCCCTGGCGCTGGAGGGGCTGGCGATGTCGGCGGGCTGGGCGCCCGAGCACGCGAGGTTGAACCGTTGCTGGATGCCCGGGAGCGACGCCGCGAACACCGAGGCGTTCGCCGACCGGTGGCAGAAGTAGGCGTTGCTGTTGGCCGCCGACCAGCCGGGGAAGGACTGGGCCGTACCGGAGGCGTCGACGACGGGCTGGTAGTCCCCCGCGCCCTCCCCGCTGATGAAACTGTCGCCGAGCGCGACGGCGGCGGTGGGCAGAGCCGCCTGCGCCGGTCCGCTCCGCGCGACCTGGATGCCCGCCGCGCTCACCAGGAGCATGACAACCGCGGCCGCACTCTGGAGGAGCCTCATGACCACCTGATTTCCTACTGAACCAGTACGAAATACGCCTGTGTGGATCACAACATGCGGTGCCGGCAGCGTCAACATGCTGATGTGGGGCCGCGCACGCTTACCTGGGACGTAATTGTCGCCCTTACCTCTGACTGACAAGCTCAGGACATCGCACGAAATAAGGAGTCATGAGATGTTCTTCGAGACCACGGACGGCACCCGCCTCGCCTACGAGGACTACGGCCAGGGCAAGCCCATCGTCTTCGTCGCCAGCGTGATGCTCTCCGCCGACATGTGGGAGTACCAGATCCCGTACTTCGTGGAGCGCGGCTACCGTTGCGTCGCCCTCGACCGGCGGGCCCACGGCCGCTCGGACCGCCCCTCGGCGGGCTACGACCTGGACACCGGCGCCGACGACCTGGCCGAGCTGATCGAGCTGCTCGACCTGCGTGACGTCACCCTGGTCGGTCACTCCATGGGCGGCGCCGAGGTCGCCCGGTACCTGGCCCGCCACGGTGACGAACGGGTCGCGCGGGTGGCGTTCGTCTCGGCGATGCTGCCGTTCCTGCTGCAGACCGACGACAACCCCGAGGGAGTGCCGGGCGCCATGTTGGAGGCCTCGATGGCGGCCCTGGACGCCGACCGTCCCAAGTGGCTGGCCCAGCGGGCGCAGGCGTTCTTCGCCACGCACCTGGGCAACGAGATCTCCCCCGCACAGGTGGACTTCACGCTGCGGCAGTGCCTTGAGGTCTCGCCGTGGGCGATCCGCCAGTACCAGCGGGCCGCCATGACCTTCGACCACCGGGCCTCGCTGGCCGAGATCGCCGTGCCCGCGCTGGTCGTGCACGGGGCCGCCGACGCCTCCGTGCCGGTGGCCGTCACCGGGCGGCGCACCGCCCAGCTGGTTCCCGGGGCGACCTACCTGGAGTACCCGACCGGCGGGCACGGCCTGTTCGTCACCCACCGTGACCGGTTCAACGACGACCTGCACACCTTCATCAAGTCCACCTGACGGCGGTCGCGGTCATGGCCGCCGTGGCTCGGTGGTTCACTCGACCACCCGGCCTGTCGTCTTCTGGCCGTCCGTGCGTACGGCCAGGCAGTACACGGTCCGGTAGCGGGGCCAGTCCTCCGCGGCCGGCCCCAGCCACGTCATCCCGATGACATCCCTCTTCGACTTCTTGACGCGCATTCTGGGAAGGCATCCGTTCTCCGCGAGCCGTGTCATGTCCGCCTCCGGATAGGGCCCCTGCGGGAGGACGTAGGTGGTGGCGAACTCGGCCGAGTGCGGCACATGGCAGGGGACGACGGTCACCAGGAACGTCTGGGGAAGGGGTTCGATGCAGTCGCCGGGTCGCAGTTCGGTGGCGTAATACCGTTGCGTGCCGGGAACGGCGCTCTGCTGCAGCGGAGTCTGCGGGGCGGCGGCGGGTTCCGGCTGAGCGGACCTGGACGACTCGACCGGAACCGGGTCACCTGCGCAGCCGGCGAGCGAGACGGCTAAGCAGCATGCGATCAGTGATGTGCGAACCATGGCACAAGGGTGGCAGCATCAGAGCGCTCCGGAGGCTCGCCTGACGTCTCGGCGTCGCCGGTATATTGGGCGGATGCTGATCAGGGAAGCCACCGTGGACGACTGGTCGGCCATCTGGCCGTTCTTCCGCGAGATCGTCGCCGCCGGTGAGACCTTCACCTATCCGCTCGATCTCGGTCAGGAAGAGGGGCGCGGCTGGTGGTTGCTGCCCGCCCCGAACCGTACGGTCGTCGCGGTCGACGACGACGGCACGATCCTCGGCACCGCGAAGATGAACAACAACCAGATGGGCAACGGCTCGCACGTCGCGAGCGCCAGCTACATGGTCGATCCAGCACATTCCGGACGTGGTGTGGGCCGCGCGTTGTGCGAGTACACCATCGAGTGGGCCCGCACCACGGGTTTCCGCTCGATGCAGTTCAACGCGGTCGTGGAGACCAACGAGGCGGCGGTGCGCCTGTACCGGAAACTCGGATTCGAGGTGCTCGGCACCGTGCCGGAGGGCTTCCGGAGCCCGGCGAAGGGCTACGTCGGACTGCACATCATGCACCGCCCTCTCTGACGACCTCCCGGAGCACGCCCTGCGCGCACCGGACCCGGCGCCCGTGGTGGCGGCCACGGACGCCGGGGCTGCTGCTGCGCCCGGTCGTCCTAGCGGGTCGCTCCGGCCACCCACTTGGGGGCGCCGTACTGGTAGGCGCCGAGGCTCGGGAGCGGGTCCGTCGAACCGTCGTTGACGCCGGGCAGCGGGATCGCCCGGTTGCGCGCCGGGGACGCCTCCGACAGCCGGTAGTCGCGCCCGGCCGGGTCGACGAACAGCGGGTCGACGTCGGCCGGCAGGTTGTTGGACAGCACCATCCCGCCGTTCGTGGCGCCGTCGAGGCCGCGGATCGGGCCGATGTTGTTGTAGACCTTCGTGCCCGTCGAGTTGCCGGGCTCCTTGACGTAGAACATCGTCATGCCGCCGGTGTTGTTGTAGACGCCGTTGTTGTGCGAGCCGCCGCCGAGGCCGTTGAGCATCACGGTCCCCTCGGGGTTGCCCCAGCCCACGTTGGCGGCGATGGTGATGTTGCTCTGCCCGTTGTCGGCGTAGACGCCGGTGACCCCGAACTTGGTGGCGCCCCACCTCGGCGCCGGATCGTGCAGCACGTTGTGGTCGATCGAGGTACCCAGCATGTCGGAGCCGCAGCAGGTGTAGACCGCGGCCACGTCCAGGCTCAGCCGGGCGTACTGGGAGATGTCGTTGTAGGCGATGCGGTCCGGCCCCGGCGTGCCGCCGGCGGCGTTGTCCCACTGCAGGTTCACGCCGCTGCGGCCGACCCGGTAGATGGTGTTGTGCGTGACCGTCTGGCTGTTGCCCTGCACGGCGACGCCGGCCGCGTAGGTGCCCAGGTAGTCCACGTCGTGGATGACGTTGTTCGTCGCGGTGTTCCGCATGCCGCGCAGCGCGATGCCGTTTCCGGCGCTGAGTGACAGGTCGCTGTCGACGACCTGGTTGTCCGTGCCGTTGAGCACGATGCCGGTGTCGGCGACGCCCCGGGTGACGGTGGAGCCGCAGTCGGTGGCGCCGCGCGTGATGTCGGTGTAGTGCGACAGGTACCTGCCGGTGATCCCGTCGATCACGACATGGCTGCTGCCGGGCCCGGTCTCGATGGTGGCGGCGAACAGGCCGACGCCGGCGATCGTCGTGTGGCTCGTGTTCCGCAGGTCGAAGGCCAGCGTGCGGGCCTTGGCCTCGATCACGTGCCGGTTGGGGTCGTCCTCGCTGTACAGGTAGAGCCGTTTGCCGGCCGGGTCGTAGAACCAGGTGCCGGGGTGGGCGAGTTCGCCGATCTTGCCGGCGAGCGCGTACCGGGTGTCCTTCGGGATCACCTTGTGGACGCACGGCGGCGCCGCGTCGAGCACGACCGAGCCCACGTCGGAGCTCTTGATCGTGGAGGTCGCCGTGATGTACCAGTAGTTCGTCGTCACGCGGGCGCCGGTCCAGTAGCCGGCCGGGCGGGTCAGCGCGTCGTCGGCGACGGTGGCCTCCGCGCTGCCGGGGCCGGCGTACCGCACCGCGGGTTCGAGCAGGTCGAGGCCGGGGTAGGGCCACTGGGCCTCGACGTTCATCCGCTGGTCGGTGAAGGTCTGCACGGTCGTGACGTCGGGTCCGAGGTCGGCGCGGGCGCTGTGGACGCGACCGTCGCGCACGGCCTGGGCGAAGGGCGAGTCCGGCGCGTACGGGTCCCACTGCGCGATGCGGGCCACGTCCCGGGTGGTGACCGGGGACCAGCCCCTGATCCGCTTGGCGCCGCTCACCGTCACGCGCGCGCCGGGGGCCGCCCGGTAGGTGATGGGCAGTCCGGCGGCGCCCGACCTGGCGGGCACGACGGTCTCCTCGTACGTGCCCGACTGGATCAGGCAGGTGTCGCCGGGCGTCATGACGTCGGCGCACCGCTGGATGTGCCGGAAGGCCGTCGCGGCCGACCGGCCGCCGGCCGAGTCCCTGCCCCACGGCGCGACGTGGTACGTGGTGCCGCCCGCGCCCTGCTCGGCCGCCGCCGGGACGGCCGCCGACACGACCGCGATCATCGTCGCGATCACCGGCGCGATTACCACGGCCGCGCGCGGCCGCCGATTGCGTAACAACGTCATGGTCCCTCTTTCCGTGACGGGCCGTTCAGCCCTTGACCGCGCCGACCGTGAGGCCGCTGATGATGTGGCGCTGCATGTAGACGAAGAAGATGACGACCGGTGCCACCGCCAGCAGCAGGTTGGGGAACACCCTGGTCAGGTCGGTCGAGTACTGGCTGATCCCGGCGTAGATGGCCGTCGTCACCGTGTACCGGCCGGAGCCGGGGCTGAGCAGGATCTGCGGGCTGACGAAGTCGTTCCAGATCCCGATCGAGTTGAGGATCAGCACGGTGACCACCGCGGGCCGCATCAGCGGGAAGATGATCGTCCAGAACGTGCGCAGCCGCCCCGCGCCGTCGATCATCGCCGCCTGGTCGATGGAGGCCGGAATGGTACGGATGAAGCCGACGAACAGGAAGATGCTCACCGGAAGGGTCGAGGCCACGTCGTGGGCCACGAGGCCGGCCACGGTGTTGGCCAGGCCGACCGAGCGCAGCACGTAGATCACCGGGATCACCAGCGCGGCGCCCGGGATGAACGTGCCCGCGAGGAAGTACAGCAGCAGCAGCTGGGAGCGGCGGCTGAGGCTGCGCGCGATCGCGTACGCCGCCGGGCCGGCCAGCAGGATGCACAGGACGTCCACGACGACGACCAGGAACAGCGTGAAGCCGTAGCTGCGGATCACGTTGTACTGGGGGCTGTTGACGGCGTTGGCGAGGTACTCGAAGGTGAGGTCCCCGAACGGGAGGGAGAAGGGGTTGCCGAGGATGTCGTCCTGGGACTTGAAGCTGTTGACCACGAGCAGGTAGACCGGCACGGTCATGGCCACCAGGAGCAGCGCCAGCATGACCGGGCGCACGAAGGAGCGGCGCCTGCCGTGGGCGGCCTGCGGCTGTTCGATCATCACCGTCCCCTAACTCGTCGTGGCGCGGTCTTGCCGGTTGCGCGCGGCGGTCACCAGCAGGGCGAGGCCGGCGCACACGACCATGAGGAAGACGGCCTGCGCGTTGGCGTAACCGACCTTCGTCCCCTCGAAGGACCTGGCCAGGATGAGGAACGAGTACGTCTGCGTGGCGCCCGCGGGCCCGCCGTTGGTGAGGCTCACGACCAGGTCGTAGGTCTTGATCAGGCCGATGAGGTTCAGCACGGTGGCCACGGTCACCACCGGGGAGATCATCGGGATCACCACGCGCAGGTTGGCCTGGCGCCGGGTCGCGCCGTCGATCGCCGCGGCCTCCAGCAGTTCGGCGGGGACCGTCTGGAGCGCGGCGACGAACAACACGACGTTGAACCCGAAGCCGGCCCACACGATCACCGCGATGAGCGAGACCAGGGCGAGGTTCTCCTCGAACAGGAAGCCGACGGGCCCGATGCCGAAGTGCTGCAGTGTGCTGTTGACGGCGCCGTTGGTGCCGAGGATCGCGGCCCAGAGGAAGCCGAGGATCAGCGCGCTGATCACGTGCGGGTAGTAGGCGAGCGTGCGGAAGAACGAGTTCGTCCGCGAGCGCTCCTTGAGCAGCAGCGCGTACGCCAGACCGCCGCCGATCATGAGCAGGGTGCCGGTGACGGCGACGAGGGCGGTCACGTACCAGGCGCCGGTCGAGCTCGGGTCGTCGAACAGGTGCAGGTAGTTCTCGAAGCCGATGAACACCGCGTCGGAGAAGCCGTTCCAGTCCGTCAGGCTCAGGTAGACCGCCACGCCCACCGGGACGACGGTCATCACCGTGTAGACCAGCACGGACGGGGCGACGAGCCCGAAGGTCACCGCCCTGGCCCGGTACCTGGCCGGCAGCCACTCGCGGCGCGGGCGCCGAGGCTCGGACGCCTGCCGCTCCGGCCGCCGGGTCAGCTCTGCGAGTTCCACCACTTGTCCAAACCGGCGGCGACCTGCTCGGCCGTGGCGCCCGTGTACAGCTTCTGCACCTGCGTGTTGAGCTCGGCCGGATAACCCTCGACCGGCTGGCGCTCGCCCGACTTGACCAGGACGGACGGCGCCTCCTCAAGGATCTTCTGGACCTGCGTGCCGAGGCTGGACATCTTGTAGGTGAAGCCCTTGCGCAGGTTGCCGTCGGCGGCGAGCTGGCTCTCGATCGCGGCCGGGTCGGTGACCAGCCACTTCACGAAGTCGATCGCGGCCGTCTTGTGCTTGGAGGCGTTGACGACCACGTACGGGCTGGCGATGTTGCCGTACTGGCCGGTGGGGTACGAGCCGTCGGTCGGCATGGAGAAGACGCCGATCTCGTCGCTCTTCTTGGCCGCGTCGGCGGCCGGGACGAAGAAGGAGCCCATGACGTACATCGCGGACTTGCCGTCGAGGAAGGCCGTCTGCCCGTCGGCGTAGGTCAGGCCGAGCGCGCTCTTGTCGAGGTAGCCCTGGTCGATCCAGCTGCGGAAGCGCTGGAGGTACTTCAGGTAGTCGCCGGTGGCGAAGGAGACCTGGTTCTGCTTGCGCTTGACCGTCCAGTCCGGGTCGGCGGTGAGCACGCCGGAGTCGGCGATCAGGGAGAACTGCGCTCCCGGCACCCACTGCCCGGCGCTCTGCAGCGGCGTGTAGCCGGCGCTCTTCAGCTTGGCCATGGCGTCCTGGAACTGGTCGAGCGTCTTGATGGCGGTGGCGTCGAGACCGGCCTTGGCGAAGGCGGCCTTGTTGTAGAAGACCAGCGACTGGATCTGCTGGCCGACGCCGACCAGGTAGCGCTTGCCGTCCACGGCGTACTGGTCGGCCAGCGGGGTCTGGGCGGTCCACGCCTCGCCGGTGAGGTCGGCGAACAGCGCGGCGTTCTCCTTCGTCGGGGTGATCTGCTGGGCGATGTCCGGCGGGTCGCCGGCGGCGAGGTCCTGGGTGAGCTTGGCGGTCGCCGAGACGGTCCCGGTGAGCTCCAGGTTGACCTTCACCCCCGGGTGGCTCTGCTCGTACTTCGCGAACAGTCCCTTCCAGTACTGCTCGGTCAGGTTCGGGCTGATGTTGACGATGATCCGCAGAGTCGTGGCGCCGGCCTGCGCCGGGTCCTCGCCGCCGCAGGCGGTGGCCGCGGCCACCACGGTGGTGGCGGCCACCGCGACCGCGCACGCCCGGCGCAACTGTGTTCCCATATCCGCTGCACGCTCCAATTGCATAGTCATGACCGGTGGAAGGTCGGGGGTGGACTGGCCGTCTTCGGGAGCCGCCCGCCCGGGGGCCACCTGGGTGAGGGGGTCGGGCTGCGCGGGCCGGCGTGGCGGCTCGACACGATCGACGCGGCGACATCGACCACCGTCTACGTCCATCGCCTATCGATAGGTGATGTTATGTGGCATACCTAACTTGTTCAAGAGTCATTTCGTGAGTGCCGGCGAAAGCTCACGGCGAACCGGCCGCCGCTCCCCGGGCCGGTGACGGCCAGCGTCAGCCGGGTCAGCCGGGAGCCCCAGCTGCGCGCGAGGCGCGGGTCGTCGATGTCCCGGTGCTCGACGGACGCGACGCCGACGGCGGGGTCCCAGCGCAGTTCGAGCGGCGGTCCCCCCTCCGCCGTGACGACCGCCCGGCCCGGCTCGCACGCGACCTCGCCGGCGAGAACGTGCCGGAACAGCACCGTCCGCGGGCCCGCGGCCCATGTGTCCTCGACGGTGACGGACGGCTCCGGGCCGTCGCGCACCAGCCGGACGACCCGCTCCCAGCGGGTGAGCAGACCCGCCGGATAGGCGGCGCTCAGGTCCGCCCGCAGGACGGCCTGGCCCTCGTCGAACCGGACGGCGACGTCCCGCGCGCCGTGCTCGGCCCCCGGGAGCTGCCCGTGCCCCGGTTCCGGCACGTTGTGCCAGGCGCTCTGGAACGGCCACTCCTCGTAGCGGCGCGGGCCGAAGGTCGCGGCGGTGTAGGTCGGCTGGCCGACGTCCACGACCATCGGCCGTCCGTCGAGCGCCACCCAGTAGGAGCCGACGTCGAGGTGGTTGTGGTGCTCGCCGTTGTGGCCGGCCTTCGCCGCCACGGTCAGCCCGTCCGCGCTCCCGGCCCGCTCGCGCGCGACCATGACCTGGACGCGCGGCAGCCAGCATTCGCGGGCCAGCCAGGGCGAGCCGTCCGGCGTCCCGCCGGACGTGACCGCCCGGCACCATCGCCGGTCGGCCAGCGCGGTCATGGCGCGCCCGAGCCCGGCCCTGGGCTGGACGACGCCGCCGGACCCGCGTGCGGCGGCCACCGCGTACGCCACGGTCCCCGGTTGCCCCAGGCGCTCGCCCCAGCGGAAGAGCACCTGCCACGGCCGCTCGCCGGAGAGCCGGGCGGGAGCGTCGCCGGTGTTGACGTACCAGTCCGCGCCGAGGTGCATGCGCGGCGGATAGGCGAGCAGGGCGGGCAGCACCGGCGGGCCGGGGTCCTCCAGCAGGTCCAGCGCCTCCAGCAGCCGGCACGCCCCCTGCCACCAGTACGCGATGCCCTCGTCGATCCCGCCGTCGTCGGGCAGCCAGGCGACGTAGTGGTCCAGCCCCTCGGCGGCCAGGCGTACCAGGCGCTCGCGCCGCCGGACGTCGTCGCAGAGCAGCCGCGCGGCCGCCAGGACGGCGCCGTGGATCCAGGGGTTCCAGTTGTTAGCCCGGCCGTCGCGGCCGATCCAGTGCCAGTCGCGCACCCGCTCGAACGGCGTGAGCACCCGCCGGTCGGCCTCGCGGCGCAACCTGCGGCGCAGCCCCGGCGCCCGGATGTCCAGATGCGGGCCCAGCGCGTGGTCGGCCCAGGCGAACAGCGTCGCGATCTCGGCCGCGCCCAGATCGAGGAAGGGGTCGTCGGGATCGGGCACGACCTCGCCCCGGGCCGCGGCCCCGCGATCGTGCGGCGCCCAGCACCACGTGCTCGTCTCGGCGAGCGCCATCAGCCCGTCCACGACGGCGTCCAGGTGCGGGCACGCTCCGGGGGGCGCGGTCGCGGGGGCCACCTCGCCGGTGAGCACGGCGGCGAGGGCGAGGACGTCCACGCGTTCGCGCAGCCGCCGCGTCTTGTCCTCGTGGACGGCCCGCGCCCCGTCGCGGAACGTGCGGGCCCAGTCGTCCAGGGACAGGTGCGGGGCCGGCCGGGCCAGCTCCTCGGCCGCGGCGGCCAGGACGGCGTCGCGGGCCCCGGCGGGCGCCGCGTCCCACACCGGCCGCGCGGTGACGTCAGGAACCATCGTCGTCGCGCAGCACGAGCTCGACGACCGGCAGCGGCACGTCCGGTGCGGCGACGGGCAGGGTCAGCGTGAGCGTGCCCGGCGGCTGGCCCGGCAGGGCGAGGTTGTTGTGCTCGTGCTGGTCCCCGTCCGCCTGGTGGAAGCGCACCTCGGAGCCGTCGTGGAGGAACTGGGCGTAGCGTACGCGTCCGGCGAGGCCGGGCAGGTGGACGTGCTTGAGCGGCCAGGACAGCAGGTGCAGGTAGAGGCGGCCGGCCCGCTGGGTGTAGAGGGCGTTGGGCGGCGGGGTGAACGGGCTCGGCCCCGCGCCGTGCACGGCCCTGGCGTGCAGGGACATCCACTCCCCGATCGCGGCCAGCGTGTGCCGGGCCCGCGGGTCGAGCGCGCCCCGGCCGGTGGGCCCGACGTTGAGCAGCAGGTTGCCGGCGCACGCGACGGACTGGACGAGCATCCGGATCAGCAGCGCCGGGTCCTTGTAGTCGTGGTTGTCGCGGTCGTACCCCCAGGAGCCGTTGAGCGTGTGGCACGCCTCCCACCTGACCTGGACGCCGTCGCGGGTGAGCGGCCGGTCGGGCTGGTACTGCTCGGGCGTCACGTAGTCGCCGGGGATGCCGAGGCGGTCGTTCACCACGATCTGCGGGTTCAGGGCGCGCACGGTCGCCATCAGCTCCTCCGCACCCCAGTCGGCGGGCCCCTTCGCCGGGTAGGTGAAGTCGAAGAAGAGCAGGTCGATCGGGCCGTACCCGGTCAGCAGCTCGCGTACCTGCCCGTTCATGTACGCCCGGTAGCGGGCCATGTCGCGCGTGGCGTTCGCGTCCGGCGGCGCGCTGTCACGCAGCGGGTGGTACTGGTCGATGGTGAAGTCGGGGTGACGCCAGTCGAGCAGCGAGTAGTAGAGCCCCACGCGCAGGCCCTCGGCCCGCATGGCCGCGGCGAACTCGGCGACCAGGTCCCGGCCGGCCGCGCGGACGCTGGTGTAGCCGGTGAGCTCGGAGTCGAACAGGCAGAACCCGTCGTGGTGCTTGGCGGTCAGCACCGCGTAGCGCATCCCGGCGGCGCGGGCGTTCCTGGCGAGCTCGGCCGCGTCGAACAGGTCGGGATCGAACTGTTCCAGGTAGCGGTCGTAGTCCTCGTCCGGCATCTTCTCCCGGCTGCGCACCCACTCGTGCCGGGCGGCGAGGCTGTAGAGCCCGAAGTGGACGAACATCCCGAACCGCGCTTCCTCGAACCACTCCGTCGGCCCCGCCGGCATCCCGGTCTCCTCTCACGGTTGACAGCCCTCATCGGTCGGCAGTTACATCTACCATCGATAGGCGATAATTGTCGATGTGTTGGGATGAGGCAGAAATGAGCACGAACGGGCATGTCGGGGCCCCGGAGACCGGCGTCTACGAGACGATGCTGGGGCCGGCGCACTCCTCGCCCTTCGTCCGGCCCGGCGCGGGCCTGGTGGACGCCCTCGCGGACGTGAGCGCCGCCACCGCCTGCGCCAAGCTCCACCAGATGGGCATCACCCGGACCTTCATCGACGGCCCCGTCCCCCTGCACAGGGAGCCCGGTGTGCGGATCACCGGCGGCGCCGTGACCCTGCAGTTCCTGCCCCAGCGCGAGGACGTCTTCTCCGGCACCGGACAGGAGGACGCCGAGCGCAAGACCGCGCTGTGGGCGGTGCTGGAATCCATCCGGCCCGGCGACGTGCTGGTCATCTCCGCGCAGGCCAGCCACTTCACCGGCTGCCTCGGCGACATGCTCGTCCGCTACTTCAAGCTGCGCGGCGGGGCCGGCATCGTCGTGGACGGCCGGGTGCGCGACGCCGCGCGGGTGCGCGCGCTCGGCGTGCCGATCTGGTGCACGGGGGTGACGCCGCACTACGCCTCGCAGGCCGAGCTGTTCCCCTCGGCCTTCAACGTCCCGGTCGGGGTGGGCGGCACGCTGGTGACGCCCGGCGACCTCATCGTCGCCGACGAGGACGGGGCGGTCGTCGTCCCGCAGCGCAGCGCCATGGCGGTGGCCGAGGACTCCCTCCTGCACCAGGACCGCGAGGAGTTCGCCCGCCGCCGCCTGGACGAGGGCGGCCGGCTGTCGGACTACTACCCGCTGACCGGAGCCGGCCTCGCCGAGTACCTGGCCGCCCGCGAGACCGACTGAGAGACGGGGGGCGGGGCGGCGAACCCGCCCCGCCGGGGTCTTCCTCTATCCGTCCAGCAGCTCGGGAGGGACGAAGCCCTCCTCGGCGAGCCGGCGCCACAACTCCGGCGGGATCTCCGTACGCGAGGCGGCCGCGTTGTCCTTCACCTCGGCCGCCGACCGGCAGCCCACCACGACCGACCGCACGGCGGGATGGAGGAAGGGGAACTGCACGGCCGCCGCGGCGAGCGGCACCCCGAACTCCGCGCAGACGGCGCGGCAGCGCTCGGCCCGAGCCAGCACGCCGCCCGGCACCGGCCGGTAGTTGTACATGGCCTCAGGACGCGGGTCTGCGAGCAGGCCGGTGTTGAAGACGCCGCCCACGACCACCGCCGTGCCGGTCTTCAGGCACAGCGGCAGCAGGGTCGTCAGCGCGCCGTGGTCGAGCAGTGAGAACCGCCCGGCGATGAGGACGACGTCCACGTCGAACTCGGCCACGTACGCGGCCAGCGGTTCGCTGTGGTTCATGCCGAAGCCGACGGCGCCGGCCAGCCCCTCCTCCCGCAGCCTGCGCACGGCCGGGTAGGCGGTACGGCGCACGTCGTCGGGGAAGTCGTCGGGGTCGTGCAGGTACAGGATGTCGACGGAGGGCCGCCGGAGCCGTTCCAGGCTGGACTCCAGCGACCGGCGGATGCCGTGCTCCGTCCAGTCGGTGACCACCGTCTGCCCGGGGCGCAGCAGCCAGCCCGCCTTGGTCGAGATCACCGGCTCGGCGGCGTCGCCACCGGTCGCGAGCGCGCGGCCGAGCCGTTCCTCGGCGACCCCGTGCCCGTAGCGGGGCGCGGTGTCGAAGTAGGTGACGCCCTCCTGGACGGCGGCGGCCACCGTGGCGGCCGCGTCCTGCTCGGAGACGTCCTGGAACAGGTTGCCGATGGGGGCGGTGCCGAGGCCCAGCCGCGGCAGCTCGGCCCTCATCGCCGCACCTCCATCGGCGGAGCCTCGTACGTGGGTCTCCCGCCGCGCAGCGTCATCGTCAGCGTGAGCCGTACGTGCGTAGAGCCGGGCAGCCGCACGTGGACATGCGGCCCCTCGACCGGTGTGGGCGGCTCGTCGTCGGCGCGGACCTCGTGGATGACGTGCTCGGCGAACGTGCCCGCCTGCACCACGAGCGAGCGCGGAGCCTCGCCGAGGTTGGCCAGCTCGACCACGGTGTGCCCGGCGTCGATGCTCGTGACCAGCGCGGCGACGTCGGCGGGCAGGCCCGGACGGCGCTCCTCCGCGTCGAAGTACCGCAGGTGCATCTGCGCCAGCGCGCCGTTGTAGAGCACCTGCGGGGATCCGGTGGTCAGCTGCAGCAGCGCCTCCGTGACGACCGGGTTGCGGTCCTGCCAGTCGTGGATGCCGAACGCGTCGGGGCCGACGGCGGGATCCATCGGGTCGGCCGCGATGGACTCCAGCCGCTGGGCGCAGGTGTCGATGGCGCTGCGCAGCATCCGCTCGGGGAAGCCGGGGTTGCGGCCGGCGAGGTACTCGTACCAGGGCTCCTCGTGCCCGGACTCCTCCTTGGTGCGCTGGGTGTGCACCGCCGTCCAGTCCCAGCTCGCCTCCTCGCGCAGCCGGTCGACGCGTTCCCGGTCGGCGGCGGCCCGGCTGAACTGCCACAGGGCAACCGGCAGCTGGGTCGGCATGATGTTGTGGTCGAACCACCCGGAGTCGTCGCGGCGCATGGGCGCCATGAGCGTCGGCTCGTGCTCCAGCCCGCGCAGGTGGGGCCGCCAGCGCTTGGTGACGGTGGAGACGTCGGCGGGGCGGCGCCGTTCGGCCCGGCCGAGCACGACGTCCAGCGGGTTCCTGGCCAGGTCCAGGTAGGACGCGTCACCCGTCAGCAACATGGCGTTGGACGCGCCGACGATCGCCGCCGTCCCGACGGGTGGCAGGCCGTGCGGCCAGGACCAGCCGTAGTGGCCGCCGTACCAGCGGCCGTCCAGGTGCTCGCCGACCACGCCGTGCAGGCCGGCGTTGTCGGGGACGACGTCGCGGCCGTCCAGCCGCCGCCGCCAGGCGTCGACGTACTCCACCACCCAGTCGGCGTGGCGGGACTCGCCGCCGAGCAGGTAGGCGTTGGTGACGAGGCTGGTCGCACAGAGGTTGACGATCGTGTCGCCGCGGCCCATGCGCTCCCACATCACGCGGCCGTACGCGCGGGCCCGCGCCGGATCGGCGGCCAGGTCGTCGAAGGGCGCGGCCTCGTCGATCCAGTCCAGGGGCAGCCCGTAGGGGCGCAGGGCCAGGCTCCACGGGAAGTACACGTCGTGGTCGCTGAAGCCCCAGCGCGGGCCGGCGGCGCCGTTGTGCGGCGCGCGGATGATCCGGTGCTCGGGGTCGTAGTTGGGGCCGCCGGGCAGGTAGAGGTCGGCGAAGCGCCCGGCCAGCGCCCTGAGCTCGCCGTCATCGGGCGAGGCGAGGCAGAGCCCGTAGAACAGCAGCATGCCCTCGCCCTGGTGGAACCAGTCGTAGCCGCGCTCGAACCCCTCGACCAGCATGCCCATCCCGGTCAGCTGGGCGGTGACGCCCCGCCAGTGCCGCCGCGCCGCCGCCAGGACGTCCGCGCTGCCGCCGAGCAGGTACAGCGTGGGCCAGTTGAAGAACGCCTCGTAGAAGTCGTCGACCCCGTCGCGGCCGTCGAGCCCCTCCCCCAGCGTGTCGCGGAAGACCAGCCGGCCGTCGTCCTCGGTGTAGCGGTCGGCGAAGATCCGCCACGCCTTGTCCTGGACGGCGAACAGCTCCCGCTCCAACACGGCCCACCGCGGCGGAGTCGCCAGTCCGCGGGAGGCCCGCACCTCCGGCACGCGCGTGGCGTCGAAGGCCGTCACCGCCTGCCACCCCGCTCTGCCGCGCCGCCGGGACGTCTTGCTGCCATGCGCATGAGAACACCTGTAATCGCTGATCGATAGCCGATGATTAGAATCATCATGAGCTCGGATCAACGTGTCAATACTGGCCGAACATACGGAGCACAGGTGATCGACTGCCACGCCCACCTCTGGGACCTCGACGGCGGCTATCCGTGGATCACACCGGAGTCGCCCCACCACCGGTCGTTCACGGCCGGCGACCTGGCCGCGGCGGGCGACGGCCTCGGCCTGACCGGGACGATCCTGGTCGAGGCGTCCAGGGGCGACCGCGGCGAGACCTGGCGGCTGCGCGACCTGCACCTGCGTCACCCCGGCCTGATCACCGGGCACGTCGGCAACCTCAACGTCCACGCCGGGATCGAGCCGTCCCGGTTCCGGGAGCTCATGGACGAGGCCCGGCCCAACGGGATGCGGCTCGGCGGCCCCTCGTGGGCGGCCACGCCCGCCTCGGCCCGCGCGCTCGTCCCCGTGCTGGCCGAGCTCGGGGTGGCGCTCGAACTCAACCTGCACGCCGCCGCCGTCGGCGTCGCGGCCGAGGTCGCCGCGCGGCACCCGGAGCTGACCGTGGTCGTCGACCACCTCGGCAACCCCCCGAACCTGCTGGCGGCCGATCCGGAGGAGTGGCGCGAGCACGTGCGGCGGGCGGCCCGCACCCCGAACGTGATCATGAAGATCTCCGGCCTGCTCACCCAGCAGCACGGCGTGCCACCGGAGCGGGTGGCCGGCCTGGTCGCCCACGTGGTCGAGGCGTTCGGTCCCGACCGGTGCGTCGTCGGGTCCGACTGGCCGATCTGCCTGCCCCGCGGGTCCCGCGCGGAGTCGTTGCGGCTCTCGACTCTCGGGCTCGCCGGGCTGACGGCCGGGGAGCGCGTACGGGTGCTGCGCACGACCGCCGAGCGCGCGTACCGCCTGGCACCTCCGGTTGACAACGCTCCGGAGCCCCTGCTTCGATGCGACAGTTGATCGATAAGCGATGATTGGTTGATCGATGGCCCATTTCGACCTCCCCCAGGACCAGCTCGAACGGTACCTGCCGACCCTGCCGGAACCGGCGGACCTCGATGCGTTCTGGGCGAAGACCCTCGCCGGGACCAGCGGCGTCGACCTCGCCATGACGGCCGAGCCGGCGCCGAACGGGCTGGCGACGATCGACACCTTCGACGTCACCTTCGCGGGCTACGGCGGCCACCCCGTCAAGGGCTGGTTGCACCTGCCGGTGACCAGGACCGGCCCCCTTCCCGCCGTCGTGGAGTACCTCGGCTACGGCAGCGGCCGCGGCGTGGCCCACGAGAAGCGGCTCTGGGCGTGCGCCGGTTACGCGCACTTCGTCATGGACACCCGCGGCCAGGGCGCCGAGACGCCCGACCCCGATCCCGCGACCGGCGACGTCGCGGCCCCCGGATTCCTGACCCGCGGCGTGCTCGACCCGGAGCGGTACTACTACCGCCGCCTGTACACCGACGCCGTGCGGGCCGTCGCGGCGGTGCGCACGCATCCGGAGGTGGACGCCTCCAGGATCGCGGTGACCGGGACCAGCCAGGGCGGCGGGATCGCGCTGGCCGCGGCCGGGCTCGTCCCCGACCTCGTGGCGGCCATGCCGGACGTGCCGTTCCTGTGCCACTTCGGGCGCGCGACGACGTTCACCGACCAGCCGCCGTACGTGGAATTCACCCGGTTCGTGAAGCTGCACCGGGAACACGCCGAGACGGCGATGCGCACCCTGTCGTACTTCGACGCCGCGACGCTCGCCCGCCGGGCCAACGCGCCGACGCTCTTCTCCGTCGGCCTCATGGACCGCATCTGCCCGCCCTCGACGGTGTACGCGGCCTTCAACCACTACGGCGCGCTGCACGACCTGCCCCCGGCGCGCAAGCGGATCAGCGTCTACCCGTTCAACGACCACGAGGGCGGCGGCCCGGCGCACGAGGCCGTCAAGCTCGCCTGGCTGGCGGATCGGCTGCAATCGATACCTGCTAACCGATGATCGCGTATCATGACACCGGGGACCGGGGACGCGCGAGATCGCATGATGAGGACTTCATGGCATCGACACGGCAAGCCAACAGTGACTTCGCCTCCAGACTGGCCACGAGCAAAGACTCGGTCCGTCCCACCTTGATCTCCGATCGGGTGTACGAGCTGCTCCGGCAGGCCATCGTCGAGGGCGACCTCGCGCCGAACGAGCGCGTGGTGGAGTCGGAGATCGCACGCCGTCTGGGCGTGAGTCAAGCGCCGGTTCGCGAAGCCGTCAAGCAGCTGGCCCGCGAGGGGCTGCTCGTGCACGTGCCGCGCCGCGGCAACTTCGTCGTCGAGATCTCCACCGAGCACGCCGAGTACGCCCGCCAGGTGCGCGAGCCGCTCGAACGCCTCGCCGCCCAGCTCGCCGCGGGGCACGTCACAGACGACCAGCTCCGCGAGCTGGAGGACCTCGTCGAGCAGATGCACCAGGCCGTGGCGATGAACGACGTCGGCAAGTTCCGCGACATCGACATCGCCTTCCACACCAGGGTCAGCCAGATCGCGGGCAACCCGTTCCTGACCCGGATGTGGGAGGTCCTCGAACCGAGCCTGCGCGCGCTGCGCGCCATCGCCGACCCGCTCTTCGACGGCGACTGGCACGCGATGGCCGACGAGCACGGCCGCCTGGTCTCGCTGCTGCGCGACGGCGACCCCGCCAAGGCGGCCGAGGCGTTCGCCGACCATTCCGCGGGCCGCTCCCCCGTCCCCGACCGCCGCGCCCGCAAGAAGAGCAAGCCCTCCTCGCGCTGAGCCCAGGATGTTGTCGTTCCAGGTGGCATTCGCCGGATTCCGCCGCCTGAATCCCGCTAACGTGGGGCGCATGGCAGTTGATCAACATGGAGGTGCGGGGGTGGCCGGCGACGGGCGTACGGCGGTCGATCTCAAGACGAACGTGCCGCACTCGGCGCGGGTCTACGACTACCTCCTGGGCGGCAAGGACAACTTCGCGGCCGACCGCGCGGCGGCCGAGGAGGTCATCAAGATCGCCCCGTACATGCCGACGTCCGTGCGCGCCAACCGCGACTTCATGGTCAGGGTGACCCGCCACCTGGCGGCCGAGCGCGGCGTCGACCAGTTCATCGACATCGGCACCGGGCTGCCCACCTCGCCCAACCTGCACGAGGTGGCCCAGCGGGCTCACCCCGCCGCCCGGATCATCTACGTGGACAACGACCCGCTCGTCCTCGTCCACGCCCGCGCCCTGCTCACCAGCACCCCGGAGGGCCGGACCCGCTACATCCAGGCCGACCTGAACGACCCGGAGGCCATCATCGGCTCGGCCGAGGTCCGCGACACCTTCGACTTCACCCGTCCCGTCGCGCTGTGCCTGATCGCCGTGGTGCACTTCATCCGCGACGACGCCGCCGTCCGCTCGATCATCGAGCACCTGATGAAGCCGCTGCCGCCGGGCAGCTTCCTGGCCCTGTCCACCATCACGCTCGACAGCGCGCCGAGCCGGCTGGTGAGCGAGGCCGTCGCCCAGTACAACCGGCGCGGCATCATGTCCAAGGCCCGTACCAGGGCTCAGATCGAGGAGCTCTTCTCCGGATTCGAGCTCATCGAGCCGGGTGTGGTGCCGGTGCACCGGTGGCGGCCCGACGACCGGGCGCTGCTCGTGGAGGACTCCATGGTCTCCATGTACGGCGGCCTCGCCGTCAAGGCCTGACCGGCCCTCGCAGGACGGCGGCGAGGATCCTGAACTCGGCGATGCGGAGAAGGCGCGCGGCCAGGGCGTAGAGGGCTCGTGCGGCGGCGGCCGAGGCGTTGCCGTGGGAGAACAGCGCGGTGGTCAGCTGCGGGCCGAGCACGACGAGGGCCGCGGCGACAGGGACCACGACCGCGTCGGGCCGAGGCCCCCGTCAGAGGGGCCTCGGTGTTGTTCATGCTTACGGCGTTTGCGCGGCACGCATCGCCACGTCGTCGATCCGGAACGCGGACCCGGTGGGGGCGCTCCAGACGAAGGTCCAGTCGACGCGGGTCGCGCCCGCCGGCGCGGTGAACGTGCCGGCCGCCTCGGTCCAGGCCGTCTTCCGGGGCAGGGAGACGGGGTCGGTACGCAGCACCGCGCCGTCCTCGTCGCGCCAGCGCACGTTCCAGGTGACAGTGGGCATGGTGGCCACGGCCTCCCGGTACCACAGCGACACGCGGTAGCTCTTACCGGCGATCACACCGCTGTATCCGGGGTACTTGTCGAGCGCCACCGCGCTGCCGGACCCCTCGGTGCTGGTCAGCTGCAGCGAGCCGGTGCCGCCGTGCGCGTCGCCGGTCTGGTGCGCCAGGCTGGATCCGTACCAGGCGGAGTAGGGCGCCGTCGAGACGTCCTCGAAGGTCTGCTCGGTGATCGGCGGCACCTCGGGCGCCTTGCCGTCGAACGTGCTGCCGGCGTCCTGGCCGTACTGGGGGCCGACCCACTCCGCGGCCGTGACGCGTCTGCCCATGTCGTAGATCCTGAACTGCCACGGTCCCGTGTAGGTGTTGTCGTGCCAGGAGTTGTTCGACTCGAAGACGATCGACTTCTCGATCTTCTCTCCCAGGTACGGCGACCAGTCCGGGTGCGCCGTGCCCCAGTTGGACAGCAGGCTCATCTGGCCGCAGTACTGCGTCGAGCAGCCGCCGTCGACGGCGCCGGGTGCGAAGGAGAACGTGTTGTGGTGGATGTCGAGGTTCTTCGTCCACCAGCGGCAGTCGGTGTAGAGCGGCTGGTCCTTGATGGCGGGCGGCGAGCACTTCGAGGTGTTGGCCGGCCCGACGATCAGGGTGCAGTCGCTGGTGGTCGAGGCCGCGCTGCCGCAGAACCGGTCGGCGTTCGCCCACGCGGTGATGCCGCCCCAGTTGTTCTCCAGCAGGTTGCCGGTGACCTCGATCTTGCCGGTGCGCGCCGGGATGCGCGGCTCGCCGTCCGCCTCGGACAGGTAGATCGCCGCGTCGGGGAACGAGTCGCCCTTCGCGGCCCGCTCGGCACCCGCCTTCCAGGTGTTGCGGCGCAGGGTGTTGTTGCGGATCACGGCGTTGTAGCTGATCTCGTAGAAGATCCCGATCGAGTCGTTGTCCTCGATGAGGTTGTTCTCGATGAGGAAGTCGTTGTTGTTGGTGTCCGCCCAGATCCCCGGCCCGTGGTTGTGGTGCACCCAGTTGCCGGTCACGTCGGCGCCGTTCACCGCCCAGAACTTCAGGCCACCGGTGCATCCGCACCCTTGGCCCTGGTGTTCCCAGTCGTCGGTGTTGTTGCCGGTGACCTCGTTGTCCGCCACCACCAGGCCGGTGATGTGGTCGCCGTGCTGGGACGCGTTCAGGCCGAGCTGGCCGTTGTCCTTGATGCAGTTGCCACGGATCTGGTTCCTGGCCCCGGCCATCAGCGCCGCGCCGGAGTTGTCACGGAACGTGTTGTGCTCCAGGACCCAGTCGTCGGCGGCGCTGTGGTTGACCACGGCCTCCTCCTGCGGCGCGACGAACCCGGTGACGGTCAGGTACCGGATGGTGACCCCGGTCGCCGTGTCACCGAACGCGTACTGGTTCACGCCCTTCCCGTCGAGCACCGCGCCGGGCGCGCCGATGAACGTCGCGTTGTCACCGGGCAGGATCTGGGCGTATTGGGCGGGCTCCAGGGTGTGCGTGCCGGTCTCGAAGTAGTACGTGGTGTTCGCCTTGCGTAAGTCCACGCCGCTGTTGTCGCCGGCGGGCACCACGACCGCGCCGGCCGGCGGTGTGGCGGGGCCGTTCAGCGACGCGCTACCGCAGACCGCGGCTTTGGCCGCCGTCGTTCCCGCGGTTGCGGTCGTCGCCTTGGCCGCCGGGTCGCCGGCGTCGCCACTCGCCGGCGTCGCGCCGCCCATGACGACAGCGGCGAGGGCCACCAACGCCATTGGCCACGTTCTTCTCATTCATGTTCTCCTCGGGTTTCGGCCAGCCTTTACTGCCTTTGACTGCTGGCCGTCGTCACTGTAGCCCGCGTCCGCTCACAAGATCGAAGCTTGGACAAATTGGACAAATCAATCGGGTCCCGCGCGAAGCCGGGCGCAGGTTCCCCGCCGGGCTGCAGCCGGGCCGAGGCTGGTCCTCACGCGCCGGCGCCACCGTCCACCGGCACGATCGCGCCGGTCACCATCGAGGCCCGGTCGCTGAGCAGCCACGCGGCCACCTCGGCGACCTCGCGCGGCTCGGCCATCCGTCCGAGCGGCACCGTCCAGGAGATCGGCCACATCCTGGGCAAGTCAGCCGACGCCGCCAAGATGATCGCCAGCCGCGCCCTGCTGGGGACACCCGGCGACGAGCCCACGCCGGACGAGCAGGCGGCGCTGGCCGACTCGGTCGGCCTCGCCCTCCTCGTGGTGCTCGACTCGCTC
>NZ_JBFAOM010000042.1:0-83606 GCF_040675235.1 Nonomuraea sp. NPDC049637
GCCAACGCGCGTCATCCTCTGCCCCCCCCCCCCCCCCCTGGCTTGGTGGGCCTTTTATTTTATTTTACCCCCACGGGCCCCCCCCCGCAGGGGGGGGGGGGGGCCGCCCCCCCCCCCCCCGCCTCTGGCGTGACTAGCTGCAACCCTCAGCCGGGGGCGCGGTCTCCGACAGCTTCAGGCCCTGGATGCCGCCGAACCACTTCTCCAGCAGCTGCTTCATGGTGCCGTTGTCCCAGATCTTCTTCACCGCGGTGTTGACGGCCTCACACGTCTTGGTGTCGCCCTTCTTCAGGCCGATGCCGTACTTCTCGTCGGTGAAGCCCTGGCCGAGCACCTTGAAGTTGCCGCCGGCCTGCTTGGCGAAGCCCGCCAGGATCAGGTCGTCGGTGGTGACGGCGTCGAGGTTGCTGCCCGACAGCTTCTGCACGCACTCGGAGTAGTTGGCCGCGTCGACGGTCGTGGCGTCGATGTCGAGCTTGCCGTCCGGGGGCGGGTCGGTGACGCGCTTGTAGGAGTTGGAGCCGGCCGCCTTGCAGATCTTCTTGCCCTTGAGGTCCTGCGGGGCGTTGATCGCGGCGTCGTCCTTGCGGACCATGATGTCCTGGTGCGCGATCACGTACGGGCCGCCGAAGGACACCTTGGCCTTGCGCTCCTCGGTGATGGAGTACGTGGCGAAGATGATGTCGACGGTGCCGTTCTGGAGGAAGGGCTCGCGGTTGGAGGAGGCCGACTCCTTCCACTCGATCTGGGCGTCCTTGCCGCCGTTCATCTCCTTCAGCACGGCCTTGGCGACGTCGACGTCGAAGCCCTCCGGCTCCGACCCCTTCTTCAAGCCCAGGCTCGGCTGGTCCCACTTGGTGCCCACCACGACCTTGCCGCCGTCCTGCACCTTCTCCAGGACGCTGGCGTAGGTCTTGTCACCGCCGCAGGCGGCCAGGGCGGCGAGCATGCCCACTCCCGTGACCACCGCTCCCAAACGACGCATGTGCATGTATACCTGCCTCAAAATCTCAGTGCGTGAGGATCTTCGAAAGGAAATCACGCGCGCGGTCGGTCTGCGCGTTGGTGAAGAACTCGTCGGGGGTGTTCTCCTCCACGATCTGTCCGTCCGCCATGAAGACCACCCGGTTGGCGGCCCGGCGGGCGAATCCCATCTCGTGCGTGACGACCATCATCGTCATGCCGTCGCGGGCCAGCCCGATCATCACGTCGAGCACCTCCTGGACCATCTCCGGGTCCAGGGCCGAGGTGGGCTCGTCGAAGAGGATCATCTTCGGGTCCATGGCCAGCGCACGAGCGATCGCGACCCGCTGCTGCTGGCCGCCGGAGAGCTGGGCCGGGTACTTGTCCGCCTGCGCGGCGATGCCCACCCGTTCCAGCAGCTCCATGGCCCGCGCGTCGGCCGCCCTGCGGTCCTTGCGGCGCACCTTGATCGGGCCGAGCGTGACGTTCTCGCGGATGGTCTTGTGCGCGAACAGGTTGAAGGACTGGAACACCATGCCGACCTCGGACCGCAGCCTGGCCAGCCCCCTGCCCTCCTCGGGCAGCACCTGGCCGTCGAACACGATCCTGCCGTCGTCGATCGTCTCCAGGCGGTTGATCGTCCGGCACAGCGTGGACTTCCCACCGCCCGAAGGGCCGATGACCACCAGAACCTCGCCACGAGAGACGGTCAAGTTGATGTCCTTCAGGACGTGCAACGCCCCGAAGCGCTTGTTGACGCCCTCCAACTGAACGAGTGGAGTGGCGTCGCCGTTCTCCGTCATGGACCAAAACGGTAGAGGTCATTAAGACGCTGGTCACTAACCAGGTGGTACCGATCCGGTCACATCGAGCCGTCAAGCTGGTGTTTTAGACGGGGGCGGCTGCCGCGAGCCGGACAACGACTACCCTTGAACCTGCCATGACTGTGACCCAGGAGAGCGCCCGCACGTACGAAGTGCGCACATACGGGTGCCAGATGAACGTGCACGACTCCGAGCGCCTTTCCGGCCTGCTGGAAGACGCCGGCTACGTGCCGGCCCCCGACGGCCAGACGGCCGACGTCGTCGTGTTCAACACGTGCGCCGTGCGGGAGAACGCCGACAACCGCCTCTACGGAAACCTCGGCCATCTGCGGCCGGCCAAGATGGACAACCCGCGCATGCAGATCGCGGTGGGCGGCTGCCTGGCCCAGAAGGACCAGGGCGACATCGTCCGCAAGGCGCCCTGGGTCGACGTCGTCTTCGGCACCCACAACATCGGCTCCCTGCCGGTGCTGCTGGAGCGGGCCCGGGTGGCCGGCGAGGCGCAGGTCGAGCTGAAGGAGTCGCTGGAGGTCTTCCCCTCCACGCTGCCCACCAAGCGCGAGTCGGCCTACGCGGCGTGGGTCGCGATCTCGGTCGGCTGCAACAACACCTGCACGTTCTGCATCGTGCCGTCGCTGCGCGGCAAGGAGAAGGACCGCCGTCCCGGCGACGTCCTGTCCGAGGTGCGCACGCTGGTCGGCCAGGGCGTCCTGGAGGTGACCCTGCTCGGCCAGAACGTCAACACCTACGGCGTCGAGTTCGGCGACCGGCTGGCCTTCGGCAAGCTGCTGCGCGCCTGCGGCGACGTCGAGGGCCTGGAGCGGGTGCGCTTCACCTCGCCCCACCCGGCCGCCTTCACCGACGACGTCATCGCCGCCATGGCCGAGACGCCCAACGTCATGCACCAGCTGCACATGCCGCTGCAGTCGGGCTCCGACCGCGTGCTGAAGGCCATGCGCCGCTCCTACCGGGCCGAGCGTTACCTGGGCATCATCGAGCGGGTGCGGGCCGCCATGCCCGACGCGGCCATCTCGACCGACATCATCGTCGGCTTCCCCGGCGAGACCGAGGACGACTTCCAGGCCACCCTCGACGTCGTCCGGCAGAGCCGCTTCGCCAACGCCTTCACCTTCCAGTACTCCATCCGTCCGGGCACCCCGGCGGCCACGATGGAGGACCAGATCCCGAAGGAGGTCGTCCAGGAGCGTTACGAGCGCCTGGTGGCCCTTCAGGAGGAGATCTCCTGGGAGGAGAACAAGAAGCAGGTCGGCCGCACGCTGGAGGTGCTGGTCGCCGAGGGCGAGGGCCGCAAGGACGACGCCACGCGCCGCCTGTCCGGCCGCGCCGCCGACAACCGGCTCGTGCACTTCGCGGTGGGCGAGGAGACCCCGAGGCCCGGTGACATGGTCACCGTCGAGGTCACCTACGCCGCCCCCCACCACCTGGTCGCCGACGGCGTGGTCCGGGCGGTGCGGCGCACGCGGGCCGGCGACGCCTGGGAGGCGCGCCAGGGCGCCCCGGCCAAGGGGCCCGGCGTGCTGCTCGGCATGCCGTCCGTCGGCCGCCCGGCGGCCCCCGCCCCGGCCGCCGGAGCCTGCTCGGCCCACTGAGCCGCCGCATCGTCACCGCGTTCCCGCACCCCGCCGCTCCTTCGGGACGGCGGGGTGTTCCGCGTGGGTCAGCGCCTGACGGCCGGGTGTTCCGCGTGGGTCAGCGCCTGAGGCGGTCGAGGAAGCTGTAGCACGGCTGCCGGCGGAAGTCGTCGAACGTGGCGCACGGGTCGGGCCCGCCGGGCCGTACGGAGGGAGGCGGCGGCGGGGGAGGCGCCTGACGGTCCGGTTCGGGCACGACCCGCTCCCTGGGCGGCGCCTGCGGGGACGCGTGCGGAGCCGGACGGCGTACGGCGGCCCGCCGGGACGGACGCGGCGGCGCCACCAGCGGCGGACGCGTGGGAAGCGCCCTCGGAGAGAGCGGCGACGACAGCTCGCCCTTCACCGGCCTGCCCTTGCCCGGAGGGAGCGAGGGCTCGCCCGGCTCCGGCTCCGGCTGCGTCGCCGTGGGCCGGTCGGGTGCCGGCACGGCCTCCATCCAGCCCGGCGACCATGGGCCGGGCGACCAGGGGCCCGCCGACGGGGTGGCCGGCGCCGGGGACGGCTCGGCCACCGGTGAGCCGGCGATCTGCGAAGGAAAATACGATCTTGGGATAAGCGGCGTTTCCTGATCGAATTCACGGCGGTTTTGCGGGCGCGATTCCGGAGAACTGGTGAATGCGAGGAAAATCCCGAGGCCGGCCGTGACGAGTACCCCGGCCGCTCCCACCGCGGCGCCCAGCCGGGGACGGCCACCTGGGCAAACAGATCTTTGGGGGGACAAGTCGTGATTCCTTTGTGATTGGTGTGCGAGCATTCCGCTGTTGCGGCTAGTGTGGTCCATCACCCGCGGAAGCCGGCGAGCTTTCCCCGATACGACCGCAGGGAGCTGCACCACCATGCATGATCCGACCGAGCCGGATCGTCAGGAGATCCTCTCCGGGCCGGGCCCGTCCCCGAGGCCCCCCGGCAAGAGCAGGAAGACCGCCGTCATCGCCGCGTTCGCCCTCGTCGGCGTGCTGGCCGCGGGCGGCGCCGGCTACCTGCTGGCGGCCAAGCCCGGCCAGAGCGCCCAGCAGGAGCAGGGCTCCGGCCGCCCGTCCCCGGCCACGAGCGCCGGCGACGAGGTGTTCGAGGCCGACGAGGACGCCACCATGGGCGACGCCACCACCGACGCCCCCACCGACGCCCCCACCGACGCCCCCACCGCCACCGACGACGGCCTGCCCGCCGACGGTTCCGACGACTCCGCCATGGGCGACGCCGTCACGGACACGGGCGGCGGCCCCGACCCCGCCGACAAGGGATCGACCGGTTCCGACCGCGCCGGCGACACGACCCGGACGGGCACCGGCAAGAAGCCCGGCACGCCCACCATGGCCCCGCAGCCGGAGGGCGACCTTCCCGCCGACGGCCCCGCGGGTGAGCTGAGCGGCCAGTGCGCCAAGAACGGCTGCTGAGCCACCGCCTGAGCCACCGCCTGTGAGCCACCGCCTGAGACATCGCCTGTGAGCCACCGCCCCCAAGTGGTTCGCCCTTTCCGGCCGGTAATGGATCTGCTGGAGAGCCGGCCGTCCTCGTAGGGTGCCGGGCATGACGACTGACAGAGCGGCCACGTTGCGACGGCTGCACGTGCCCGGCAGCCCGCTGATCCTGCCCAACGTCTGGGACGCCGCCTCGGCGCGCGCGGTCCAGGAGGCTGGGTTCCCGGTGGTGGCCACCGGCAGCGCGGCCGTCTCCCGCGTGCTGGGGTACGCCGACGGCGAGAGCACGCCGGTCGGCGAGATGATGGCCGCCGTCGCCCGCATCGCCAGGGCCGTGGACGTGCCCGTGACCGCCGACGTCGAACGCGGTTACGGGCTCGCGCCGGGCGAGCTGGCCGAGCGGCTGGCCGAGGCGGGGGCGGTGGGCTGCAACGTGGAGGACTCCGACCCGCGTACCGGCGAGCTGGTCGACGCAGGGGCGCAGGCGGACTTCCTGGCCGGGATGCGGGCGGCCGCGGGCGACGCCCTGGTGATCAACGCGCGGGTCGACACCTACGTGCGGGGCGTGCGCGACCGGGCGGCGGCGGTGTCGCGCGCGCGGCGCTACCTGGAGGCGGGGGCCGACTGCGTGTACCCGATCACGCTGGAGGACGAGGGCGAGATCGCGGCCCTCGTCGCCGAGGTGGGCGGGCCGGTGAACATCCTGTTCCGGCCGAAGGCGCCGTCGTACGCGCGGCTGGCGGAGCTGGGGGTGGCCAGGATCAGCTTCGGCGGCGGCCTCCACCAGGCGGCCCACGCCTACACCCAGGGCCTGCTCGCCGCCGTCGCCCAAGGCCGCGACCCCTACACGACCTGACCGCCGGGTCGTGGCGGGTGGCGCGTACGCTTGCGCTCGTGCTTGTCGCCGCGGCCGTCTGCCCGCAAACCCCGCTGATCGTGACCGGGCTGCCCGAGCTGCGCGCGGCCTGTCGCACCGCGGTCGCCGCGCTCCGGGCCGCCCGTCCTGACGTGCTGGTCGTGGTGGGCGGCGCGGAGACGACCCGCTCCTACGACGGCGCCGCCGCGGGCACCCTGCGGCCCTGGGGCTTCGACGTCACGGTGGGCGAGGGCGTGCCCGTGCTGCCGCTGTCCCTGACCGTCGGCCGCCGGCTCCTGAACGACCCCGAACAGCCCCCCACGGCCGACGCCGACGGGGTTGCCGCGCAGGCGGTCGCCTTCGCCGCCACTCCGGCCGAGTGCCGGGCGATCGGCGCCGGGCTGGCCGCACTCGGACGGGTCGCGCTGCTGGTCATGGCCGACGGCTCGGCCTGCCTGACCCCGCGGGCCCCCGGCCGGTACGACGAGGCGGCGCAGGCGTACGACGACCTGATCGCCGAGGCGGTCGGCACGGCCGACGCGGCGGCGCTGGCCGCGCTCGACCCCGTCGAGGCAGACCGGCTCTGGGTGACCGGCCGCGCGGCCCTCCAGGTGCTGGCCGGCGCCGCCGAGGGCACGCCGCTGACGGGCACGCTGCTCATGCGGTCCTCGCCCTACGGCGTCGGCTACTTCACGGGCGTGTGGAGCTGACGAGACGGCATCGGAAGGCGCGTCAACCTGAGGCCGGCATCGGAAGGCGCGTCAGGCCAGAGGGCGGCGGCGGGGGACCGGGATGCGCATCAGGTCGCGGGCCGTGATCACTTCGCCGTCGAAGCTCCGCCGTACCTCCGCCACGAACGACGGCTCCTCGGCGAACCCGTACCGCTCCGAGAAGTGCGTGAGCACCAACCTGCGCACGCCCGCGTCGGCCGCCACCACGCCCGCCTCGAACGCCGTCAGGTGCCCGTACTCCTTGGCCAGCGCGCCCTCGGCGGACAGGAACGTCGACTCGATCACCAGCAGGTCGGCCCCGGAGGCCAGCTCGAACACGGCGTCGCACAGGCGGGTGTCCATGACGAACGCGGCGCTCTGCCCCGGCCGGGGCTCGCTGCACTCGGCGAGCGTGACGCCCCGGACCGAGCCGGTGCGCTGGAGCTCGCCGACCTCCGGGCCGCGGATGCCGTGGCGGGCCAGCCGGTCGGGAAGCATGCGGCGGCCGGGCGGCTCCTGGATGCGGTAGCCGTACGACTCGACGGGGTGGGACAGGCGGCGGGCGATCAGCGGCCCCACCCCGGCCAGCGCGCCGGAGACCGGATGCTCCTCGATCACCTTCGTGTCGGCGAACGCGGCCGCGTGCCGCAGCCTGCGCCAGTACGTCTCGCCGGCGGCGGGGAAGACCGCGCGCACCGGATGGCGCACCCGGTCGCGGGCGATGCGCTGCACGACCCCGGGCACGCCCAGGCAGTGGTCGCCGTGGAAGTGGGTCACGCACAGCCAGTGGACGTCGTTCGCGCTCAGCCCGGCGTGCAGCATCTGGCGCTGCGTGCCCTCGCCGGGGTCGAAAAGATAGCCTTGCCCGTCCCAGCGCAGAAAATACCCGTTGTGGTTACGGTGTCGGGTGGGCACCGCGCTGGAGGTGCCCAGCACCACGAGTTCACGTGAGGACATGATGACCACGCAGCCCACGCAGTCCGCGCTGTCCACGCTGTCCACGGTCGCGTTCGCCGAGGTGCCGACGCCGGTCGGCCCGTTCGTCGTGGCCGTCACCGAGCGGGGGCTGGTCGCCTCGGGATGGGGGTCGCCCGCCGGACTGGCGGACCGGCTCGGCCTGGCTGAGGTTCATGATGCGGATCGTACGGCCTGCGCCGTCGCCGAGCTGAACGCTTATTTCGCCGGCGAGCTGCGCACGTTCAGCATCCCCGTGGACTGGCGGCTGATGACGGGCTCCCGGCTGCAGGTGCTCCAGGCCCTGCACCGCGTCCCGTACGGCACCGCCGTCACCTACGGCGAGCTGGCCCGGCGCGCCGGGTCGAGCGTGCCGGCCCGCGGCATCGGCTCGATCATGGGCTCCAACCCGATCCCCATCTTCGTGCCCTGCCACCGGGTGGTCGCGGGCAACGGGCTGGGCGGGTTCAGCGGCGGCGTGGGGGTGGAGACCAAGCGCTGGCTGCTGACCCACGAGGGATACCTCCAGCAGACGCTCCTCGACCTGTAGGTGGTCCGTCCACACCCGGACAGTTGACACACTGGTCGGTGTGCGCCAGCAGCCAGTCATCGCCGTCGTGGGCCCCACGGCGGCCGGGAAGTCCGATCTCGCCGTCGATCTCGCGCTCCGGCTCGGGGGCGAGTGCGTCAACGCCGACTCCATGCAGCTCTACCGCGGCATGGACATCGGCACGGCCAAGCTCACCCCCGCCGAGCAGCGCGGCGTCCCCCACCATCTGCTGGACATCTGGGACGTCACGGTCACGGCCAGCGTCGCCGAGTACCAGCGGCTGGCCAGGGACCTGTTCGCGAAGATCGACGTCCCGGTGCTGGTGGGCGGCAGCGGCCTCTACGTCCGGGCGGCCCTCGACGACCTGGAGTTCCCCGGCACCGACCCGGTGATCCGGGCCCGGCTGGAGGAGGAGCTGGCCGAGCGCGGCCCGGCCCCCCTGTACGAGCGGCTGCGCGAGCTCGACCCGGCCGCCGCCGAGGCGATCCTGCCGAGCAACGGCCGCCGCATCGTGCGCGCCCTGGAGGTGATCGAGCACTCCGGCCGGCCGTTCTCGGCCACCATGCCGTCCTACGACGCCGTCTACCCCAGCGTGCAGCTCGGCCTGGAGGTGCCGCGGCCCGAGCTCGACGAGCGCATCGAGCTGCGGGTCGAGCGCATGTGGGCGGCGGGCCTGGTCGAGGAGGTCCGCGCGCTGCTCGGGCAGGGCCTGGCCGAGGGACGCACGGCGGGCCGCGCGCTCGGCTACGCCCAGGTCATCCGGTTCCTGGAGGGCGAATGGACCGAGGAGCAGGCGTTCGCCGAGACGGTCAGGGCCACCAGGCGCTTCGCCCGCCGCCAGGAGTCGTGGTTCCGCCGCGACCCGCGGGTGCGCTGGCTCCCGTACGACGCCCCCGACCTGCTTGAACGATCCCTGGCGCACATCGCCGACCCGGGTGCGGCATAAACTCAGGCAATGCGGTTTCTCAAGGGGCACGGCACCGAGAACGATTTCGTCATCCTGCCCGATCCCGACGACGGCGTGGAAGTGACGGCCGCGCTCGTGGCCAAGATCTGTGACCGGCGGGCCGGGATCGGCGCCGACGGCGTGCTCCGGGTCGCCAGGACCAAGCAGCACGCCGAGGTGGCCGAGCAGGCCGCGGTGGCCGACTGGTTCATGGACTATCGCAACGCCGACGGCAGCGTCGCGGAGATGTGCGGCAACGGCGTCCGCGTCTTCGCCCGCTACCTGGTGGACGCGGGGCTGGTGGAGGGCACGGAGTTCTGCCTGGCCACCAGGGGCGGCCCGCGCCGGGTCCGGGTCGAGCCCAACGGCGACATCACGGTGGACATGGGCAAGCCGGCGGTGCTGGGCGAGAGCGTGGCGGGCGTCGGCGGCCACGAGTACTCCGGCCTCCACGTCGACATGGGCAACCCCCACCTGGCCTGCGCGATCGGCGACCCGGTCGTCCAGCTCGACCTCAGCCACCAGCCCGGCTTCGACACCGGGGTGTTCCCGGCGGGCGTCAACATCGAGCTGTTCAACCCGGTCGGCGTCAGCCGCGTGGTGATGCGGGTCTACGAGCGCGGCTCGGGCGAGACGCGCTCCTGCGGCACCGGCGCCGTGGCGACCGCCGTGGCCGCCGCGCACATGTCCGGCGACACCACCGGCACCTGGACCGTCGAGGTCACCGGCGGCTCGCTGACCGTCATCCTCGACGAGGACACGAGCTACCTGTCCGGCCCGGCGGTGATCCTGGCGAGCGGCGAGCTGATGCTTGCAGAATGATGTTCTCCTGAGGGATTCTGGGTCCACTTTCCGAACCGAGGAGGGGTTGAGGATGGCGGACCCGCGTACCACGGCGGTCCAGGTCAAGGCGCCGATCGGCCAGTACGGCGGCGGCTTCATGGTCTCGCGCGAGGCCAAGGCCGTCTGCGAGGAGCACGGGCTCGGCCCGCGCGAGCTGTACTTCCGCGGGCGCTGCGGGGTGCTCGGCGAGTGCCACGCCGACGTCGTCACCTCGGTGGCGGTTTTCTTCCCTGCCGCCCACGTCGAGGAGAGCTGGAACGGCGGCAGGAAGATGCCCGTCGAGCAGGCCGTCGAGCTCTACACCGAGGCGTGCAGGCAGTGGGGCCGGCGCAAGCTGGGCGGTTACGACGGCTGCGCCCGCATCGCCGAGCTGCTCGAACCGGTCGTCGCGCAGGCCTCGCCGGTGGGCGCGCCGCTGTTCGCCGGCTGGCGGGCGGTGCCGCTGCCGGACGACCCGCCCGCGCGCGCCGTCCAGCTCATGCACGTCCTGCGCGAGCTGCGCGGGGGCCTGCACGCCGACGCCGTGCTCGCGGCCGGCCTGCACCCCCTGGAGGCCACGCTCGCCGCCGTCCACGACACCACCCCCTTCGGCTACGCCGACGGCGTGACGATCGCCAGGTTCTTCACCTGGCCCGAGCCCTACGCCACCCCCGGCCCCGACGTCGTGGCGCGGCGGGCCCAGGTCGAGGAGACCACCGACGACCTGATGGCCCCGGTCTTCTCGGTCCTGCGCGACAACGAATCGGACGAGCTGATCGAGCTTCTGCGTTTTGGGCACGCTCGTTGACCTGGCAGACTGACTGCCCATGGACGTGGACATCTGGGCCTGGGTCGGCGAAACCCAGCAGCAGCTTTCCGAGGCGGGCAACGTTGGCCTCGCCATGGCGCTGGGAGACCTTCCCGCACAGGCCTACGAGGGCCGGTATCCGCAGCTCGACGTGATGGCCCCGGCCATCGCCCAGCAGGCCGAGACGCTGGAGCTGCCCTGGCTGGAGTTCTACGCCCGCTACTGGCACCTCATGGGCCGCATCGGCGACCGGGCTCAGGGCGCGGTGGCCATCGACGACGCACGGCAGCTGCTCACGTTCGCCCAGCGCGAAGACGTGCGCGACTGCCCGGCCACCCCGGCCGCCGTCGAGGCGATGGCCATCGTGTGGGCCAACACCGACGGCCCCGGCTACGCCGGCGACCGCCTGGAGACGGTGGGCGCCTTCCTGGAGGGCATGAGCCCGGAGCGGCCCGCCTTCAGCGGGCTGGCCACCCAGTACGTCGCGGCGCTCGTCGACGCGGGCAAGGCCGGTGAGGCCGTCGCCTACGCCGAGTCCGCGGTCGAGCGGCTGCGCACGGCCGGTCGCGCGGCGAGCTGGGAGCTCGGCGCCGAGGGCGCCCGCGCCCTGCTGGCCGCCGGCCGGGCCGACGACGCGCTGGCCGCCCTGCAGGCCGCCGCCGACCTCGCCCCCGACGACCCGCCCGCCAAGGCCCATCGCGAGGGCGTGCGCCGCGCGCTCATCCTGGCCGAGCTCGGCCGCACGGCCGAGGCCGTCGACGCGCTGCCCGACCTCGACGTGGTCGGTGAGCACCCGCGCGTCTTCGTCGAGTGGTCGCGCGCGGTCGCCAAGCTGGCCGGGTCCTCCCAGATCACCAACACCTGGCAGCTCGGCCGGGTGCTGCGCCAGTGGATCGACTACTTCGGCATGATGGGCGGCTACCGCGCCCGCGTCGAGCTCGCGCTGGTCGCGGGCGACCTGGCCGTCGCCAGGAGCGGCGTGTGGCAGGCCCGGCTGCTGGCCGACCTGGCCGAGTCCGGCGCGGCGGAGCTGCGCGGCGAGACCGGCGACCTGACCGAGCGCGTCGCCGCGCTGCGGGCCGCCGCCGACGCCGCCGCCGAGCCCGCGGCCCCCGGGCCGCTGGCCGAGCGGGTCGGCCTGTTCGACGCCGCCGACGGCTTCAACGCCGACCCCGAGAAGTGGGTGGGCTGGCTCGCGCCGCTGTCCGGCGAGGACCTGGAGGCCACCCGCCGCCACACCACCACGCTCGGCTTCCTCGGCTTCCCCGCGGCGGGCGCCGACATCTACTGGAAGCTGCTGGTCGACTCCGGCGACATCGCCTCGGCCGACCCCGACGACGTGGCCTACCTGACCACCCTGCTCATCGAGGCCCGCCAGGACGAGCGGCTGGAGCAGATGGCCGCGCTGCTGCCGCACGCCGCCCAGTACCTCGCGCTGGCCAGGCTCCACAGCGCCCGCGAGCGCTGGCCGGAGACGCTCGACGCCGCCGAGCACGCCGTCGCGGCCGGGGCCGGCATCGAGGCCAGGCGCCTGCTGTCCGGCGCCGCCCAGCAGCTCGACCACAACGACAGGGCCGCCGGCGTGCTGGCGGAGGTGCTCGACGAGCTGACCGACGAGGACACCTGGCGCATGGTCGTCATGGCCACCTCGGCGGAAGACTGGGACACCGTGCGCAAGGGCGCGGCCAAGATCGGCATGCCGATCAAGTCCAAGCAGGGCCCGATCGAGGAGGAGATGGGCCTGATCCGGCTCATCCTCCCGGCGCCCGACGGCGGCCAGCGCCAGGTGTTGTCCATCCGCACCGGTCCGGCCACCGCCCGGCTGGCGCTGCCGCAGCCGCGCGGCATGGACTACAACGCCGGCGACCTGGTCGTGTTCGACCCGCAGCTGCTGGAGCCCGTCCCGGAAGACCCGCAGGAGCAGCAGAACTTCGTGCCGCCGTTCGCGGCCGTGCGCATCCTGCGTCCCGGCGGTTACACCAGCTACTTCTTCGACGGCGCCGCGCCGAGCGAGGAGGACTGGGCGGAGTTCACCGAGGTCATGGCCGAGCGCGGCTGGCCGATGTGGGTCTACAGCGACGAGAACTACACCGTCACCCACCCGACCAGCGGCGAGTCGCTGCCGGGCGTGTTCGGCTGGGTCGCGGTGCCGCCGGACGTGTCGGCCGCCGAGGTCGACGCCCTGCTCGACGACGCCACCGAGCGCTGGGTGCACCCGCTGGCCTGGCTCGACCTGGCCCGCGAGATCGACGTCGAGGTCGAGCGGCACGAGCGCATCGTCAAGGAATACGGGCTCTGACGTGCTGGAGCGCTTCAGCCTCGACGGCAAGGTCGCCATCGTCACGGGCGCGTCGTCGGGGCTGGGCGTGGCCTTCGCCCGCGGGCTGGCCGAGGCGGGCGCCGACGTCGTGATCGGCGCCCGGCGCGCGGACCGGCTGGCGGAGACCGGTCGCCTGGTCGAGGAGGCCGGGCGCCGCTGTCTTGCGGTCCCGACCGACGTGGCGGTGCCGGAGGAGTGCGACGCGCTGGTGGCCGCGGCCGTGGCCGAGTTCGGCGCGGTCGACGTGCTGATCAACAACGCGGGCGTCGGCACCGCCGTGCCCGCGCTGCGCGAGCGGCCCGAGGAGTTCCGCCGGGTGGTGGAGATCAACCTGCACGGCACGTATTGGATGGCGCAGGCGTGCGCGCGGGTGATGCGGCCGGGCTCGTCGATCGTGAACATCGGCAGCATCCTCGGCGCGACCACCGCCGGGCTGCCGCAGGCCGCCTACAGCGCCTCGAAGGCGGCCGTGGCCGGGCTCACCCGCGACCTGGCCCAGCAGTGGACGGCCCGGCGCGGCATCCGGGTCAACTGCCTGGAGCCGGGGTTCTTCGCCTCGGAGATGACCGAGCAGTATCCGCCCGGCTACCTGGAACGCATGCTGGAGCTGCGGGTGCCGATGAAGCGGCCCGGCGACCCGGCCGAGCTGGTGGCGGCGGCGGTCTTCCTGGCCTCCGACGCCTCGTCGTACGTCACCGGTGTCACGCTGCCCGTGGACGGCGGCATCCTGATCACCTAGACGGTTCTTCTAGTACGTTGTCGGGAATGACCGCCCCCTTCGTACGTTCCTACCGTCCGGCCGATCTGGCCGCCGTCTACGACATCTGCGTGCGCACCGCCGACGCCGGTGGCGACGCCCGCGGCCAGTACGCCTCCGACCTGCTCATGGGCGACATCTTCGCCGTCCCCTACGTGACCCTGGAGCCCGAGCACGCCCACGTCGTGGACGACGGCACCGGCCAGGCCGTCGGCTACGTCGTGGGCACCGCGGACACGGCGGCGTTCGTCCGCCGCTACCGCGAGGAGTGGATGTAGGCGTCCGCGGCCCGCTGCCCCCTTCCCGCCGACCCGCCGGTCACCGCGGACGACGTGATGCTCGCCCTGCACCACCGGCCCGAGCGCATGCTGATCCCCGAGCTGGCCGGCCACCCCGCCCACCTGCACATCGACCTGCTGCCCGACTGGCAGGGCAAGGGCTGGGGACGCCGGCTCATGAGCGCCCTGGTCGACGGCCTGCGCGCCGCCGGGGTGCCGCGGCTGCACCTGGGGATGGTCAGCACGAACGCGCCCGCGCGGGCCTTCTACGACCGCCTCGGCTTCGTGGAGCTGGCGGTGGCCGACGCCGGCCCGGTGACGTACCTGGGACGGGACACCTCGCTGCTCGGCTAGCTCTTGTCCGCGGGGATCCAGGGCCTTATGTTCGTTGCGTAGTCCGGTGCGTGTTGCGTATTAAGGAACAACCGGAGGCGTGATGGGTCGGCCGCGCGTGGTGATCATCGGAGCCGGGATCGTGGGGTGCGCGGTGGCCGACGAGCTCACCGAACGCGGCTGGAACGACGTCACCGTGGTGGAGCAGGGCCCGCTCTTCGCCGCCGGCGGCTCCAGCTCGCACGCCCCCGGCCTGGTCTTCCAGACGAACCCGTCCAAGACCATGACCGAGTTCGCCGCCTACACCGTGCGCAAGTACAGCGCGCTCGGCGCGCACTGCTTCCGGCAGGTCGGCGGGCTGGAGGTGGCCACCACCCCCGAGCGCTGGACCGACCTGCACCGCAAGCTCGGCTGGGCGCAGTCGTGGGGCGTCGAGGGCCGCCTGCTGGACGCCGCGCAGTGCGCCGAGCTGTGGCCGATGCTGGACCGCGGCCGGGTGCTGGGCGGCTTCCACGTGCCGAGCGACGGCCTGGCCGCCGCCGTGGCCTGCGGCGAGACGCAGGCGGCGCGGGCCACCGAACGGGGAGCGCGCTTCCTCGGCGGGCACACCGTGACCGGCGTCGAGCGCAAGGGCGGCCGGGTCACCGGCGTGTCCTGCCTGGCCGCGGGGGAGTACCGGACGATCCCGGCCGACGTGGTCGTCTGCGCGGCCGGATTCTGGGGCCCGTCGATCGGCGAGATGGCCGGGCTGACCGTGCCGCTGCTGCCGCTGGCCCACCAGTACGCGAAGTCCGGCCCCCTGCCCCCGCAGCCCGAGGGCCCCATCCTGCGCCACCAGGACCGCGACCTGTACGCCCGGCAGCACGGCGACCGCATCGGCATCGGCTCCTACGCCCACCGCCCCATGCCGGTCGCCCAGCACGAGATCGGCCCCAAGGGCACCACCATGCCCTCGGTCCAGGCGTTCACCGAGGAGGACTTCGAACCCGCCTGGCGCGACGCCGCCGAGCTGCTGCCCGCCCTGGCCGGCTCCAAGTACGAGGACGGCATCAACGGCGTCTTCTCCTTCACCGCCGACGGCTTCCCGCTGATCGGCGAGGCGCCGCACCTGGACGGGTTCTGGCTGGCCGAGGCCGTCTGGGTGACGCACTCGGCCGGGGTGGCCAGGGCGGTCGCCGAGCTGCTGGTGACCGGCCGGTCGCAGGTGGACCTGCACGAGTGCGAACTGGCCAGGTTCGAGCAGGCGCAGCTGTCGCCCGCCTACGTCGAGGAGCGCGGCAGGCAGAACTTCGTCGAGGTCTACGACGTCATCCACCCGTTGCAGCCCATGGAGTCGCCGCGGCCGATGCGGACCAGCCCGTTCTACCCGCGCCAGGTGGAGCTGGGCGGGTACTTCCTGGAGTCGGCCGGATGGGAGCGGCCGCACTGGTTCGAGGCGAACGAGCCGCTGCTCGCGGGCCTCGAAGAGCCGCGGATCGGCGCCGACCGGCGGGACGCGTGGGCCGGCCGCCACTGGTCGCCCGTCGCCGCCGCCGAGGCGTGGGCCACCCGCGAGCGGGTCGCGCTCTACGACATGACCTCGCTCAAGCGCATCGAGGTCAGCGGCCCGGGCGCGGCGGCCTTCCTCCAGCACATGACCACCAACAACGTGGACAAGAAGCCCGGCACGGTCACCTACACCCTGCTGCTGGACGCCGGCGGCGGCATCCGCTCCGACCTCACGGCCGCGCGGCTGGCCGAGGACAGGTTCCAGCTCGGCGCGAACGGCAACCTCGACCTCGACTGGCTGACCCGGCACGCCCCCCGCGGGGTGCACATCAGGGACATCACGCCCGGCACCTGCTGCGTCGGCGTGTGGGGGCCGCAGGCCAGGGAGCTGGTGCAGGGGCTCACGGACATGGACCTGTCCAACGACGGCTTCCGCTACTTCACCTGCCGCTCCGGGTACGTCGGGCAGGTCCCGGTGCTCGCGATGCGCGTCTCGTACGTCGGCGAGCTGGGCTGGGAGCTCTACACCGGCGCCGACATGGGGCTCAAGCTGTGGGACACGCTGCGGGCCACCGGGATGCCCGTCGCGGGCGGGCGGGCCGCGTTCAACAGCCTCCGGCTGGAGAAGGGGTACCGGCTCTGGGGCGTGGACATGACCACCGAGCACGACCCGTACGAGGCCGGGCTGGGGTTCGCGGTCAAGCGGGACAAGGACTTCTACGGCCGCGACGCGCTGCGCGCCGAGCCGTCCCGCAGGCTCGTGCCGCTGCTCAGCGCCGAGGTGGTGATGGGCAAGGAACCGGTCCGGCACGACGGCCGCGTCGCCGGGTACGTCACCAGCGCCGCGTACGGGCACACCATCGGCCGTCCGATCGCCTACGCCTGGCTGCCGGCCGAGCTGGCCGGACCGGGGACGCGGGTGGACATCTCCTACTTCGGCCGCCGCGTGCCCGCGGAGGTCGCCGCCGAGCCGCTGTTCGACCCCCGGATGGAGAAGATCAGACGTTGACCCACCCCGGCTTCCTCTGGCGCAACCCCGATCCGCGCCCCTCCTACGACGTGGTCGTCGTGGGCGGCGGCGGGCACGGCCTGGCCACCGCCTACTACCTGGCCAGGAACCACGGCCTGACGAACGTCGCCGTCCTGGAGAAGGGCTGGCTGGCCGGCGGCAACATGGCCCGCAACACCACCATCATCCGCTCCAACTACCTGTGGGACGAGAGCGCCGCACTCTACGAGCACTCGCTGAAGCTGTGGGAGGGCCTGAGCGCGGAACTGGACTACGACCTGCAGTTCAGCCAGCGCGGCGTGCTCAACCTGGCGCACAACCTGCACGACGTGCGCGAGGGCAGGCGGCGGGTCAACGCCAACCGGCTCAACGGCGTGGACGCCGAATGGCTGGACGCCGACGAGGTCAGGAAGTTCTGCCCCGTCGTCAACGTCTCCGACCGGGCCCGCTACCCCGTCCTGGGGGCCACGTTGCAGCGGCGCGGCGGCATCGCCAAGCACGACCACGTCGCCTGGGCGCTGGCCCGCCGGGCCGACGCGTACGGCGTCGACCTGATCCAGGGCTGCGAGGTGACCGGGTTCGAGATCACCGGCAACCGGGTGACCGGCGTGCGCACCTCGCGCGGGCCCATCGCGGCCGGCACGGTCGCGCTCGCCTCGGCCGGGCACACCTCGGTCCTGGCCGAGCGGGCCGGCGTCCGGCTGCCGTTGCAGTCGCACCCGCTGCAGGCGCTGGTGTCGGAGCTGCTGGAGCCGGTGCTGGACTGCGTCGTCATGTCCAACGCCGTCCACGTGTACGTCAGCCAGGCGCACAAGGGCGAGCTGGTCATGGGGGCGGGCATCGACGCGTACAACTCCTACGGGCAGCGCGGCGGGTGCCACGTGATCGAGGCGCAGATGGCGGCGGCCCTGGAGCTGTTCCCGCTGTTCAGCCGGGTCCGCGTGCTGCGGACCTGGGCCGGGATCGTGGACGTCTCGCCGGACGCCTCCCCGATCATCGGCGCCACCCCCGTGGACGGCCTCTACGTCAACGCCGGGTGGGGCACCGGCGGCTTCAAGGCGACCCCCGGCTCCGGCTGGGTGTACGCCGACACGATCGCCAACGGCCGCCCGCACCCGCTCGCCGAGCCGTTCGCGCTGGAGCGGTTCACCACGGGCGCGCTCATCGACGAGCACGGCGCGGCGGCGGTGGCCCACTGATGCTGCTCCTCGACTGCCCCCACTGCGGCCCCCGCGACGAGACCGAGTTCCACTACGGCGGCCAGGCCGGGATCGCCTATCCGCAGGCCCCCGGCGAGCTGTCCGACCAGGAGTGGGCCGCCTACGTCTTCCTGCGCGACAACCCCAAGGGCTGGTTCGGCGAACGCTGGTTCCACACGCACGGCTGCCGGACCTGGTTCACCGTCGAACGGCACACGGTCACGCACGAGATCAGGAAGGCGCCATGAGGTTCACCTTCGACGGCCGTCCCCTCCAGGGGGAGCCGGGCGACACGCTGGCCGCCGCGCTGCTGCGCAACGGGGTGCGGGTGGTGGGCCGGGGCGTGGAGTCCGGCCGCCCGCGCGGCGTCTTCTCGGCCGGTCCCGAGGAGCCGAACGCCCTGGTCCGCGTCGGCGCCGACCCGATGCTGGCGGCCACGACCGTGGAGCTGTACGACGGGCTGGCGGCGTGGAGCCTGCGCGGCAAGGGCCGGGTGGACCTCGACGCGGCCGACGACCGGCGCTGCGACAAGGCGTACCTGCACTGCGACGTGCTGGTGGTCGGCGGCGGCCCGGCCGGGCTCGCGGCGGCCGCCGCGGCGCGCGCGGCCCGGGTGATCCTGCTCGACGACCAGCCCCGCCTCGGCGGCGACCTGCTGAACAGCCGGGTGCTGCTCGACGGCGCGCCCGCGCTCGACTGGGTGGACTCGCTCGACCTGTCCGGCGTGCGGGTGCTGACCAGGACCACGGCCGTCGGCTACCACGACCACAACTACGTGGTGGCCGTCGAGCGGCGGGCGCGCGGCGAGCGGCTGTGGCACATCAGGGCCCGCCGGGTGATCCTGGCGACCGGCGCCCACGAGCGTTCGCTCGCCTTCCCCGGCAACGACCGGCCCGGCGTCATGCTGGCCTCGGCCGCCCGCGCCTACGTCAACCGGTACGGCGTGCTCCCCGGCCGCCGGGCAGTCGTCCTCGCCTGCGCGGACTCCGGCTACGAGGCCGCCGCGGACCTGCGCGCGGCCGGCGTGGAGATCGCCGCGATCGTCGATCCGCGCCCCGAGGGGCTCACCCCCGGCGCCCTGGCCGGGCAGGTGATCACCGGCACCACGGCCGGCGCGGACGGCGTGCTGACCGGCGTGCGGGTGGGGGAGCGGCACATCGAGGCCGACCTGCTGGCCGTGGCGGGCGGCTGGAACCCCGCCGTGCACCTGTTCAGCCAGTCGCAGGGGCGGGTGTGCTTCGACGAGGGGTTGCAGGCGTTCGTGCCGGGCGTCTCGGCGCAGGCCGAATGCTCCGCCGGCGCCTGCCGCGGCCGGTACGGCACCCGCGAGGCCATCGCCGACGGCCACGCCGCCGGCCGGGAGGCCGCCGGGTCCGCCGCCCGCGAGCTCCGCGTGCCCGACTGCGACGAACGGCCCTCGCGGCCACCCGCCGCGCTGTGGCTGGTCGAGGGGGACGGCGACGAGCCCGCCTTCGCCGACCTGCACCGGGACGTGACCGTGGCCGACCTGGCCAGGGCGACCGGCGCCGGGATGCGCTCGGTCGAGCACGTCAAGCGCTACACCACCGCGGGCACCGGCGCCGACCAGGGCAAGACGTCGGGCACGGTCGTCGTGGGCGTGATGTCGGCGCTGCTCGGGACCGCGCCGGGCCAGGTGGGCACGACCACGTTCCGGCCGCCGTACACGCCGGTGTCGTTCGCGACGCTGGCCGGGCGCGACCGGGGCGCGCTCTCCGACCCGGTCAGGACCACCTCCATGCACGCCGCGCACGTCGCGGCGGGCGCCGTGTTCGAGGACGTCGGCCAGTGGAAACGCCCCCGCTACTTCCCGCTGGACGGCGAGACCATGCAGGCCGCCGTGGCGCGCGAATGCCGGGCCGCCCGCACCTCGGTCGCCGCCATGGACGCCTCCACCCTGGGCAAGATCGACATCCGGGGCGCGGACGCGGGCGAATTCCTGGACCGGATCTACACCAACATGTACTCCACGCTCGCCGTCGGCGCCTGCCGCTACGGGCTCATGTGCCGGGCCGACGGCATGGTGTTCGACGACGGCACCACGACCAGGCTCGCCGCCGACCACTACCTGACGACCACGACCACCGGCAACGCCGCCGCGGTGCTCGACTGGCTGGAGGAGTGGCGGCAGACCGAGTGGCCGCGGCTCGACGTCTCCTTCACCTCGGTGACCGACCACTGGGCGACGGTCGCCGTGGCCGGCCCCAAGGCGCGGCGGGTGATCGCCGCCGTCACGCCCGGCGCGCTCGGCCTGCCCTTCATGCGGTACGTGGAGACGGACGTGCTCGGCGTGCCCGGCCGGGTGTTCCGGATCAGCTTCTCCGGCGAGCTGGCCTACGAGGTCAACGTGCCCTGGCCGTACGGCAGGGCGTTGTGGGAGGCGGTGCTGGAGCTGGGCGCGGTGCCGTACGGGACCGAGGCGATGCACGTGCTGCGGGCCGAGAAGGGGTTCGCCATCGTCGGCCAGGAGACCGACGGCACGGTCACGCCGCAGGACCTCGGCATGTCGTGGATCGTCTCCCCGCGCAAGCCGGACTTCGTGGGCAAACGCTCGCACGCCCGCCCCGACACCGCCCGCGAGGGCCGCAAACGCCTGGTCGGCCTGCTCGCCGAGGACCCGGCGGCGCCGATCGAGGAGGGCGCCCAGCTGGTCAGGGGCGGGCCGGGCGCGCCCATGCTGGGGCACGTCACCTCCGGCTACGTCAGTGCGGCGCTCGGCCGGACGTTCGGGCTGGCCATGGTCAGGGACGTCGTGCCGGGGGACCGGCTCACGGCGGTGTCGGGCGCGGCGGCCACCGGCGTGACGGTCGTCGACCCGGTCCTGTACGACCCGGACAACGCCCGCCGCGACGGCGACCCTCTGGAGGAGGACGCGCCCGCGGCGCTCGAAGGCGTTCCGGCGCGGGAGAGCCCGGCGGCGGCGTTCGCCGGGCGGTTCGCGGCGGCGAGCGGGCCCGCGGTGCGGCTGCGCGAGCTGCCGTTCGAGCCGATGTGGGAGGTCAGGGGCGCCGATCCCGGCGTGGGCCTGCGGCTCGGCCCGTCGTGGTGGCTGGTGACCGGGGACGCCGCGCCGGGGCCCGGCTGGGTGGACGTCTCGGGACAGCGGACGATCCTGGAGCTGTCCGGGCCGGGGGCGGACGACGTCCTGATCACCGGCTGTCCCGTGGACCTGCACCCCGACGTGTTCCCCGGGCACGCGCAGACGCTGCTGGGCAGGGCCGCGGTGATCCTGGAACGGCGGGCGCCCGGCGAGTACCGGATCCACGTCAGGTCGTCGTTCACCACCTACCTGGCAGAGTGGCTCTTGGACGCTGTTTTAGCGTTATAAGACCATTTAGGGGTACTTGCTATACCTAGACTTTACGAAAACCGAAGTCTGGGGGATCACGTGCGCATACGGGCGTTCACGGCCGGTCTGGCCATGGTGACGATGCTGGCCGGCTGCGGCGGCCTGGAGGCGCAGTCGGGCGGCGGCCCGGACCCGGCCAAACCGGACTCCGCGTCGGTCTCGGACGCCCGCAAGAAGCTGGCCAAGCTCAAGGTCAAGGGACGGGCCCCGCGCACCGGCTTCGACCGCGACCAGTTCGGCCCCGCCTGGGCCGACGTCGACCACAACGGCTGCGACACCCGCAACGACATCCTCAAGCGCGACCTGAAGGACGAGACGTTCAAGTCGGGCACCCACGACTGCATCGTGCTCACCGGCACCCTGGACGACCCCTACAGCGGCAAGACCATCAAGTTCAAGCGCGGCCAGGACACCAGCACGGCCGTCCAGATCGACCACCTGGTGCCGCTGTCGGACGCCTGGCAGAAGGGCGCGCAGCAGTGGTCGCCCACCAAGCGCAAGGAGTTCGCCAACGACCCGCTGAACCTGCTGGCGGTGGACGGCCCGCTGAACAACCAGAAGAGCGACTCCGACGCGGCCACCTGGCTGCCGCCGCGCAAGGCGTACCGGTGCGCCTACATCGCCCGCCAGATCGACGTGAAGAGCAAGTACGACGTCTGGATCACCGACGGTGAGAAGAGCGCGATGGAGGGCATACTCAAGGACTGCTGAGGGCCTCGCCGGGGGCGGTCAGCGTCAGCTCCACGCGGGCCCCGCCGCCCTCGGGCGCCGCGACGGCCAGCGTGCCGCCGCACGACTCGGCGGTGCGCCGCGCGATGTCCAGCCCGAGGCCGGTCGAGCCGCCCCCGCTGATCCCCCGCTCCAGCGCCCCCGGGTCGAACCCCGGCCCCGAGTCCTCGACGACCAGCAGCGTCCCGCCCGGCCGGGACGACAGCCGCACGGCCATGGCGGTCCCCTCCGGGGTGTGCGCGAAGACGTTGCCGAGCAGCGCGTCCACGCACGCGGCCAGCTCCTCGCCGCCGACGGCGACCGGCGCGGGCGCGTCGGGCAGCGACACCGACACCGGCCGCCCCTGGTCCTCGGCCAGCACCGACCAGAACCGCACCCGCTCGCGCACCACCTCGGCCGCGTCGCAGGAGCCGCGCCCGGCCGAGCGCCGCCGCGCCTCGGTGATGACCGCGCTGACCGCCCGCTCCAGTGCGTCCACCCTGTTCTGGACCCGGGCGGCCTCCTCCGGGTCGCGCAGCGACTCGGCCTCCAGCCGCAGGCCGGTCAGCGGCGTGCGCAGCCGGTGGGACAGGTCGGCGACCGACTCGCGCTCGGCGGCCAGCAGGTCGCCGATGCGCCCGGCCAGATGGTTGAGCGCCAGCGCCACCGACCGCACCTCCGGCGGCCCGCCCGGCTCGGCCCGCGCGCTCAGGTCGCCGCCGGCCAGCCGGTGCGACACGCGGGCCAGCCCGACCACGGGCCTGGTCACGGCCAGCGCCAGCCGGTCGGCCAGCACGATGCCGAGCACCATGAGCCCCAGCCCGAGCACGAGCAGCGCCAGCCAGGCGGCCCGCACGCCGTGCGTCAGCTCGTCGTCCGGCACGAACACCCTGATCACGGCCGTGCCGTCGGGGGACTGCGCCGACACCAGCACCTCCCGGCCGCCGGGGGCGACGGCGGTCACGCTGCGGCCCGTCGCGGCCAGCCGCACGGCGTCGGAGCGGGCGGCCGGCGCGCCCATCGTGCCCCCGCCGGGCAGGAACACCGTCACCCGCCGCGGCACCTGCTCGACGGCCAGCGGCAGGTCGGGCGTGCCGACCGCGACCGCGACGGACTCGGCGGCGGCGGTGGCCCGGCTCATCGCGCCGTTCTCGGCCACCGTGCCGATCAGCAGCGCCATCGGCACCAGCAGCGCGATCAGCACGAGCGACGTCGTCGCCGCCACCAGCAGCGCCAGCCAGCGCCTCACGACGGCCCGACCAGCTTGACCCCGACGCCTCTGACGGTGTGCAGGTAACGGGGCTCGGCCGCGGTCTCGCCGAGCTTCCTGCGCAGCCACGACAGGTGCACGTCCACGGTCTTGTCGGCGCCGCCGTACGGCAGCCGCCACACCTCCGTCAGCAGCTCGCGCTTGGTGACCACCTCGCCGGGCCGGGCCGCGAGGAAGTGCAGCACGTCGAACTCGCGCGGCGTGAGGTCGAGTGACACGCCGTCGAGCGTGGCCGTGCGCGCCCGGGGATCGACCCGCAGCCCGCCCACGGCCAGCGGCTCCGGCGCGGCCTCGCCCGCGCGCCGCAGCACCGCCCGCACCCGGGCGTCGAGCTGCCGGGCGCTGTACGGCTTGACCACGTAGTCGTCGGCCCCCGCGTCCAGGACGGGCACCATCTCGGCGTCGCCGTCGCGGGCGGTCGCCACGATGACCGGCACCCGGCTCACCGCCCGCAACATGCGCAGCAGCTCCACGCCGTCGAGGTCGGGCAGGCCCAGGTCGAGCACGATCAGGTCGGGACGGTCCTGCACGGCCAGCCGCAACCCCTCCAGCGCGGTCGGGGAGGAGGAGACCGCGTGGCCGAGATCGCGCAGGCCCCGGCTCAACGACGTCCGGATGGTCACGTCGTCCTCGATGAGCAGGATGTCAGCCATATACCCAAACCGTAGACGGTCCGTGGTGATGCACCGAGCATCGTTAGCGTCGCCTTAACCTGCGCTTAGCCGTACGTGGGGGAGGGTGGGAGCGTGAAGCGTCTCGTGCTGGCCTGGGCCGTCACCGCGGCCGCCGCTACCGGGGCGGCCGTGGCCGTGCTCGGCCTGCTCGGAACCGGGGTGACCGGCACGTCCAGCCGCGTGCTCAGCGGGCCGGAGGTGCGCGCCGCGCTCTCCACCGCCACCGCGCGCGCCGCCACGCCCATGCCGCGGACGTCCGCCCGCGCCCAGGACCGGCTCATGCGCACCGAGGCCGGCACGGTGATCGCCTCCTGCTCCGGCGGCCTGGTCACCCTGCGCTCCTGGAGCCCCGCCCAGGGCTACTCGGTGGACGGCGTCCAACCCGGCCCGGCCCGCGAGGCGAAGGTCGAGTTCGAGCCGGAGGACGGCGAGGAGGTCGAACTCAAGATCTTCTGCACTCCCGACGGCCCCGCCACCCGCTGACCGGCCCGCCGGGGCGCTGACGGGTCACCGGCCTCCGCGAACTTCCAGCGCCCCCAGCAACTCCTCGGACGCCCTGGTGATCGCCTCCACGGCCCGGTCGAACGCCTCGGCGTTGTGGGCGGCCGGGGCCCGGAATCCGGAGATCTTCCTGACGTACTGGAGCGCGGCGGCCCGCACGTCGTCCTCGGTCACGCTCTCGGCGTACGGCGGCCGCAGGGTCTTGATGCTTCTGCACATGCTCTCAACGGTAATAGCCGATGCGCTGGCTTATCTCCCTCGCGCCCGCGGCCAGCAACTCGCCGACCTCGGGCAGCCGCTCGGGCGTGAGCCGGTAGGACGGCCCGGACGCGCTGACCGCGGCCACCACCGAGCCGTCGGCCCCCCTGATCGGCGCCGCCACCGCGTTCAGCCCGACCTCCAGCTCCTCCACCGTGGCCGCCCAGCCGCGCCGCCTGATCTCCTCCAGGCCCAGGCCGGCGGCCGAGGTGACGGTGCGCGGCGTGTAGCGCTCCAGCTCGCCGGCCAGGCGCAGGGCGCCGAAGGCGAGCAGCACCTTGCCGCTGGAGGTGGCGTGCGACGGGGTGCGCTGGCCGACCCAGTTGTGGCCGCTGATCGCCGCCGGGCCGCGCACCTGGCTGATGTTGACGGTGTCGCCGTCCTGGGGGACCGCGATGTTGACGGTCTCGCCGATCTCCTCGGCCAGCCGCAGGCACACCTCGCGGCCCTCCCTGGACAGGTCGAGCTGGGCCGTGGCCGCGCCGGCCAGCCGTATGACGCCGAACCCCAGCCGGTAGCGCCCCCGGTCGCCGCTCTGCTCCACCAGCCCGCCCTGCTCCAGGGCGGCCAGCAGCCGGAACGCGGTGGACTTGTGCACGTCGAGCTCGACCGCGAGGTCCGTCACCCGGGTGGCGCCCTCGCGGGCCAGGATCTCCAGGATCGCGATGGCCCGGTCGACGGACTGAACCGTCGTGCTGTTGCTCACAGCGCAACAGAATAGCCGCCGGAGCCGGCCCGCAGGCGCTACTTCGACGAGGCCGGGGCCAGCTCGCGGCCGAAGTCGGCGGCGATCCTCCGCATGCCCTCGGCCAGCTCGTCGCGGTCGAGGGCGTCGATGCGCTCGGCCGGCCCCGACACCGACATCGCGGCCACCACCCGCTCGCCGTCGCGGACGGGCACCGCCAGGCAGTGGACGCCCAGCTCCTCCTCACCCAGGTCCGTCGCGTAGCCCCGCTCCTTGACCCGGCCGAGCTCGGCCAGCATGCCCGCCGCGTCGGTGATCGTGTTCGGGGTGCGCCGCGGCATGCCCGTACGCTCGAACACCGCCATCGCCTCGGCGGCCGCCCGCCCGGCCAGCAGCGCCTTGCCCACGGCCGTGCTGTGCGGCAGCACCCGCCTGCCGACCTCGGCGAACATGCGCAGCCTGCGCGGCGAGGGCACCTGCGCCACGTAGACGACGAAGTCGCCCTCGAGCACCGCCAGGTTCGCCGTCTCGCCGGACAGCTCCACCATCCGCGTCAGGTACGGCTGCGCCCACCCGCCCACCATGCTCTCCGCGATGCCGCCCAGGCGGACCAGCCCGCCGCCCAGCGCGTACCGGCGGTCGGACTCCTGGCGCACGTAACCGCGGGCGAGCAGCGTCTGCAGCAGCCGGTGGATGGTCCCGTACGGCAGGCCCGTCCGCGCCGCGATCTCCGACAGCCCGGCCTCGCCGCCGTGCTCGGCCAGCGCCTCCAGCACGTCGAGCGCCCGCTCGACCGACTGCACGCTCACAGCGACACCCCGCGCAAGGACGCGTCCAGCACCTCGGCGGTGTGGGCCACCCTGATCTCCTTCCCGGCCCGGCGCATCGCCGCGGCGATCTGCATCGTGCATCCCGGATTGGCCGAGACCAGCAGCTCGGCCCCGGTCGAGGCGACCGCCCCGGCCTTCCGGTCGCCGAGGTCGCGGGCCGCCTCCGGTTGCAGGATGTTGTACGTCCCCGCCGACCCGCAGCAGATCGCCGAGTCGGGCACCTCCCGCAGCTCCAGCCCGGGGATGCCGCGCAGCAGCTCGCGCGGCTGCGCCCGGACGCCCTGGGCGTGGGCCAGGTGACAGGCGTCGTGGTAGGCGACGGTGAGCGGCAGCGGATGCCGCCTGGCCGCCGGGCCCAGCTCGGCCAGGAACTCCGACAGGTCCCGCACCCGGAACCCGGGATCGGCGCCGAACAGCTCGCCGTACTCCTTCATGACCGAGCCGCAGCCGGCCGCGTTCACCACGACCGTCTCGACCCCCGCGCGCCGGAACGCCCTGACCGTCCGGCGGGCCAGCCGCCGGGCCTGATCGGCGCGCCCGGCGTGCACGCTGAGCGCCCCGCAACAGCCCTGCCCGGCCGGGACGAGCACGTCGCAGCCCTCCAGCGCCAGCACCCGCGCGGTGGCCGCGTTCACCTGCGGAAAGAACTCGCCCTGCACGCACCCGGTGAGCATCCCGACCACGGCCCTGCGCCTGCCCCTGGCCCTGACCAGGCGCGGCAGGCGCTGCCGGTGCTCCACGCGCGGCGCCAGCGCGGCCATGGCGCCCAGGCTCGGCTGGGCCCGCGTCAGGAACGGCGCCATCCGCCCGGCCAGCCACATCGTCGGCCGCAGCAGCCGCAGCCGGCGCGGGTAGGGGAACAGGCTGAACACGATCTCGCGCACCGCCCGATCCCGCGGCTCGCGCACGTGCGTGCGCTCGACCTCGGCCCGGGTCTGCTCGATCAGCCGGTCGTAGCGCACGCCCGACGGGCACGCCGTGACGCACGCCATGCAGCCCAGGCAGGCGTCGAAGTGCCCGGCCATCTCCGGGGTGACCGGAGTGCCCTCGACGTGCTGCTTCATCAGGTGGATGCGCCCGCGCGGCGAGTCCATCTCCTCGCCCCACAACGCGTACGTCGGGCACGTCGGCAGGCAGAACCCGCAGTGCACGCAGTCGCCGATCAGCTCCGGGTCCATGGTCACAGGCCTCCCGCCAGCCGTCCGGGCGACATCGTGCGCCCGGGGTCGAACCGTTCCTTGACCCGCCGCATCAACGGCAGCGCGCTCACCCGCCCCCACCTGTCGACCCCGGCGTACGGCGCGGCCAGCACGTTCACCCGGCCGCCCGCGGCCTCGACCCGCTCCCGCAGCCCGCTCACCAGGCCCGGCAGCGCGTCCCCGGCGACGGGCGCGCCCGGCTCCAGCAGCACCCGGCCGGCGACCACCGACCCGCGCAGCGACAGGCCGCACCCGGCCGCCGCCCGCAGCACGGCGCCGGCCGCCGCGGCCGGAAAACGCACCTCGGCCAGCACCTCACCCCGCGGCACGACCCCCCACCAGGACGGCGGCTCACCGGTCACCGCCCCGCCGCCGGCCAGGTCGCGCAGCGCCTCGGCGCGTGCCCGCGCGGCCGTGCCCTCCACCAGCACCGCCAGCGTCACCGGCCCGCCCGGCTCCGGACGGTCCACCTCCACCGCGCTCGGCTCGGCCTGCGCGGCCGCCAGCGCCGCCGCGACGCCCGGCACGTCGTCCGCGGGCATCACGGCGACCACCCAGCGCCGCTCGCCGGGCAGCGGATGCAGCCGGAACGTGGCCTCCGCGATCACCCCGAGGGTGCCGTACGAGCCGGTGAACAGCTTGCCGAGGTCGTAGCCCGCGACGTTCTTGACCACCTTGCCGCCCGACCGGGCGATCGTGCCGTCGGCCAGCACCACCGTGACGCCGATGAGCAGGTCGCGGGCGGTGCCGTAACGGAAGGCGCGCGGGCCGGGCAGTGCGGCGGCGAGGGTGCCCCCGACGGTCGCCTCCCCGGCGAACGGCACGTCGAGCGCCAGCTCCTGGCCGCGCGCCGCGAGCGCCGCCGCCAGCGCCGCCGTCCGCACGCCGGCCTGCGCGCGCACCACCAGGTCGCCCGCCGCGTGCTCCAGGACCGCGTCCAGGCGGCCCAGGCCGAGCAGCACGTCGCACCGCTCCGGCGGCGGACCCCAGTGCAGCTTCGTGCCGCCTCCGGCGGGCACCACCGCCAGGCCGGCCGCGGCGCACGCGCGCAGCACGGCGGCGACCTGCTCGACGGTCTCCGGCAGTGCCACCCACCGGGCACCCCACCGGTGCGCCGGGTCTTCGGGCCCGGCCGCCCTGACCGTCACGCCGGTGCCCGAGAACGGATCCGCCATCAGAACTGCTCCGCCTCACCCGACTCGACCAGCGGGTGCGCGCCCTTGCGCACGCCCGGCACCTCGCCGCACAACCGCGGCGTGGGGAACACCTTGCCCGGGTTGGACAGGCCGCCCGGGTCGAACGCGCACCGGACGAGCTGCATGGTGTCCAGATCGGCGCCGGTGAACATCTTCGGCATGTAGCGGGCCTTGTCCACCCCGACGCCGTGCTCGCCGGTGATCGAGCCGCCGTGCTGGACGCACAGGTCGAGGATCGCGCCCGAGACCGCCTCGGCCCGCTCGCCCGCGCCCGGCTCGGCGTCGTCGAACAGCACCAGCGGGTGCAGGTTGCCGTCGCCGGCGTGGAAGACGTTGGCCACCCTGATGCCGTGCTCGCGCGAGAGCCGGTCGATGGCCGCCAGCACGCCGGGCAGCGACGTGCGCGGCACGACGCCGTCCTGGACGATGTAGGCCGGGCTGATCCGGCCGACTGCCGCGAAAGCCGACTTGCGCCCCTTCCAGATGGCCGCGCGCTCCTCGGGACCGGCCGCCACGCGCAGCTCGAACGCGTCCGAGCAGATCTCCGTCAGCCGCGCGAACTCCCGCTCGACCGACTCGCGCGGCCCGTCCAGCTCCACGATCAGCACCGCGCCCGCTCCCCGCGGGTAGGAGCAGGCGACCGCCGCCTCGGCGGCCTCGATGGCCAGCGCGTCCATCATCTCGATCGCGGCCGGCACGATGCCCGCTCCGATGATCGCCGACACCGCCCGGCCGCCCTGCTCGATGTCCTCGAACGCGGCCAGCACCGTGGTCACCGCCTCCGGCGCCCGGCTCAGCCGCACGGTGATTCTGGTGGCGACGCCCAGCGTGCCCTCCGAGCCGACGAACGCGCCGAGCAGGTCGTAGCCCGGGTCCATGCGGTCGAGTACGACCAGGTCGCCGTCGGGGGTGACGATCTCGCACGCCTCGACGTGGTTGACGGTGAAGCCGTACTTGAGGCAGTGGGCGCCGCCGGAGTTCTCCGCCACGTTGCCGCCGATCGAGCAGACCTGCTGGCTGGAGGGGTCGGGGGCGTAGTAGTAGCCCGCGTCGCGCACGGCCTCGGTGATCGCCAGGTTCGTCACGCCCGGCTCGACCACGGCCCTGCGGTTGGGCAGGTCGATCTCCAGGATCCGGCGCATCTTCGAGGTGACGATGAGCACGCCGTCCTCGCGGGGGAGCGCGCCGCCGGACAGGCCCGTGCCCGACCCCCGGGCCACGAACGGCACCCCGAGGTCGTTGCACGTCCGGACCACCCCGGCGACCTGCTCGGCTGTCGCGGGCAGCACGACCACGCCCGGCGTCGCCCGGTGGCTGGTCAGCCCGTCGCACTCGTAGGTGCGCAGGCGCACCGGGTCGGTGATCACCGAGTCGGGAGGCAGCAGCGAGCGCAGCGCCGCCGTCAGCGTGTCGAGCACCAGTCACTCTCCAGATCCGTCACCTCTAGTGTGCGACTGTTTCCACCGGTCTGGCCAGTTTTCGGAGGCGGTTTGGGTGGGTTTCGGGGGGCCGCTTATGTCCGGCGCTGGCGCGCCGGACATAAGCGGAAATTTCAACATCTACGGCATTTGGGCGTACGCCGGCAGCGTCAGGAACTCGGCGAAGTCGTCGTCCAGCGCCACCTCCTTGAACAGCGCGGTCGCCTGCCCGAACAGCCGCTCGTCGTAGCCGGGCTCGGCCGAGATCCGGGCCAGCTCCTCGGCGATGATCCGCTCGACCAGCTCCTTGGTCACCTGCTCACCGGTGTCGGCCAGCGTGATGTCGTTGTGGATCCACTGCCAGATCTGCGAACGGGAGATCTCGGCCGTCGCGGCGTCCTCCATGAGGTTGTGGATCGCGACCGCGCCCAGCCCGCCCATCCAGGCGGCCAGGTAGCGCAGGGCCACGTCGACGTTGTTGCGCAGGCCCGTCTCGGTGATCTCGCCGGGCGTCTCGGAGACCGACAGCAGGTCGGCGGCCGAGACGCGGACGTCCTCGCGCAGCCGGTCGAGCTGGTTGGGCCGCGCCCCCAGGACGCCGTCGAACACCTCTCGGCACACCGGCACGAGGTCGGGATGGGCCACCCACGAGCCGTCGAACCCGTCGCCCGACTCGCGCGTCTTGTCGGCCCGGACCTTCTCCAGCGCCACCGCGTTGACCTCGGGGTCGCGCCGGGAGGGGATGAACGCCGCCATCCCGCCGATGGCGTGCGCGCCGCGCTTGTGGCACGTACGCACCAGCAGTTCGGTGTAGGCCCGCATGAACGGCGCGGTCATCGTCACCGCGTTCCGCTCGGGCAGCAGGAACTCCCGCCCCCGCGTGCGGAACTTCTTGATCACGCTGAACAGGTAGTCCCAGCGGCCCGCGTTGAGCCCGGCCGAGTGGTCGCGCAGCTCGTAGAGGATCTCCTCCATCTCGAACGCCGCCGGATAGGTCTCGATGAGCACGGTCGCCCTGATGGTCCCGTACGGGATGCCCAGCAGCTCCTGGGCCCGGGTGAACACGTCGTTCCAGAGCCGCGCCTCCAGGTGCGACTCCATCTTCGGCAGGTAGAAGTAGGGCCCCTTGCCCTTGTCGAGCTGACGCTGGGCGCAGTGGAAGAAGTAGAGCCCGAAGTCGAACAGCGACGCCGACACCGGCCGCCCGTCCACCTGGGCGTGCTTCTCGTCCAGGTGCCAGCCGCGCGGGCGCACCACGATCGTGGCCAGCTCGTCGTCGGGCCGCAGCGCGTACGTCTTGCCGCCGGTCTCGAAGTCGATCGCCCGGTCGAGCGCCTCGCGCAGGTTGAGTTGCCCGGACACGCAGTTCTCCCACAGGGGCGAGTTGGCGTCCTCGAAGTCGGCCAGCCACACCTTGGCGCCGGAGTTGAGCGCGTTGATGGTCATCTTCCTGTCGACCGGCCCGGTGATCTCGACACGGCGGTCCTCCAGGCCCGGGGCCGGCGGCGCGACCTGCCAGTCGCCCTCCCTGACCTCCTTGGTCTCCGGCAGGAAGTCGAGCGTCCCGCCGGCCGACAACTCCGCCTGACGCGCCTGGCGGGCTTCGAGCAGCTCCAGCCGCCTGGCGCCGAACTCCCGCTGGAGAGCGGCCACGAAACCGAGGGCCTCCGGCGTGAGGATCTCGTCGAACCGTTCGAGCATCGGGCCGGTGATCTCCATGTCCCCCTCTTTTCCGTAGAGTGGAAAACCGATTCTGGATTGTGGAAGTGAAGCTACTCCGCCCGGGGTTCCCCGGTCAAAGGCTGGGGTACCCCTGGGTCGTCTTCGGGGGCATCCCCGATGCGCAGGGCGTCATGCCCGCGAAAGGATCGGGGGCATGAAGACGATTGCTGTGGCGGGCGGGCTGCTGGCCGCCGCGCTGGTGCTGACGGGTTGCCGGATCGAGAGCTTCGGCGGTTCCACGAACCAGGACACCGTGTCCTACCAGGTGTCGGACAAGGTTTCCAAGCTGCAGGTCAAGAGTGACGCCGGCGACACGGTGATCACCGAGACCGACGGCACCGCCGTCCGGGTGGTCGAGACGTTGCGCTGGCGGGGCGACGACAAGCCCAAGCCGCAGCACAAGGTCGAGGGCCAGGCGCTTTTCGTGACGTACGACTGCCCGTCCAACTGGGGGAGCTGCAGTGTCGACTACAAGATCGAGGTGCCCAGGGGGCTGGCCGTCGACCTCGACAGCGACTCGGGTGACATCACCCTGCGGGCGCTGAGCGGTGAGCTCGACGCCAAGCTCGACTCCGGCGACCTCGAAGGCTCCGGCATGACCGGCAAGAAGGTGCACGTCCAGGCCGACTCGGGCAACGTCGAGCTCAAGTACGCCACCGCGCCGGACAACGCGGAGCTGCGGGCCGACTCGGGCGACGTCGTCCTCAGGGTGCCCATGGGGTCCTACGACGTGAAGACCGACGTGGATTCCGGCGACGCCAACGTCTCGATCAAGTCCGACCCGAGCTCCCCCCGCAAGATCTCGCTGACCGCCAGTTCCGGCGACGTGACGCTCTCGGCGGGATAACCAGGTGATGACGCCGGGGATGTCGTGCCACCATCGTGGGAAGACACCGAGGTGTCCAGACGTTCCCTCATAGAGATGACACGAATGCACGAATACACCGCGCTCGACGAGTTCGAGACCGGCGACATGGACCTCGAGGAGCGCCAAGCGCTGCGCCGCGTGGCGGGCCTCTCCACCGAACTCCAGGATGTCTCCGAGGTCGAGTACCGGCAGCTGCGGCTCGAGCGGGTCGTCCTCGTCGGCGTCTGGACCTCCGGAACCGCCGAAGACGCCGAGAACTCCCTGCTGGAGCTCAAGCTCCTGGCCGAGACGGCCGGGTCCGAGGTGCTCGAAGGGCTCATCCAGCGGCGTCAGAAGCCCGACCCGGCCACCTACATCGGCTCGGGCAAGGCCCTGGAGTTGCGCGACGTGGTCGAGTCGACCGGCGCCGACACCGTGATCTGCGACGGCGAGCTGACCCCCGGCCAGCTCCGCCAGCTGGAGGAGACGGTCAAGGTCAAGGTCATCGACCGTACGGCGCTGATCCTCGACATCTTCGCCCAGCACGCCAAGAGCCGCGAGGGCAAGGCCCAGGTCGAGCTGGCGCAGCTGCAGTACCTGCTGCCGCGCCTGCGAGGCTGGGGTGGCAACCTGTCCCGCCAGGTCGGCGGTCGCGCCGCGGGCGGCGTGGGCATCGGCGGCCGCGGCCCCGGTGAGACCAAGATCGAGCTTGACCGGCGCCGCATCCGCGACCGCATGTCCAAGCTGCGCCGCCAGATCAGCGGCATGTCCACCTCGCGCGAGACCATGCGCCACCGGCGCCAGCGGCGCGAGGTCCCGGCCGTGGCCATCGCGGGCTACACCAACGCGGGCAAGTCCTCGCTGCTCAACCGCATCACCGGTGCGGGCGTGCTGGTCGAGGACGCGTTGTTCGCCACGCTCGACCCGACCGTGCGCCGCGCCCGCACGCCGGAGGGCCGGCTGTTCACGATCGCCGACACCGTCGGCTTCGTGCGCCACCTGCCCCACCAGCTCGTCGAGGCGTTCCGGTCCACGCTGGAGGAGGTCGCCGACGCCGACCTGATCCTGCATGTCGTCGACGGCTCGCACCCCGACCCCGAGGGGCAGCTCGCGGCCGTCCGCGAGGTGTTCGCCGACATCGAGGGCGCCTCCGAGGTGCCCGAGGTCGTGGTGATCAACAAGGCCGACGCGGCCGACCAGGAGGTGCTCGACCGCATCGCCAGGCGCGAGCGCGACAGCATCGTGGTCTCCGCCCGCACCGGCAAGGGCGTCCCCGAGCTCATGCGGCTCATCGAGGAGCGGCTGCCGCGCCTCGACCACGAGGTCCACCTGCTGGTGCCCTACGACCGGGGCGACCTGGTCTCGCGGGCCCACAAGGAGGGCGAGGTGCTGTCCGTGGAACACGTGCAGGACGGCACCGTCCTGCACGCCCGCGTGCTGCCGAGCCTGTTCCAGGAACTGGAGCGGGTGGGCAAGCCGGTCGAACGCGTCTCTTAGCGGGACGGCTGGGCAGCTCTCGCTCAAAGTAGCGCAGAGCTGCCCAAATAGTGCAGTGGTCCCGGAACCCTGGGGTTGCTAGGATGGCCAGACCTAACGTTGGTCTGGTTTTTTGGTTTCGGTTCTGGGTTTCGGATGATGACGTTGAGTGCGGCAGTCGTCAGCGGGGGCCAGGGGGGCAAGGCGTGGCTGGGTGACGGATGGGATGAGTGGTCTTTCTTCCGAATAACCCTGTACACCAAGCCCGGCTGTGAAATAACGTAACTGAACTGAAATCGCCGGGTCATGTCTCCGGCGATACGGTCACCGCACAACATCACGCGGATGAGAGCAGGAGACCCCCCATGTCGTCCGGACCCGGAGCGGACTCAGTGGGCGCGGCACAGGCCGTGCGCTGGGTGTTGCGCCTGCAGGGGGCGGTGGTGCGATGACCGTTCGGCTCTTGACCAACATCGGCCGCCTGTGGACGGGTAACGAGGTCCTCAGCAACGCGGCCATCCTCGTGCACAACGACCGCATCGCCTGGGTCGGGCGGGCGCCCGACCTCCCGCAGAGCGTGCCCGGCGTCGTCGACGACATCGTCGACGTCGACCACGTGGAGAACCTCGGCGGCGCGCTCGTCACGCCCGGCCTCATCGACGCCCACACGCATCCGGTCTACGCCGGCAACCGCTACGCCGAGCTGGCCATCCGCACCGGCGGCTCCAGCGCGGCCTCGATCACCGCGGCGGGCGGCGGCGTCGGCTCCACCGTCACCGTGACGCGCGGCACCGACCCCTGGACGTTGTGCAACGGCGTGCGCGAACGGCTGCGGAGCTGGCTGCTCAGCGGCACCACCACCGTCGAGGCCAAGACCGGCTACCACCTCACCCGCGACGGCGAGCTGGCCGACGTGCGGCTCCTGCGCGAGCTGGAGAAGGAGCCGATGATGCCGCGGGTGCACGTCACCTTCCTCGCGGCGCACGTCGTGCCTCCCGAGTACTTCGGCCGTCAGCGCGAGTACGTCGAGGCCGTGGGCGCCTGGTGCGCCGACGCGGCGGCGGCCGGCGCCGACAGCGTCGACGTCTACTGCGACGAGGGCCACTTCACCACCGAGGAGTCCCGCTGGGTCCTCGCCTCGGGCCGCAACGTGGGGCTGCTCCCGCGCATCCACGCCGGCCTGTTCAGCCGTCGCGGCGCCGTGCAGCTGGCCGCCGAGCTCGGCTGCGCCTCCGCCGACGGCCTGCACCACATGTCCGACGAGGACATCGCGATCATGTCCCGCTACGGCGTGCCCGCGGTGGTCTGCCCCGCCACGGCGCTCCAGCGCGGCCACGTGCCGCCGGTCCGCCAGATGATCAAGCACGGCGTGCAGATCGCCCTCGGCAGCGACCACAACCCCGGCTACTGCGGCATCACCTCGATGTCGCTGGTCATCGCCATGGCGGTGTCGGCGTTCGGCATGAGCGTCAACGACGCGCTGCGCGCGGCCACGCTGGGCGGCGCGACCGTCCTCGGGGCGCCCGACCGCGGGGTGCTGGCTCCCGGCCGGCTGGCCGACATCGTCCAGTGGGACGCCGACCACGAGGGCGCCTTCGCCTGGTCCTTCGGCCTCAAGCCGCGCCGGGTCTGGCGGGGCGGCACGCCGGTCCAGTAACCCCGGACCCGGGAGCGGGTGGCTAATCTCGGGATATGCCGCCCTCTGTCGCCGTTGTCACCGATTCCACCGCTTACCTGCCCGACGTGCCCGGTGTGACGGTGGTGCCGGTACAAGTGGTCGCCCGCGGCATCCCGCACGACGAGGACACCTTCACCGGCGACCTGGCCACCGCCACCACCTCGCGTCCGTCGCCCGCGCGCTTCGCGACCTGCTACGACGAACTGGCCGCCGCCGGCGCCACCGGCGTGGTCTCCATCCACCTGTCCGGCGAACTGTCCGGCACCGTCGAGTCCGCCCTCGCGGCGGCCAAGGACGCGCCGGTGCCGGTGGAGGTGATCGACAGCCGGTCCATCGCGATGGGCCTGGGCTATCCCGTGCTGGCGGCCGCGCGCTCGGCCGCCGCCGGCGCCCCCCTGGCCGACGTGGCCGACGCCGCCCGCCGCACCGCCGCCGTCACCCGGACCTTCTTCTACGTGGACACCCTGGAGTACCTGCGCCGGAGCGGGCGCATCGGGGCCGCCACGTCGTTGTTCGGCTCGGCCCTCATGATCAAACCACTGCTGCACATCGTGGACGGGCGCATCTCCCTGCTGGAGAAGGTACGGACGTCGGGGCGGGCCATCGCGCGGCTGGAGGACCTGGCGGTGAAGGCGGCCATGGAGCTGGGCGGGGCCGGGGTGGCGGTGCAGCACATGGGGGCCCGGGGACGGGCCGAGGCGTTGGGGGAGCGGTTGTCCAAGCGGGTGACGGCGGCTTGTGAGGTGCGGGTGGTGGAGGTGGGGGCGGTGATCGGGGCTCATGTGGGGCCGGGGATGCTGGGGGTGACGGTCACGGCGTACGAGGGGTGACCGGCTTCTCTTCTCCGTTTCTGTGAGGGCCTTCCTCCGGGTCGGTGCTGTGTTTTCCACAGTCGTCTCGTCTCTTGGCCTCGCTGTCCCCAGAACTCGGTTCGGTGGCTTGGGGGCGGCGTGGCATCCCTAAGTTCGTCGGCGTGCGATCTCAGGACCCGACGGCAGAGCGGACCATAGCCGAATCCAGGCTCCGGTCGATCACGAGCCCTGCCCGCCGGCCGCGTCCGGGACGACGCAACAGACATCCGTACGGCGACGAGGCCCACAACCTCCCGACCTCCCGGCTCAGCGCCGCCCCGCCATCTCCCGCGGCTACTCCTTCTGCGTCCGCTTCTTCCGTGCCCGAACGGTGGGATGGGCGTGGGGTTGCGCCTTCCTCCGAGCCGGGAAGTGACGGCGGGGGTGAGCTTGCGTCCGAGCTGTGGAGTGAGCCTTGGCCTGCATCGAGGGCCGGGCGTGCGGCGGGGCCTCAGGCGATGTCGCAGGCCGAGCATCAGGCAGAGCGACGGGGAGAACCGGAGGAGAACGTCCTCAGAGCCGAATGCCGGGCTGGGCGCCGGGCCGAGCGCCGGGCCGAGCGCCGGGCCGAGCGTCGGAGCGGGCCGTTGAGTGAGCCCCAGACCGCCACAGGGGCGTCCCCGCACATCCCTCGGCGGCTCACCGGCAGCCCCGCCCCCATGCCCCCGACCTTCCAAGCGTTCCGCGACGCCATCACCTCGGCCGAGCCTTCCACCGCCATCGACCTCAGCAAGCCTGGCCTGCGCGTGCTCGTCGCCGTCGGTGCCCTGGCCGTCGCGGTCGCCGTCTTCTTCGTCTGGCGCTCCCAGCCCACGCCGGAGCCCCTTCCGCCGCCACCTGCGACCCCCCTTCCATCCCCGTCACCCACCGCCGCCAAGGTGACCGTCCAGGTGGCGGGCAAGGTCCGCAACCCCGGCGTCTACCTGCTCCCTCAGGGCTCCCGTGTGACGGACGCGGTGACGGCGGCGGGCGGGCTCAAACACGGCGCCTCCACGGGCCCCCTCAACCTGGCCCGACGTCTGATCGACGGAGAGCAGATCATGGTCGGTGCTCCGTCTGCGGTCGTCGCCGCCGTACCTCCCGGATATCCCGGTGCAGACCCCGCCGCAGCGATTCTCGACCTCAACGCCGCCACCCCCGACCAACTCGAAGAACTCCCGGGAGTGGGAGAGGTGCTGGCCGCCAGGATCGCCGAATTCCGCACCGCCCACGGCGGCTTCACCAGCGTGGATCAGCTCCGCGAGGTGAGCGGCATCGGCCCGAGAAAGTACGAGGAAATCAAGCCGAAGGTCCGCGTCTGACATGCCGCCCTTCGACGCCCCCTCGAACCCCGGTCCTTCTGCAATCCCCATGCGCCCGGCCACCGTAGACCCTCTGCGTCCCGTCACCACCGGCCCTCTGCGTCCCGTCACCACCGACCGTCTGCGTCCCGTCACCACCGACCGTCTGCGTCCCGTCACCACCGGTCCTCTGCGCCTTGCCAGCGCCGACGACGGCGAGCACACGCGCTCGTGGACGCTCGTCCTCCCGGCGCTGTCTGCCTGGGCCAGCGCCCTGATCATGCTCGGCCAATCACCCGTCGTGGGCATGACGACAGCCGCCATCACCGCCCTGGCCGCAGGCGTCCTGACCTGGCGCACCCGCTCGCCGTTCCCCCGCTCGTCCCTCATCTGTTCGCTGATCAGCCGGTTCCTGCCGGCCTCGTTCGGATCTGTCTCCTCTCAGCCGCTCCTGCCGTTCAGCCGCCACCGGTCGCTACGTCCGTCGCCCTCTCCCTCAGGACGGATCCCTTCCGGTCAGCCTTCGCCCTTCTCGGGGGCTTGGCGGAACGTGGTGCTCGCGACACTCATCTGCGCCGCGGCGGCCTCCGCGTCTGTCGCCTTCCGCGTCCAGGCGCTGACCACCGGCCCGGTGGCCGAACTCGCCGTCAGGAACGCGACTGTGACCGCCCAGATCGTCCTGTCCGACGACCCGAAGCGCAGGCCACGCAGAAGCGGCCACTTCAACCGGGACAGCTACGTGATCCCGGCCACCCTCAAGATCATCGAGTCGGCGGCGCGGCAGACGGGCAGATCCACTACCGGTCGATCCGAAGAGGGCCGTCCTGGTGTCCCTGGAAGCAGTGACGGAGGTAGGGCGCAGGAATCCCCGCCACCGGAACGCCAAGCCGTCGATGTCCCCATCACGGTGTTCGCCGGCGGCAACGCCTGGAGCACCCTGCTGCCGAGCCAACGGCTGCAGGTCACCGGCCGCTTGGCGCAACCGACGCCTGGCGACCTGGTGGCAGCCGTCCTCCTGGTACGAGGCGAGCCCCGCGTCCTGACACCGCCCTCGTCCATGCAGTCCATGGCGGGCACCCTCAGAACCGGCCTCCGGACAGCCGCCGACCCCCTCCCGCCCGACCAGCGCGGCCTCGTGCCCGGCCTGGTCGTCGGAGACGTCTCCCGCATCGACCCTCAGGTGGCCGCCGACCTCAAAGAAGCGGGCCTGAGCCACCTGAACGCCGTAAGCGGCGCAAACCTCGCCATCGTCGCAGGCGCCGCCCTGGCGCTCTCCCGCCTGGTCGGCCTCTCCCTGCCCCTGAGAGCCGTTCTCGCGGCTGTCGCGATGCTCGCGTTCACCGTGGTGGCCCGGCCGTCCCCGAGCGTTCTGCGTGCCCTGCTGATGGGCCTGGCCGCCGCCCTCGCCTTGGGTACCGGACGAGCGAAGGACGGCCTCGCCGCTCTCTCGGCAACCGTCCTCCTGCTGGTCCTGTTCGCGCCGGAACTGGCGCGTTCGTACGGCTTCGCCCTCTCCGTCGCGGCCACCGCCGGCATCCTCCTCCTCGCACCCCGCTGGCGCGACAAACTCTCCACTCCACCACCGACGGCGAGTGGCGACTGCGACGCCACCAAAGCGTCCACGCCGACAGACCGGAATGCGGAAAAGACGAGGGAACGCGGCAGCGTATATGGGCATGCGGCGAACGCAGACGAAGAGGCCGGTGACAGCCGCGCGACCTCGCCCCCCGACGTCGCGGCGGCCGGTCGAGGAGGTGCCGTCGCAAGGATGTGCCGCTTGCCGAGATGGCTGGCGGAGGCGCTGGCCGTGTCGGCTGCCGCGCAAGCGGCCGTGACGCCCGTCCTGGTGCTGATGTCGGGTCAGTTGACGCTGGTGGCGGTGCCCGCCAACCTGCTCGTGGCCCCTGCCGTGGCTCCCGCGACCCTGCTCGGTTTCGCCGCCGCCCTGGTGGCCCCGATCTGGCCGGACGCCGCCGGCATGCTGGTCATCCCGGCCGGATACGCGGTGGGCTGGATCGTCACCGTGGCTCGCTGGGCAGTGAACGTCCCTCTCGCCACCCTGCCGTGGCCGGGCGGCCTCCCCGGCCTGGGGCTCCTCGCGCTCGCCGTGGCCGTCGCGATCCCGGTGCTCAGGTACCCTCGCTGGCGGACGATGGCGCTGCTGACCGCAGGGGCCGCTCTGGTCGCCGTACTGGTGATCCGTCCGCTGACGGGGGCTTGGCCGCCCAAGGGCTGGCTGATGGTGATGTGCGACGTCGGGCAGGGCGACGGGCTGGTGGTGGCGGCCGGACCTGGACGAGGCGTGGTCGTGGACACCGGCCCCGACCCGGTCGTCATGGATCGATGCCTGCGCAGGCTCGGCGTCGAGGACGTTCCCCTGCTCGTCCTGACCCATCCGCACGCCGACCACGTGGACGGCCTGCCAGGCGTGCTCAGGAACCGACGTGTGGGAGCCGTGATCGTCAGCCCTCGGCCGACGGCGGTGCAGTCCAGCGCGCGGATCTCGGCCGTACTGGCTCGACACCGGGTTCCGGAAGCGAACGCTGAACCTGGCACGCGATGGCGGTTCGGCCCGTCTGAGCTCACCGTCGTCGCCCCCGAGCCGGCGGGGGGCGGGAGGAACGGCCAAGGCGAAGGCAGCGTGATCAACAACTCCAGCGTCGTCATCCACGTACGCTGGCGCGCCGGTTCCGCCCTGCTCGCCGGAGACCTGGAGACCGAGGCGCAAGACGACCTCGCACGCCACCTCGCCCTGCGCGCCGACATCCTCAAGACCCCGCACCACGGCTCGAATCGCCAGTCCCCGGCGTTCCTCGGCTCGCTGGGTGCACGGGCCGCCCTGATCAGTGTGGGCACCGGCAACGACTACGGCCACCCGGCCACATCGACCCTCGCCCTCCTCCACCGTCTCGGCGCCGCCATCTACCGCACCGATCGATCGGGTGACCTGGCAGTCGTCGAACACGAAGGCAGTCTGGCCGTGGTCCCCCGTGGCCCGTGAGTCATCCGACACCGACCGATCGGGCCCCACATTCATTGACGCGGAAGGGGAGCAAAGGGACTGGCACCGGTGCGTCACCTGAACGGATCCAGAAACTGGCCGCAGGGGCCGTGGTCAAGTTATGAGCGGTCGCGGGCTGGTGACGTCTCGCGCCTGTTGGCGAGCTGATCTTCTGGTCGGGGATGTCGGCGGTTCGTGGGGTGGCGGCGGCCGCCTTCGGGGGCCGGCCCCTGGCTTTCGGGAGACCGTGGCCTCGGCATTGGGGAGGCCATGGTCACTAAAGGGGGGCGGCGGCGATGGCTGCTCGGGTCGTGGAGTCGTTCGAGGGCGCCCGGATGGGGTCGAGGTGTTCGGTCAGGAGGCGCGAGTCGGCCCGCTGGGCCGGAAGTCGGGGGTCAGAATCGCTTGCCATCGTTCACATGCGGCATGCTACTGTCCTCTTATCATTCAGCTTATGAACGATTTTGGGAGAGAATAATGATCGATCACAGCACCGTGCAGATGGTCTTCGCCGACCTGCAGGACAGCATCGTGGCTCTGAGCAGCACGAACAGCCCCGACGTCATCAGGCGGTCGGCCGGTGTGCTCGCCACCGTCGCGCAGGTGCTGGACATCCCCTTCACCGTGTCGGTCGCCCCGAGGCCCGGTGGGCCCGGTGTCATCTCCGAACTTCCCGAGACGTCCCCGTTCGTGCGCGGCGGACCGTGCTGCTGGGACGACCGGGCATGGCGTGAGGCGATCGCCGCCGTAGACCGCAAGACGCTGGTCGTGTGCGGCGTGACCTCGGAGATCGTCGTCCTGCACACCGCGCTCGACGCCCTGGCCGACGGCTATGACGTGATCGTGCTGGTCGACGCGAGCGGCGGTATGTCGGAGCGCACGGAGAACGCGGCCTTCCGCCAGATCGAAGCGGCGGGCGGCACGGTGACGTCCGTGGCGAGCTTCGTCACCAGCATGGTGCGTGACTTCACCACCCCCGTCGGCCGCGACGTCATCACGGCGCTGCACGGCCTCGCGGGCTAGCGCTCACGGCCGCGGCGCTCGCGCTGGGCCCGTGGCCCCTCGCTCTCAGCTCGTGGCCTTGGCGTTCAGGTTCCGTTCTCCGCCCTCCGCCCGCACCTCCGGAAGAAGTCCCATGAAACTGGCGCCCCATCTGCGCCGTCTCGGCAACGACCTCGTGGCCTGTTACCTCGTCGACGCCGCCGAGGGCATCACGCTCATCGACGCCGGGCTGCCCGGCCACTGGCGGGACCTGCAGCGCGAACTCCGCTCCCTCGGCAAGTCCGTGGACGACGTCCGCGGCCTCGTCCTGACCACGGCGACTCCGACCACCTCGGCTTCGCCGAATGCCTGCGCAGCTAGCACGGGGTGCCGGTGTTCGTGCACGCCGCCGACGCCGCCCGCGCCCGTACCGGAGAGAAGCCCAAGGTCGCCCTGGGGCCGGTACAGCTCGGTCTGGCGTTCGGCTTCCTCGGGTACTCCATCCGTAAGAACGGCCTGCGTACCCGCTACCTCGGCGAGGTCATCGAGATCGGCGACGGCGACGTCCTGGACCTGCCCGGGAGCCCGGTGATCGTGGGCATGCCGGGGCACTCCCCGGGGAGCGTGGCGGTGCACGTCCCGCTCGCCGACGCCGTCTTCGTTGCGCCAGGGCGCGCCGTGGCCGGGGAGCACCCAGGACGCCGGCAGTCGGGCGATCCGGTCGAGGGAGGCGAGCGCTTCGGCGGGGTCGTCGGTGAGGGGGGCCGGTTGGGGGCCTTCGCGTCCGGTGAGGACCTGCCGGGCGGTCAGGGCGTCCCCGCTTCACCGGCCCGAGTGGGGGAGGAGGTTCGGACGGCGTCGGCCGGTACCCGCGGATGACCCCGGTGCCCGCCTCGCTCAAGCCCGGTGCACGCGGATGACCCCGGTGCTCGCCTCCCTCAGGCCCGACGCCTTGCTGATGTCGGAGCGTCCGCGTGCTACTTCGCCATGGCCTCGCGGACGGACGGCACGATCTCCTGGGCCCAGCGGGCCAGCGTGGTGAGGTCGGGGGCGCCGTGGCCGGGGGAGAAGAGGACGAAGCCCGAGGCGTCGTGCTCCAGCACCGCTTCGGTCAGCTCCTCGACCCACTGCCCGACGGAGCCGCCGATCCAGCGTCCGTCGTGGTCGCGGGTGGCGGGCAGCGGACGGTCGGTGATGCGGCCCGGGAAGTTGTAGATGGTACGGATCTCGCGCGGGTCGCGGCCCACCGCTGCGGCCGCCTCGTTGATGACGGGCCGCGAGGCGCGATACCGCTCGCTGCGCCAGTCGGCCGCGTGGCCGGGGATCCAGCCGTCGGCCACCCTGCCCGTGGCGGCCAGGGATTTGGGACCGTTCGACCCGGTCCACACCGGGGGCGCGGCCACGGGGGCGGGCTCGATTGCGCGCACCCGGTAGTGGCGTCCCTCGTGGGTGACCGGCGCGCCGCCGCCCGACAGCTTCCGGATCAGGACGATCGCCTCCTCGAAGGCGTCCACGGCGTCGCCGGGGGTCTGCCGGGGCACGCCCATGTCGGTGATGCGGTCCCACAGGCCGCCCGCGCCCATGCCGAGCACGACGCGGCCGTTCGACAGCGCCGACAACGACGTCACCGTCCTGGCCAGCATGGGGGCGGGCCTGGTCGGCAGGTTGGTGACATTGGCGAGACCGGCGATGTGCCGCGTGCCGCCCAGCAGGAAGCCGATCGTGGCGTAGGCGTCCAGGCGTTCGCCGAGATAGGGATGGTCGGACAGCGAGAAGAGATCGAGCTCGTCCCGGTCGGCCTGCTGAACCATGCGCAACAGCTCGGGCAGGTCCTCGAAACCGGAATGCGCGCCGAAACCGAACACCACATCAGATGCAGACACAGTATTGCCTTTCATGCTTCAGACGGAGAAAGAAGGAGAGGTCACCAGGCGTACGCCTCTGGTGCGGGTTTGGGGCCGTGGGGGCCGGGCGGCGGGAACAACTCCTCCAGCCTGGCCAGGGTCCCTGCGTCGAGGGTGATTGCCGCGGCGTGGAGCGAGCCGTCGAGTTGCCCGGCCGTACGGGGCCCGACGATCGGCGCGGTCACCCCGTAGTGCCGCGCCGCGGGCAGCACCTCCAGCTCCGCCCAGCGGTTCATCAGGTTGTAGATCGACTGCTCGGCGACCAGCCCGAGCGCGTGTCGCGCCCGTGCCGCCTCCTGGGCCCGCGCGAGGTGCCAGCCGGCGAAGTTGGACGAGTCGAAGTAGAGCACCTTGCCCTGTTGCCGCAGGACGTCGAACGCCTCCCAGATCTCCTCCCACGGCGTTTTCCTGTCGATGTGGTGCATCTGGTACAGGTCGATGTGGTCGGTGCCCAGCCGCCTGAGTGAGGCGTCGCACGCGCGTCTGATGTGCAGCGCGGACAGGCGGCTCTCGTTGGGCCACCGCCCGGTCGGGAGGTAGAGCTTGGTGGCCAGGACGGTCCTGTCGCGCCGGCCGTCCCCTTGGGCGAACCAGCGGCCGATGATCTGCTCGGTGCGGCCGTCGGCGTAGACGTCGGCGGCGTCGAAGAAGTTGATGCCGTGCTCGTGGGCGCGATCCATGATCGCGTGGCTGTCTGGTTCGGACGTCTCCGTCCCGAAGTTCATCGTGCCCAGGGCCAGCCGGGACACCGACAGGCCGCTTCGGCCGAGCTGGACGTATTCCATCTCAGACCACCGGCGGCTGCTCGGCGAAGCGGTTGCCGACCAGGCCCTCGGCGGCCGACGCCGCGGGGTGGCCGCGACCCCCAATGATCAACATCATCGTGACTCCCACCAAAACCAGTTCGTTCCACGAACTATAGTCGTTCGTATCACGAACTGCAATGGCCGAGTACCAGGTTGTCGGTGCCGCATGGCATGCTGCCTGACATGGCGGGAACCGATCCAGCACTGGTCACCCTGGTCCTCGGCGACGAGGAGCTGCTTGCCGAGCGGGCGGTGGGTGCTGTCGTCGCGGCGGCGCGGGCCGGCGATCCGGGGGCCGAGGTGCATGACCTCGTCGGCGGAAAGGTCGCCACCGGCGAGCTGACCCACCTGACCTCGCCCTCGCTCTTCGGCGACCGTTCGGTGGTCGTCATCCGCTCGGCGCAGGACCTGCCGAAGGACGTCATCACCGAGGTGGTGTCCTACACGAAACAGCCCTCCGACGACACGGTTCTCGTGCTGGCGCACCCGGGTGGGGTGAAGGGGAAGGCGCTGGTCGACGGGGTGAAGAAGGCCGGGGCCAAGGTGGTGACGATCAACAAGGTCACCAAGGCCGGCGAGCGGCTGGAGTTCATCAAGGGCGAGGTCAAGCGCGCCGGGCGGAACATCGCGGGCGACGCGGCCCAGGCGCTGCTCGACGCGGTGGGCAACGACCTGCGGGAGCTGGCGGCGGCGTGCAGCCAGCTCGCGTTCGACACCGAGGACAAGACGATCAGCGCGGCGGCTGTGGCGCGCTACCACAAGGGGCGGGCCGAGGTCACCGGCTTCAACGTGGCCGACTCGGCGATCGAGGGCCGCCTGGCCGAGGCCCTGGAGCAGTTGCGCTGGGCTCTGGGCACCGGTGTCGCGCCGGTGCTGCTGGTGAGTGCGCTGGCCGGTGGGCTGAGGTCGCTGGCCAAGGTCGGGAGCGCCCCGCGCAACCTGCGCGGGGGGCAGCTCGCCGCTCATGTGGGCATGCCGCCCTGGAAGGTCGACCGGGTCAAGCGCCAGCTGAACGGCTGGGGGCCGGAGGGGTTGTCCCGGGCGATCCAGGCGGTGGCCACTGCCGACGAGCAGGTCAAGGGGGGCGGGGCAGACGCCGCGTACGCCCTGGAGCATGCCGTGCAGGTGATCGTCGCCAGCCGTACGGGCCGGTAGCGCACACCCGCGCAGCGGCGGTCGCGCTTCTCAGGGGAGGCGCAGGGGGCGGAAGAACGCGGTGATGTCGGTCGCCAGCAGGGCTGGTTCTTCCAGGGCCATGAAGTGGCCGCCTCGGGCCGGGGTGTTCCAGTGGCGCAGGTCGGTCAGGGCGCGTTCGGCGAGGCTGCGGGGGAAGCCGGCCACGGAGGGCTCGTGGCTGAGGGTCACGGCGGACGGCACGGTGATGGGCGGCCGGGGAGGGTTGCTCGGCCAGTCGTAGTACGACTTGAACGAGGTGCCGATCGAGCCGGTGGTCCAGTAGAGGGTCAGCATGGTGAGCAGGGTGTCGCGGTCGAACCGGGACTCCAGGTCGCCGTGGCAGTCGCTCCAGGCGCGCAGCTTGTCCACGATCCACGCGGCCAGGCCGGCCGGTGAGTCGAGCAGGGCGGCGGCGATTGTGTCCGGCCGGGTGAGCATGATCTCGCTGTAGCCGCCGTCGCGCTCGTCGTAGGCCTCCTCGGCGTCCAGGAAGGCCTGTTCCTCGGGGGTCAGGGGCGGGACGTCCAGGGACGCGGGGGCGGGCGGGTGGATGAGGTGGATTCCGGTCACCTGGTCCGGATAGAGGGCGCCGAGCCAGCCGACGGCCGCGCCGCCGATGTCGCCGCCGAAGGCCCCGTAACGTTCGTGGCCGAGGACCTCGGTCATGAGCAGGTGCAGCGTGCGGGCCATCGCGGCCCGGGTGAGGGGCTCGTCCGGCAGGTCGGAGTAGAGGAAGCCGGGCATCGACGGGATCACGACGTCGAAGGAGTCGCCGGGGTCGCCGCCGTACCGGACGGGGTCGGCCAGGCGTGCTGCCAGGGGCAGCATCTCCAGGAAGCTGCTCGGCCAGCCGTGGCAGAGTAGGACGGGCAGCGGCGCGCGGCCGGTGCCGGGGATCCGGACGAAGTGGAGGTCTCGTCCCTGGACGGGGGCCGTGCAGTGGTCCAGCTCGTTGAGGCGGGCTTGCTGGGCGCGGAAGTCGAACCCGTCGGCCCAGTACGCCACCAGTTCCCGCAGGTAGGCCGGGTCGGTGCCGCCCTCCCAGGGGCGGGGGTCCAGCGAGCGGGTGAATCTGGTGTTGCGGAGACGGGAGCGCAGGTCGTCGAGTACGTCGTCGGGAACGTCTATGCGGAACGGCGTCACGGCCATGTGGTCTCCGATGTCGGAAGTGTCCATCCCAGCATGGGTATCACCGGACGCCTGCCGGCCTCAATGCAATTGATCGGAGTTCGTCTCCACGTAGAGCAGAAGCTGTTTGAGCAGGTTGTCCAGGGTGTCCTGGTCGGCGGGGGAGAGGGCGTTCACCATGGCCGTCTCCAGCACGGCCAGGACGGCCATGGCGTCCATCCAGCGGTCGTGACCCTTGGGGGTGAGCTCGACGTCCACCCGGCGGCGGTCTTCGACGCTGCGCACGCGGCGTACCAGACCGGCCTTCTCCAGCGTGTCGAGGCGGCCGGTCATGCCGGCGGGGGAGAGCAGCAGCTCGGCGGCCAGCTCGGTCGGGGTGGCCGTGCCGTTGTGGGCGGCGAGCCTGTGGAGCGTCTGGAACTCGAAGTCCTGGACGCCGGTCTGGGCCAGCGCGGCCGCCTTGGCGTGGCCAAGGTGTTTCACCAGCGCCTGCATGCGGGTGACGATGCCCTCCGTCCGCTCGTCGAAGGGCGCCTTGCCGCGCCAGCGGGCCAGATGACGATCGACGGAGTCCTCCACAGGACGGGATCATACGCCACCAAGTAATTTGTTGACGAAACATTCGCTGACGAAATACCTTCTGCGTCATGTCGTTCTCATCGATCGCCAAGCCCAGGAACCGGCTGCTGGCCGGACGCTGCATGTCCGCGCTCGCCACGGCCATGATCCCGACCACGCTGACCCTGGCCGTGCTGCGCGCCACGGGGTCGGGGGAGGCGCTCGGGCTGGTGCTGGCCTGCGAGATGGTGCCGTTGTTGTTGTTGCTGCCGGTCGGCGGCGTGCTGGCCGACCGCGTCAGGCCCGGACGGGTCGTGCTGCTCGCCGATCTCACGCGATGCCTGGCGCAGGGGCTCATGGCCGTCGAGCTGCTGGCGGGGGTGGACCGGGTTCCCGACCTCGCCGTGTTGTCGGCGGTCTCGGGGGCGGCGATCGCGTTCGGCAGCCCTGCCGTGCCGCGGCTGGTGGTGGCGGTGGTGCCGGGGCCGGAGCGGTTGCGGGTGAACGCCCGGATCGGGGTGGTGACCAGCCTGTCGGCGGTCCTGGGGCCGGCGCTCGCGGGGACGCTCACGCTGGCCGCCGGGCCCGGGTGGGCCGCGGGGGTCACGGCGACGTTGTTCGCCTGCTCGGCGCTGACTCTCGGCGGGGTCCGCACGGCTGCCGGGGCTGTGGGGCGCGAGCAGGTCGCGGGGGAGCCGAAGGCGGTCTCCGGCGGGGCGGCCGGTCGGCGGTGGGGGGCCGGGTTCGGGCGGGAACTGGTCGAGGGGTTCGGGGAGGTCAGGAGGCGGCCGTGGTTCCTGGCCTGTGTGCTGTCCCACGGCGTGTGGCACTTCATGGCCGGGTTGTTCCTCACCCTGGGGCCGGTGGCGGCCGTGCAGCGGCTGGGCGGCGAGACCGGCTGGATGATCATCGTGCAGAGCGGCACGGTGGGGCTGCTGGCGGGGGTGCTGGTCGCGCCGCGGTTGCCGGTGCGCAGGCCGCTGGTCGCCGTTCAGGCGGGGGCCGCGCTCTATCTGCTGCCGATGGTGGCGTTGCCGGTGGCCGTGGGGTTCGGGCTGTCGGCCGTGGTGGTCGCGGTGGCGTACTTCGTGGCCATGGTGGGGCTCGGGGTGCTCAGCCCGTTGTGGGAGACGGTGGTGGCCGAGGAGATCCCGGAGGGGGCCTTGGGGCGGGTGCGTTCGTTCGACCAGCTCATCTCGTTCGCGGCGCGGCCGGTGGGGCTGGCCGTCGCGGCGCCGCTGGCGGGCCTGACCGGGATGGGGGTGCTGATGGTCACCGGTGGGATGGTGGTCGCCGCCGCCAACCTCGCCGCCGTGGCGCGCTCGCCCAGGCCCGCGACCCCTCCGCCCGCCGGTGAGCGGGCGGAGAGGGCGGAGGAGGGGCGGGTCAGGTGAGGGACGGTTCGCGGACGACGCCGTCGCTGATCTCCAGCACCCGGTCCGCCAGCGTGATCAGGCTGGGGTCGTGCGTGGCGACCAGCGCCGTCACCCCCTCGCTGCGCACCAGCGCGCGCAGCAGCTCCATGATCTGCCGCCCGGTCTGCGAGTCGAGCTGTCCCGTCGGCTCGTCGGCCACCAGCAGCCTGGGCCGGTTGCCCAGGGAGCGGGCGATCGCCACCCGCTGCCGCTGCCCGCCCGACAGCTCGTACGGCCGCTGGTTCATGTGCTTGTCCAGCCCCACCAGCGCCAGCAGCAGCCGCACCCGCTCCTCCCGCTCGGCGGACGGCACGCGGGCCAGCCGCATCGGCACCCCCACGTTCTCGGCCGCCGACAGCACGGGGATCAGCCCGAACGACTGGAACACGAAGCCCACCACGTCCCGGCGCAGCGCCAGCAGGGCGTCCTCGGACATGGACGTGACCTCGTGCCCGGCCACGACGACCCGTCCGGCGTCCGGCCGGTCCAGGCCGCCGATCTGGTTGAGCAGCGTGGTCTTGCCCGACCCCGAACGTCCGCGGACCGCCACCAGCTCGCCGGGGAACACCTCGAAGGACACCTCGCGCAGCGCGACGACCTCCTTGGGCCCGCTCCGGTAGACCTTGCGGACCCCCTCCACCACGACCAGGGGCTCATTGCTCATGGGAGGGCTCCTCTCGGGCGGGCCAGACGCCGATGTGGTCGGATTCGAGTTCGAGGCGCACCCGGCGTTCCATGTGCAGGGCGTTCATGAAGTCGCGGGGGAGCTGCAGGCGGCCCACCCGGTCCAGCACGGCGTACTCCTCGGCGACGATCTGCCCCTCGGCGCCCTCGCGCCGCAGCGTCTCGCTGCTGGTACGTCCGTCGCGGATGCCCACGGTGCGGTCCACCTGCTCCGACACCAGCGGGTCGTGGGTCACGATGACCACGGTCACGCCGAGCTCCCGGTTCGCCTTGCGCAGGGAGTCGAAGACCTGCTCGGACGTCTCGCTGTCCAGCTCGCCGGTGGGCTCGTCGGCCAGGATGAGCTGCGGCTCGTTGGCCAGGGCGACGGCGATGGCGACCCGCTGCTGCTCGCCGCCCGACATCTCGGGCGTGCGGCGGTCGGCGCAGTAGCCGACGCCGAGGAGCTCCAGCAGCTCGCCGGCGCGGGCGCGGCGCGCCCGGCCGCCGCCGGCCAGCTTCATGGGCAGCTCGACGTTCTCCCTGGCGGTCAGGTACGGCAGCAGGTTGCGCGCGGTCTGCTGCCAGATGAAGCCCACCACGGACCGCCGGTAGCGCAGCCGGTCCTTGGCGGTCATCGCCAGCAGGTCGGTGCCCGCGACCCTGGCCACCCCGGCGGTCGGCACGTCGAGCCCCGACAGCACGTTGAGCAGCGTGGACTTGCCCGACCCGGACGCGCCGACGATGGCCACCAGCTCGCCCTTGTCGATCACCAGGTCGAGGCCCTGCAGGGCGACGACCTCGACGCCCTCGGTCTTGTAGATGCGCACGAGGTTGTCGCAGACGATGTGCGCGTCGGCGCCGAACGCGGTCTTCTCCCGCGTGGCCTTGGCTTCCAGCTCTGACAGGGTCGGGTTCATGTGAGGTCCCCCACTCGAAGGACGGCGCCGATGCTGCGACGGCGGCTGATGGCGGTGTGCGTGTACGCGCCGAGCACGGCCACGACGGCCAGCCCGGCCGCCAGCGCGGTCGGCGTGATCAGGTCTAGGGAGTAGTCGCCGACGGGCAGGTCGCCGGCGTAGGAGGACAGGTCGACGCCCGGCCCGAGCGCCGCGGGCAGCCCGAGGCCGAGCAGCAGGCCGGCCAGGGCGGTCAGCAGGATCATCGGCATGATCTCCAGGACGGTGAGCCGCTGCGCCTGCCGGTCCGACAGCCCCAGCGTGCGCAGGAACGACAGCGCCCTGGCCCGGTCGGCCGCGCCGATCACCAGCGAGAGGATGACGGCGACCAGCGCGTACGCGGCCAGCGCCACCGTGACCACGACCAGCGTGGTGCGCACGGTACTGGTCAGCGGGTCGTCCTGGATGGCGGCCAGGGCCAGCGCCTGGGACTCCACGGTGCTGAGCGGGACCAGCCGGCGCAGCTCGTCGAGCGCGGGGTTGCCGCGGATGAGCAGGGTGTTCACGGCTGGCCGCACGAGCGAGTCCATCGGCAGGATCATGAACTTGCCCTGGCTGTAGAAGCCGGGCACGGAGGTGATCAGACCGCCCTCGGGGACCTTGAGCCGCGACTGCCAGCCGATCTCGTAGGTGCCCCGCCCCTTGAGGTCGGGCGAGACGAAGGCGCCGCTCCCGGTGGGCACGCCGATCGGCGCCCCCGCCAGCAGCCGCCGCCACTCGGGCAGGCTCACGGCGATGGCCTCGGCGCGCTCGGCGCCGTACCCGACCTGGACCCGGCCGGTCTGCGCGAGCACGACCTGCTCGACGCCGGCGACCTTGCGCACCCGCTCGATCGCGTCGGCCGGGATCTCGACCCGGGACGTGATCTTGACAGGCGCGCCCACCTGCTGCCAGGACGCCAGCCGCTGCGTGCTCACCAGCCCGTCGGAGATCACCGCGGCGAACACCGACACGCCGAGCGCGGGCAGCAGGATCAGCACCGGCAGCACCGACGCGGAGCGCGCCCTGGCCGCCCTGGTCAGCCCCAGGAACGGCACGGCTCCGGGCCGCCGCGCGGTCAGCCGGACGAGCAGCCGCAGCGGGTACGGGTAGCAGCGCAGGATGATCACCGCCGCGGCGAGCGTCAGCGCGATCGGCACCACCAGCAGGAACGGGTCGAACCCGGCCGAGGCCGTCAGCCCGCGGGTGCGCAGCAGGTACGCCCCGACCAGTGCGAGCACCACCACCAGCACCTCCAGCGTGAGCCGGCGGGCGGACGGGCGGGCGGTGCTGACGTCCGCACGCTGCTCGTGCAGCGGCACCCGGTGGGTGACCGCCAGCCCGGCGGCGGTGTACCCGACGGCGGCCAGCATCACCAGCAGCGGCCCGACGTGCACGATCGGCAACACGGGCCCGGGGACGAACCAGGACAGCCCGTACCCGGCGAGCCCGGCGGGCACGACGGCGAGCGCGGTCAGCGCCGCGCCGGTGCCCGCCACCTGCGCCAGCGACCCGCCACGCGCCCGCGTCAGCGCCAGCGTGTGGTCCAGCCGGCCGGAGAGCAGCTGCACCGCCAGCACGATCACCCCGACCGCGACCAGCAGCAGCCCGCCGAGCATCAGGTACATCACGGTCTGCGCGGTGGCCTGGCCGGCCAGGAAGTCCGTCAGCAGCTTGGACAGCGCGGTCAGCACCCGGTACGGGCTGTACGAGCCCGACGCCTGCAACCCGATGACCCGCTCGAAGTCGCTGAGGGCCGCCTGGAGGTCGGTCGCGGCCAGCGCGTCGGCCTTGTCCGGGGCGATGGGCAGCACCCAGTAGTAGGACAGGTTGCGCCCGTCGCCGCTGAGCGCGGTGAGCCCGTCGTCGGACATGATCGTCGTGATGTGCTTCTCGAACTCCAGCTTGCCCGGCGGCAACATCCTGGTGACGGTCAGGATGTCGCTGTTGTGGCTCCAGTAACGGTCGTCGGCCTTCTTGGCCCTGAACGCGCCGACCAGCTTCACCGCCACGTAGTGGCTCTCGCCGAGCACCTTGACCTGGCCGATCTTCAGGTCCATCGCGGTCAGCGCGGACTCGGTCAGGCCCACCTCGATCAGCGGGATCGTCTCGCCCTCGAAGCGCATGGTCGAGGGCTTGCCCGGGGCCTGCCCCTGGACCCAGTCCACCCGCCGGTCGGCGTCGGACAGCCAGCCGAGGTTCATGAACATGGTGCCGCCCGAGCCGTGGATCGGGGTGACCTCGGTCTTGGCGCTCATGTGGCTGTCGCCCGTGCCGGCGGGCACCACCAGCGACCGCAGCTCCGGGGGCAGGAGCTGGCGCCAGCGCCGGTCCCTGGACTCGAACTGGTCGCGCTCGTGCAGGTCCTCTTCCTTCGACATCGACCCGACGGTCACGGTCAGGTCGGCCTGCTCGGCGGACGCGGACCTGAGCGCCTGGCGCAGCGCCTGGTCGAACGACGCCTGCATCGCCCTGGGCAGCCCCGCGACGAGCAGGCAGGCGCTCAGCGTCAGCACGAAGAGCACGGCCACCGCGCCCAGGTGCGTACGGGCCAGCAGCGGGATCCTCACTGTTCCTCCCGAATGCCGAGACCCTGCCTGCGCAGGTTGCGCGCCAGTCCGGCGACGATGGCGAGCAGCACGGCGGCCACCCCGGCGAGCATGGCGCCCGTGGCGCCCCACGGGATGTCGAGCACCACGCCGGGGGTGACCGCCGACGCCTGCCCGGTCAGCACGATGTGCGGCACCACGAGCATGCCCACGACCACGGCCAGCCCGGTCCCGGCCGCCAGTGACAGCGCGATCACGAACGTCTGCTCGATCGCCAGCATCCCGAACACCTGCCGGGAGCTCACGCCGAGCGCCCGCAGGATCGCGAACTCGTTCATCCGCTCGCGGGCCGCGACCGCCGCGTTGACCAGGAAGCCGAGCGCCGCGAACACCAGCGCCGCGATGAAGCCCAGCATCAGCGCGCCCTGCAGGCCGCTGGCCAGCGGGTCGTCCTGCATCTTGGCGGCCAGGGCGCGCTGGTCGATCGCGGTGACGTCCCAGACGGGACGGCTGCTGAGCGCCGCCGCCGCCCGGCCGTCGGGGGTGGCGAGCCACCATTCGGTGGCGGGCCTGGGCAGTTGTGCCGCCGCCAGATCCTGCGCCTGCATCGTCCCCCAGTCGGCCAGTACGGCGTGTTGCCCGGCGGTCGTCGTCGGCATCGTCTCCACGACGGCCACGACCTTGACGTCCATCACCCTGCGGTCGATGCTGGCCCGTCCCACCTGGCCGACGCCCAGCTTGAGCGACTCCGCCAGGCCGGCGGTGAGCACCACGGGCAGCGGCCCCTGGACGGGCGGCGACCCGAAGACGGCCGTCGCGGGCTGCCGCCCGGCCGCCTTCACCGACACGGCGGGCGCGGTCACCGGCCGCCCGTCGGCGCTGATCCCGGTCACCGTCAGACTCCCGCTGCCGGAGGCCGGCGCGCTCACGACCAGCCCGCGCAACGACAGCGGGTACGTGATCTTCCCGCTCCGCCCCGCCAGCGCCGCGAGGTCCACGTCGATGCTGTTCTCGCCCTTCTTCAGCACGCCCAGTGACACGTCGCGCCACACCCCGAGCGCGTCGGACAGGACCAGCCGCACCGGCAGGTCGTCGTCGGTCGTGGCGCGCAGGGTGAGCGCGGCCGGCTGTCCCGGCAGGTCCAGTTTGCCCGCCTGCGGCCCGGTCAGCGCCCGGGAGATCTCCGCGACGGGCCGGTCGGCCAGGTCGGGGCGGAGCTGGAACAGCGTGCCGAGCTTGGCCGCGTCGATCCCGACGAGGATGGCGTTCTCGCTGCTGACCTCGGTCTGGCCGCGGAAGACCGGCGAGGCGGCGGTCACGCCGGGCAGGGCGGTGAACGCCGTGCCGCGGCCCAGCGGGCCGAGCTCCGGGGCGTCCGGCGGGCCGGACAGGCGCAGGTCGGCCCCGGCCTGGTGGCGGGCCTGGTCGAGCTGGGAACCACGCCACGTGGCGGCGGTGGCCATGGACACGATGCCGATGGCGATGGCCATGGTGAGCAGCAGCGCGGGACCGGCGTACTTGAGCGGGCGCCTGCTGACCTGCCACGCGCCGAGCGCCGGGGCGAGGGACGGGCGCCTGGAGGTGATGCGCTCGGCCACCGCGGAGATGCGCGGGACCAGCCGCAGGCCGAGCATGCCGCCGGTGAGCAGGGCCAGCGCGGGACCGGAGATGATCAGCGGGTCGATGCCGAGCCCGCCGCCCGCGGTCGTGGTGACCGGCGCGCCGTAGTGCTGGAGCTGCCAGATCGCGAGGCCGGCCACGACCAGCAGCGCGACGTCGGCGCCCGCGCGCTGGATCAGCCCGCGCCCGCCGCCGCGCCCGCGCGCCGACTGCTCCTCCACGTACGTGCGCCGCGCGCCCGCCAGCGCGGGCAGCACCAGCAGCACCGCCGAGGCCAGCGCCACGGCCACCGACACGAGGAACGTGCCCAGGCCGACCGACGGGTCGAGCCGCACGCCCGACGCCCTGATCCAGGGCAGCCGGCTCACCAGCCCGAGCAGCGGCGGCCCGAGCAGCGGCGCGACGATCGCGCACGGGAGCGCGACCAGCATCGCCTCGCCCCCGGCCAGCGCGGTCAGCCGCATCGTGCCCGCGCCGCGCGAGCGCAGCAGCGCCACCTCCATGCGCCGGTGGTCGGCCAGCAGCCGCGCGGTGAGCATCAGCGCGTACGCCGCCAGCAGCAGCAGCTGCAACACCGGGATCAGCATGGTCGAGCGGGCCACCAGCGAGGCGGTGTCGAGCTGGGTGAGCATCTCGGGCAGGCGGCTGGTGGTCACGCAGCTCGGGCAGTCGCCGGCCTTCAGGTGCGCGCCGACCTCGCCGACCGCCGCGGCCAGCGGGCGCAGCTGGGCCGGCGTCAGCGAGCGCAGGTCGGGCTCGGCGGTCCAGGTGGCGTTCACGTTGGTGGCGAAGCGGCCGATGAACGTCTCACGGGAGACCATCAGCGGCCCGTACGTGGTGAAGTCGCCGCGTTCGACGCCTCTGCTGAGCAGTGTCTCCCCGGTCCAGCGCTCGCCGAAGGGGTCGTCGAGCTGGAACACGCCGGTGATGCGCACCTGGACGGGCTCCGGCGACAGCCGCCCCACGGTGGTCAGCTCCTGGCCGACCTTGAACCCGGCCGCCGAGGCCGCCGAGAGCGAGACCGCCGCCTCCACGCGGCCGTCGGCGGCCTTGGGCCAGGCGCCGGAGACGAGCTTGGCGTGCTGGTCGAGGCCGTCGTAGCTGCCGAACCTGAGCAGTTCGGGCCGCTCCTGCTTCTCCTGGCCGGGCATGGCGTAGGAGTCGGAGCGGAAGCTCGTGGTGAGCGCCGGCGCCTTGGTGTAGGCCTTGGCCAGCTCGGCGCGGACCGCCCGGTCGTAGACGGGGAACGTCTTGCCGGTGACCGGCGCGCTGATCGTCGCGGACGTCTGGCGCAGGGAGGCGGTCTCCATCGTCCTGCGCACGCCGGCGTCGGCGATGGAGGAGGCGTACATGGTGAGCGCCACCAGCGTGGTGGTGGCCAGCAGGATCGAGCCGAACGCGGCCAGGAGGAGCAACGGCTCGCTGAACGCCCGTTTGACGACCAACGGCCCCCGCATGTGTCCCCCTTCGTCCGTTTAGTGAACCCTCATGGAGAGGGCGGACGAGAGGCAAGTGATCTTGTCAAGGGATGCTCAGCCGATACGCGGCGGCGATGCCGATGTGATATCGAAACTGTGACAAAAAGCGCACAAAACCAAGAACGCCGCACCCCATGAAGGAGTGCGGCGTCAGCGCTCGCCCGGGTCGCCGGGCGGCAGGAGCTTACTTGGCGGCCAGCGCGGCAGCCTGCTTGGCGATCGCCGACTTGCGGTTGGCGGCCTGGTTCTTGTGGATGACGCCCTTGCTGACGGCCTTGTCGAGCTGGCGGGCGGCGACGCGCTGCAGCGCCGCGGCCTGCTCGACGTCGCCCTGCTCGGCGGCCTCGCGGAACTTGCGGACGGCCGTCTTCAGAGAGGACTTGACCGCCTTGTTGCGCAGACGCGCCTTCTCGTTCTGCTTGTTGCGCTTGATCTGGGACTTGATGTTCGCCACGAAGAAGCCTCGGTGAAAGTCTAAGGATGGATGGGGCGCGCGGGCTCGATGAGAGGGCGCGCCACACGCAAGTGAACAGGGTACCAATAACCCAGGTGGCTGCTCAAATCAACGCCCCGGGTATTCTCAGTTTAGGCCAGCCAGCGGGTCATGTACTCCTTCCAGTCCTCTTCGGTGGCGGCGAAGTCGACGTACAGGGCCAGGCCGAAGCGTTCGCGGCGGCCGTGTTCGGACAGGGCCAGCCGGGCGCCCTCGGCGGCCATCGCCACGCTCTCGGCGGCGTCCAGCCAGGGCAGGCCGTGGTCGTGGTAGGCGGGGGCGCCGACGAACAGGGACTTGCCGTCCGGGACCAGGTCGAGGGCGAGCGCGGCCTGCCTGGCCACGTACCCGCCGTAGAGGGACTGGGCGGGCGCGCCCGAGTCGTACGTCATGATCGCGACCTGGTCCACCCGGTTCACGACCTCCTGGAAGTAGCCCTGCGACCAGTATTTGTCGTGGCCGAGCACGAGCCTGCCCACCGGGCGCATGAGGGGATAGGGCTCGATCTGCGGGGTCGAGGTGGACAGCAGCTTCGTGTACGTCCTCGTCCGCTCCAGCAGGTCGAGGAACTCCGTGTCGCCGTCGCCGATCGGCTCGAAGTTGTAGTGGACGCCGTCGTAGCCCGCCTTCATGACGGCGGCCACGCCGGCCAGGACGTTCGCGCGGGAGCGGGCGTCGTCGAGGTCGAGGCCGTTCTTGACGGACTGGCCCAGCCAGGCGGAGACGCGGACGCCGGGCAGGTGCCGATGCATCCAGGTCACGAGATCTGCGGCCTTGGGATGCTTGGCGGGGTCCAGGCGGCCGTCCCACTCGAACGGGCCGGAATGGACGTACACGTCCTTGATGCCGGTGGCGCGCAGGCGGACGGCGAGCCGCTCCACGTCCCGCTCGGTACGGCGGCCGTCGACCCAGGCGTGGCCGAGCCAGAGGGCGTCGTTGCCGGTGCTCTTCGCCCAGGCCGCCGGGGCACCGGTAAACTGGAGGCGGAGCGCGACGGCGAGCAGGCCGGCCAGCGCCACCACGACGGCCAAGGCCAGCGCGATCAGGCGCAGGCCGCGGCGGACGACGGTCCGGATCATCATCTGGGCATGTCACCATGAAAGACGCTTGACCTCAACCCTGTCGAAACGGACTTCGGTGCGCACTCAGCCTGGCCAGACCGACCCCGCGTTGATCCGCAACTTCTGCATCATCGCGCACATCGACCATGGCAAATCGACCCTTGCCGACCGGATGCTGCAGATCACCGGCGTGGTCGACGACCGCTCCATGCGCGCCCAGTACCTCGACCGGATGGACATCGAGCGCGAACGCGGCATCACGATCAAGTCGCAGGCCGTGCGGCTGCCCTGGGACGGCCACGTCCTCAACATGATCGACACCCCCGGGCACGTCGACTTCACCTACGAGGTGTCCCGGTCGCTGCAGGCGTGCGAGGGCGCAATCCTGCTGGTCGACGCCGCGCAGGGCATCGAGGCGCAGACCCTGGCCAACCTCTACCTGGCCATGAACGCCGACCTGCACATCATTCCGGTGCTCAACAAGATCGACCTGCCCGCGGCCCAGCCGGAGAAGTTCGCCGAGGAGCTGGCCGGCCTGATCGGCTGCGACCCCTCCGACGTGCTCAAGGTGTCGGGCAAGACCGGCGTGGGCGTGCGCGAGCTGCTCGACCACGTGGTGGCGACCGTCCCGGCGCCCGTGGGCCAGGCCGACGCCGCCGCGCGGGCGCTGATCTTCGACTCCGTCTACGACACCTACCGCGGCGTCGTGACGTACGTCAGGGTCATCGACGGCCATCTGAGCAAGCGCGAGCGCATCCTCATGATGTCCACCAACGCCACCCACGAGACGCTGGAGATCGGCGTCATCTCGCCCGAGCCCAAGCCCGCCGAGCGCGGCCTCGGCGTCGGCGAGGTGGGCTACCTGATCACCGGCGTGAAGGACGTGCGCCAGTCGCGCGTGGGTGACACCGTCACCTCCTCGGCCAAGCCCGCCAAGGAGATGCTGGCCGGCTACGAGCACCCCAAGCCGATGGTGTTCTCCGGGCTCTACCCGATCGACGGTGACGAGTACCCCGAGCTGCGCGAGGCGCTCGACAAGCTCCAGCTCAACGACGCCGCGCTGATCTACGAGCCGGAGACCTCGGCGGCGCTCGGCTTCGGCTTCCGCGTCGGCTTCCTCGGCCTGCTGCACATGGAGATCGTGCGCGAGCGCCTGGAGCGCGAGTTCGGCCTGTCGCTGATCTCCACCGCGCCCAACGTGGTCTACCGCGTGGTCATGGAGGACGGCAAGGAGCTCACGGTCACCAACCCGTCCGAGTTCCCGACGGGCGGCAAGATCGCGCAGGTCTTCGAGCCGGTCACCAAGTCCACGATCCTGGCGCCGGCCGAGTTCATCGGCGCGATCATGGAGATCTGCCAGGGGCGGCGCGGCCAGCTCCTCGGCATGGACTACCTGTCGGAGGACCGCGTCGAGATCCGCTACACGCTGCCGCTCGGCGAGATCATCTTCGACTTCTTCGACCAGCTCAAGTCGCGCACCCGCGGCTACGCCTCGCTCGACTACGAGCCGGCCGGCGAGCAGGAGGCCGAGCTGGTCAAGGTCGACATCCTGCTGCAGGGCGAGGCCGTCGACGCCTTCAGCGCGATCGTCCACAAGGACAAGGCCTACTCCTACGGCGTCGACATGGCCAAGAAGCTGCGCGAGCTGATCCCGCGGCAGCAGTTCGAGGTGCCGATCCAGGCCGCCATCGGCGCCCGGGTCATCGCCCGCGAGAACATCCGGGCCATCCGCAAGGACGTCCTGGCCAAGTGCTACGGCGGTGACATCTCCCGTAAGCGCAAGCTGCTGGAGAAGCAGAAGGAAGGCAAGAAGCGGATGAAGATGGTCGGCCGCGTCGAGGTGCCCCAGGAGGCCTTCGTCGCCGCGCTGTCCACCGACTCCGCCGCCGCCGACAAGAGCAAGAAGTAGCCGCTACAGGCCCAGCACGGCGGGCGTTCGCGCGAGCGCCCGCCAGTGCCGGCCCGGGTCGGGGAGCAGGCGGCGGGCCCGCAGGTCCATCAGCCCGCCGACGCCGGTCAGCTCGGCGGCCAGGTCGCCGTCCGCGCCCCTGAACTCCTGCCTGATCCGGAACGTCTTCCCCGCGCCCCACTCGAACGCGCAGCTCACCTCCACCTCGTCGCCGGCGCGCAGCTCGCGGTGGAAGCGGATGGTGCTCTCCAGCGTCACCGGGCCGACGCCGGCCTCCCGCAGGTCGTCGATCGAGATGCCGGCCGCGCGCAGGCACTCCCAGCGGGCGTGGTCGCCGTACTGGTGGTAGACCACGTTGTTGAGGTGGCCCTGGGTGTCGAGCTCGTAGCCGCGTACGGCGATGCGGACCGAGAAGGTCATGATCGTTCCTCCAGCCAGGCGTGCGATTTGGCGGTGAGGTAGCGCAGGCCGTCGTCGCCGAGCTCCACCCAGTCGCCGCGGGCCCAGCCGCCCGTGGTCTGGGGGGCGAAGCCGTGCCGCTGGAACAGCGCCGACGCCTCCTTCTGGGTGAGACCGCGGCGGCCCCACTCCGCGATGACGCGGGCCGTGCGCTCGGCCTCGCTCAGTTCCTCGTCGCCGAGCGCGGCGGCCAGCTCCTCCAGGCCGCGCGCCATCAGACGCAGCGAGGCCTGCACGCGGGCGATGTCCATCGGCGTTCCCTCATCGCTGTTCGATTGGTAGCGATAGCTTAGCGATGGCAGCGGATACCCTGAAAAGGTGGAAGTGGTGCGTACGGAACGAATGGTCCTGTCCCGGATCCGCCCGGAGGACCTCGAAGCCGTGCACGAGATCCACTCCGACCCGCGGACGAACGTCTACAGCTCCGCCGGGCCCACCGTCGACCTGGAGGCCAGCCGGGTCATGCTCGACCTGTGGCTGGCCGACTGGGAGGAACGGGGGATCGGCTACTGGGCCGCCCGGCTGACGGACGGCCCGCAGGTGCTGGGCGTCGGCGGCCTGCGGCACGCGGCCCTGGACGGCGAGGACGTGCTCCACCTGTACTACCGATTCCGCCCCACCGCCTGGGGCCACGGGTACGCGGTCGAGCTCGCCAGGGCGGCCCTGCGCGTCGGGCGCGACCTGGGCCCCGTGGTGGCCCTGATCGGGGACGGCAACGAGCCGTCCCGCCGGGTGGCGGAGAAGGCGGGCCTGCACAGGGAGCGCACAATCCCGTACGGCGGCGTGCCCAGCGACCTCTACGTCGCCTGACCGCCCAGAGCCGTGCCCTGACCGCCCAGAGCCGTGCCCTGACCGCTCTGAGCCGTCGCCTGAGCCGTCGCCTGAGCCGTGTCGGCTGAGTCGTCGCCTGAGTCGTCGGCTGGGCGCTCAGGGGCGGGGACGCCGGCCCGGACGGGGCCGCATCAGGACGCCCGCCAGCGCCACCAGGCCCGCCACCGCCTGGGCCGCCAGGAACCCGCCCGTCGCGGCCGGCCCGCCGGCCAGCGCGACCACCGCGGGCAGGCAGCCGAGCAGCGCCAGGTCGGCGCCCGTGGCCGCCCACAACAGCGGACCGGTCGGGACGGCGCCGCCAGGGGTGTCGATGACCGGCATCGAATGGTCGACCGGCCCCCTCCTGGCCATCCGCAACGCCCCGGCCGCCAGCGCGGGCGCGGTGAGCAGCCCGAACATCCACGTGCCGGACGGAAGGCCGCCCACCGCCGCGACGCCGGCCAGAGCCAGGCCCGCCCAGGCGCCGCCCAGCAGGCCGGGCAGCAGCGCCCGAGCCGCCAGCGCCGGACGCGCGCCCACGCCGGTCAGCCGGGCGAGGGCGGGGTTGTCGGCGTCCCGGCGCGCCCCGGACGTGCCGGACGCCGCCACCGCCAGCGCGCCGCCGAGCACGACCAGCCCGAGAGCCGCCGGAGCGGCGCCCGCCTGGGCGAACACGGCGGGCAACGCCGCGCTCGCCGCCGTGGCCGCCAGCCGCCAGGGACGGCGGCCGAGCCGCACCCAGTCCTGCCAGGCCAGCGCGAGCGGCGCGGGCAGCCCCGGCCACGGCCGTGAGACGAGCTTCCTGGCTCGCCAGTGGTTGTCCTCGGCGATCCAGGTCAGCGCGCCGGGATCAAGGGTGACGGCGGCGTCGGTGACGTGCCCGGCCCGGGTGGAGGCGGTCAGCAGCAGCCGGGTGGGGATGGCGGCCAGCGACCCCCACGCCCGGCGGGCCAGCACGGCGGCCAGCGCGGCCATGGCCGACGCCGTGGCGGCCAGCACGGGCAGGGGCGCGTTCGCGGCGGCCGCGAGCGCCGTCCGGGCCTGGCCGCTGACGGCGACCACGGCCAGCACCAGGAGCGCGACCAGCACGCCGGTCAGCCACAGGTTCCAGGTGGGCGAGGACTGGGCGAGCATCGCCAGCGCCATGCCCGCCACGCTCGCCGCCGTGGCCACCGCCAGCGCGGCCAGCAGCCGCCACACCAGCGCGCCGGGCGCGCCGAGCGCCGCCAGCAGCCCGAGCCCGAGCAGCAGCCCCGCCACGAGCGCGACGACCATGAGCACCCGCCCGGAACGCCCGAGCAGCCGCCGCCGGTCCAGCGGCGAGGTCAGCAACCAGGACGCCTCCGCGGCGGGCACCATCACCGGCCCGGCCGCCCGCGCCAGCGCCAGGCAGCCCGCGAACCCCAGCAGCACCAGCGCGACCCCCGCGCCCGTCCGCCCCGGCTCGACCGTCCCGCCCAGGCCGGAGACCACCGAGGACAGCGGTTGCCCGACCACGGCGAGCAGCATGCACAGCCCGAACAGGCTGACGTACCGATCGACCAGCCCGGCCTGGGCCCGCCCGCGCGCCCGGACGAAGGCCCGCACCGACCGCACGCTCACCTCGCCCGCGCTCACCTCGCCCGCGCTCACCTCGCCCGGGCTCACCTCGCCCGGGCTCACCGCCCCGCCGCCTTCGCCGTCGGGCCGCTCTCCCGGACGACGGCGTCGTGGCCCCTCATGCGGGCACCCCGGCGGGGGAGACCCGGCGGGCGGCGTCGGCCAGGGCCTGGTCGTGGGTGGCCATCACCACGGTGCCGCCCTCGTCGGCGTACTCCTCCAGGAGTTCCCCGAGCCGGACGCGGAAGGCCGCGTCGAGGCCGCGTTCCGGCTCGTCGAGCAGCAGCAGCGTGCTCGGCCTGAGCAGCGTGGCGGCCAGGCAGAGGCGCTGGCGCTGGCCGGTGGACAGGTTGAGCGGCGGCGCGTCGGCCCGTTCGGTCAGCGCGAACTCCTCCAGCGCCGAGTCCACCGTCATGCGCGCCTCGGCGTAGACGGCGCCCATGAGCTCCAGGTGCTCGCGCGCCGTCAGCCCCGGGTACCAGGCGGGCTCGTCGCCGAGCAGCGCCACCCGGCGCCAGAAGGGCGCGTCGTCGGCGGGCTCGGCGCCGAACACGCGGACCTCGCCCGAGGTGGCGGGCTGGAGGCCGGCCAGGCAGCGCAGCAACGTGGACTTGCCCGATCCGTTGGGCCCGACGACCGCCACGACCTCACCCGGCTCGAGGGCCAGGTCGAGGCCCCGGAGCACCGGATTGCCCCCGAGCTCGACGGACAGGTCGGCGACTTCGATGATCAAACCGCTCACCGTTCGAGCGTAGCCACCCCGCCGGCCGCCCGCGCGACCGGTCGCCGGGGCCTTCCCACGGCTTCCCACGGGTTTCCCACGGCTTCCCGCGGGCTTGTCCCACCTTCCCTGGGCGTAAGAGCCGATTCTGTCGGTGCCGGTCGCTACCTTTGCTGTTCCCGAACACCAGTGCTACTGGAGGGTGACGTGATTGCTTCTGAGCGATTCGAGCGTGCCGCTGTGCTGGGGGTGGCCGTGGCGGAGGAGACCCGGCGGCTGCTGCGGCTTCACCTGAGACCCGCCGAGGTGGGCGGCGACGGCAGGGTGGTGGTCGACGTGCCCTATCCCGACGCGGCGGTGGTGGCGGCGCTGCTCGACGTCGCGGCCGAGTGTTTCGGCGAACGCGGCGGCTCGGTCGAGGAGACCAGGCAGGCGGCCCTGGAGACCCTGTTACAACTGGCCGAGTTCGACGCCGACTCCCAGCTCGCCCGGGTGCCGCCGGAGCCCGGCGACAGGCGCGGGCGACGGCTCGACGAACAGGCCGAATAGGCACATGTCCGTTGTTCTCCGTAGATAGGCCGAGAAGGGCGGAAAAATCGGTGCGCTCTGTGCCCGTCTGTCCGCTACCGTCGCGGCATGCGCATCCTCTCCGTCAACGTCGGGCGGTCGTTCGACGCGGAATGGGCCGGCAAGCTCGGCCGTACGGCGATCGACAAGCGGGCCGTGCCCCACCGGGTGGCGGTGCTGCGCAACGGCCTGGCCGGCGACGAGCGGGCCGACACGCCCAACCACGGCGCCCCCTCCCACGCCGTCTACGCCTACGCCCGCGAGGACTACGACTGGTGGCAGGGCGAGCTCGGCCGCGACCTGCGCGACGGCCGGTTCGGGGAGAACCTGACCACCGCCGGTCTCGACGTCAACGGCGCCCTCGTGGGCGAGCGGTGGCGCGTCGGCAGCGTCCTGCTGGAGGTCACCGGCCCGCGCATCCCCTGCGTGGTGTTCCGCAACTGGATGGACGAGCCGGGCTGGCTCAAGCGCTTCACGAGGGCCGCGCGGCCGGGGGCCTACCTGGCCGTGGTCGAGCCGGGCGAGCTGGGCGCGGGCGACGAGGTGGAGATCGTCTCGCGTCCGGAGACCGGCATGACGGTGGCGGACGCCTTCCGCGCCCGCCACGGCGACGCCGACGCGCTGGCCCGGGTGCTCGCGGTCCCCGGCCACGCCCCGGAATGGGACGAACTGGCCGCACGGGCGGGCCGGGCGGACGGCTAGGGACCGCGCGCCCGGCACGGATGGGCGGCTCTCCAGTCGAGCAGGGACCGCGCGCCCGGCACGGATGGGCGGCTCTCCAGGCAGGCGGAGACCGCGCACCCGGCCGGGCGCCCGTCTAGCGCAGGACGGTGTACAGGGCCGAGGTGAGGGAGGCGCGGGCGTCGTCCTGGTCGATCGACCACATCATCGAGCCGCCCAGGCCCTTGAGCCGGATGTAGGCCGCCTTCTCCAGCAGCGACGCCGGGTCGTCGTAGGACCAGAACTCGTTGCCGTCGTACAACCACATCGCGCCGGTGCGCACGTCCCGGTAGCGCTTGCCGGGCTTGGCCGCCAGGTCCTTGTAGTCCTCGCTGCCCGGCCCCCACTTGCCGGCGGCCGGTCCGGTCGCGGGCTGCCAGAGGCCGTCGCCGCCGCCTGTCACGCCGGTCCAGCCCTGCCCGTACGCGGGCACGCCCACGACGATCTTGCGGCCGGGCGCGCCGCGCGACAGGTAGTCGCGGACGGTCTGGTCCACGCTGTACTTGACGGGGTTGGGGTCGCGCCGGTCGTTGAACAGGTTCCCGTTGTGCCCCGTCCGCGATTCCCAGGTGCCGTGCAGGTCGTATCCCTGGACGGTGGCGAAGTCGAGCGACCGGAACACCCGGCGCACCTCGAACCCGGCGTCGATCTTCGCGGCGGCGGCCGGGAGGAAGGCGGTGAGCTGCGAGCTCGCGGAGAAGGCCCGGAGCTGGGCGCGCAGTTCCTCGACGAAGAGGGTGAAGTTGCGCCGGTCCTCGGGCCTGATCACGTTGCCGTCGTTGCCCGCCGAGCCCGGCCACTCCCAGTCCAGGTCGACGCCGTCGAACACGCCGGCGCCCGCGCCCGGCTCCAGGCCCGGCAGGTTGCCGCGCAGCCACAGGTCGACGCACGACCGGGCCAGCGCGGACCGCGACTGGGCGGTGAGCACGGCGTCGGAGAAGTACTTGGACCCGGTCCAGCCGCCGAGCGAGATCAGCACCTTGAGGCCGGGGTGCTTGGCCTTGAGCTTGCGCAGCTGGTTGAGGTTGCCGTTGAGCGCCTGGCCCGGCTGGTCGGCGACGCCGTCCACGCTCTGCTCGGCCGGCACCGGGCGTTGCCAGTCGGCCCAGGGGTCGGCCGAGTAGCAGGAGCCCTCGGCGTTGACGAAGCCGAAGGCGTAGTTGAGGTGGGTGAGCTTGGCGGCGGCGCCGCTGGTGTCCACGTCCTTGACGTGGTAGTTGCGCCCGTACACGCCCCACTGGATGAAGTAGGCGACCCGCTTGAATCCGGGATGGGCCTCGGCGGGCACGGACACCGCCGTCAGCCCGAGTAAGAGCGAGAGTGCGAGGACGATCTTCTTCACGGGCGCTCCTGGGGGGTGAACTTATAAGAAACTTTCCTATAAGTTGACGCGATCGTAGAACCGTCACCCCGTGCCGTCAACGACGCGCGCCACCTCCTCCGCGCTGGAGAACAGCCGCCACGCGCGCGCCGGGTCGCCGAACAGCGACAGCACCAGATCGGCCAGCTCCTGCCTGGTCGCGGCCGCCGCGAGCAGGGTGAGGACGTGCTCCGCCGGCGGCCGGAGGAAGGCGTTCGTCCACGCGACGACCGGCTCGGCCGCCACCCACATGCGCCGGGTCGTCTCCCGCGCGAACGCCGCGTCGTACGGCCCGCCCGCCGCGATGGCCTCGGCCGCGATCCAGGCGCAGGCCGAGCCCAGGTTCGCCCCCTGCCCCGTGATCGGGTCGTTGGTGACCCAGGCGTCGCCGATCGCCAGCGCCACGCCGCCGCCGGGCAACTCGGCCACCGCCTCGCGCACGACCGGCGTGATCGCGCCCTGCAGCAGGTCCTCCGGTCCGAGCAGCTCGAACGCGGCCGGATCGAGCTGCTCGGCCAGGCGCGGCGCGTGCTCGGGCAGCAGGGCGAGCAGCGTCTTGCAGAACTCGTCGGCCGGCACCCGGGCCAGCACGTCGAGCGGCCCGCCGGGGATCGCCTCGACCAGGACGCCGCCATGCACGCCAGACCGCGTCATCATCGCCATGGACAGGATCTCGCCGCAGCCGGGCGAGATGTTGAAGCCGAAGGCCGGCCCCGGGTCGAACCCGTGGAACAGCCCGGCGGCCAGGATCCGCTGCGGCGCCTCGTACGGCGACCACGCCGGAACGCGCGGGAACAGCTCGCGCACCGAGCGCCGCCCGGTGGCGACCACCATCAGCTCGTGGTCGCGCGACCAGCGGGCGACCTGGCCCGCGTCCGGCGGGAGGGGATCGACGACCAGCCGGCCGCCCCTGCCGGTGTAGTCGTCCATGAGCGCCGGCAGCAGCACCCGGAAGTCGACCCCGTGGAACGGCTCGCTCACGCGGCCGGTGAACTCCAGCGGCGGATCTCCCTTGATCGAGAGGCGGCCGCTGACCAGCAGGCAGCCCGGGTCGAGGAAGTGCAGGCTGCCCAGCTCCCGCTCGCGGTCCTGCGCGCGGCCCATCCTGCCGACCGTGTTCGGCAGCCGCCCGCGGCCCAGGTCGGCCGCGTCGCCCTCGCTGTAGAGCGTGGTCGCGACGCCGAGCTGCTGCAGCCGCAGGGCCAGCGTCAGCCCGGAGATCCCCGCGCCCACGATTCCGACGCCCGTCATGTGCCGCCTCCTTCGATGGCTCTGAGCACATCCGTGAGCAGGCACACTGGATGACGTGCCATCCACCCTGCCCGACGGCGATCCGGCGCCCGCCTCCGGCGAGCTGCCCGACAGCGCGCTGCGCGGGCTCGGCGAGCGCCCGTTCGGCTTCTACGTGCACGTGCCGTTCTGCGTCACCCGCTGCGGCTACTGCGATTTCAACACCTACACGGCCGCCGAGCTAGGGCCCGGCGCCTCCCACCGCGACTACGCCGACACCGTCGTGGCGGAGGTGCGGCTGGCCCGGCGCGTGCTCGGCGACGCCGACCTGCCCGTGGAGACGGTGTTCTTCGGCGGCGGCACGCCCACGCTGCTGCCTCCCGAGGACCTGGCGCGCGTCCTGGCCGCGATCGACGCCGAGTTCGGGCTGCGGCCGGGGGCGGAGGTCACCACCGAGGCCAACCCCGAGTCCGTCGACCCCGCCTACCTCGACAAACTCCGTCAGGGCGGCTTCAACCGGGTCAGCTTCGGCATGCAGAGCGCGCGTGAGCACGTGCTCCAGGTGCTCGACCGCAGGCACACGCCGGGCCGTCCGGCGCGGGCCGTGAAGGAGGCGCGGGCGGCCGGGTTCGAGCACGTCAACCTCGACCTGATCTACAGCACGCCGGGGGAGTCCGACGACGACTGGCGGGCCTCGCTGGCCGCCGCGATCGAGGCCGGGCCCGACCACGTGTCGGCGTACTCGCTGATCGTGGAGGAGGGCACCAGGCTCGCGGCCCGCATCCGGCGCGGCGAGCTGCCGATGCCCGACGACGACGTCGCCGCCGACCGTTACCTGATCGCCGAGGAGATGCTGGCCGAGGCCGGTTTCTCCTGGTACGAGGTGTCCAACTGGGCCACCTCCGAGCAGGCCCGCTGCCGGCACAACCTGCTCTACTGGACCGGCGGCGACTGGTGGGCCGCCGGCCCCGGCGCCCACAGCCACGTCGGCGGCACCCGCTGGTGGAACGTCAAGCACCCGGCCGCCTACGCCCAGCGCCTGGCGGCGGGCGCCTCGCCCGCGCACGCGCGCGAGGTGCTCACCGGCGACGACCGGGCCGCCGAGCGGCTGATGCTGGAGCTGCGGCTGGTCTCCGGCTACCCGCTCGCGGAGGTCGCGCCCGGCGCGCGCACGTCCGTGGCGAGCGCGCTGGCCCGCGGGCTGCTGGAGCCGGAGCCGTTCAGGGCGGGCCGGATGGTGCTCACCCTCAAGGGGCGGCTGCTGGCCGACGCCCTGATCACCGAGCTCATGTGACCAGGCGGATGGCGAACGGGTAGCGGTAGTTCTCGCCGCGGTTGGTGGCGATGGCCGCCTGGACGTGGAAGATCAGCGACACGATCCATATGATCGGGAACAGCAGCAGGCCGACCAGCACGATCGACAGCACCATCGCCACCGCGTAGCCGATGAACATCGTGATCTGGAAGTTCAGCGCCTCGGCCGCCTGGTCCCTGACATAGGGGGACTCGTCCTTCTTCATCAGGTAGATGACCAGCGGGCCGATCCACGAGACGAGCAGGCCCAGCAGGTGGGCGAGCATGGCCATCGTGGTGTCGTCGCTGCCGCGGCGCGGGCCGAACCGGCCGGGCACGTACGGCCCGGCGGGGTGGCCGTAGCCCTGCTGCCCGTGGCCCGGAGCTTGTCCGTAACCGGGCGGCTGGCCGTAGCCGGGCGGCGGGGGCACGTAGCGGGGCGGCGGAGGCATGGGGCCCGGGTGCGGGCCGGGCCCGCTCGGCGGCTGCCGCCCGTAGTCCGGCTGGGAACCCGGCTGCTGCCCGTAGCCGAGCTGGGGGCCGGAGCCCTGGTCGCGGGGCGCGTCATAAGGCGGCACGTCAGAAGGCGGCACGTCAGAACGCGGGACGTCGGGGGTTGGGTCGTCGGCGGGCGGCGGGTCCTGGCTCATGATGCCTCCGTAACGAAGTCGATCAGTTCCTCGACCCGGCCGAGCAGCTCCGGCTCCAGGTCGGTGTAGGACGAGACGGCGCCCAGAATGCGCCGCCAGGCGTCCGCGGGCTCCATGCGCCAGCCCAGTGCGGCGAGCACGCCCTCCTTCCACGGCACCCCGCGCGGCACGTCGGGCCAGCCCGGGATGCGCAGCACGGACGGTTTGACCGCCTGCCAGATGTCGATGTACGGGTGACCCACGACGAGCACGTGCGGCGAGGTGATCCGGGCCGCGATCCGGCTCTCCTTCGACCCCGGCACCAGATGGTCGACCAGCACGCCGAGCCTGCGGCCCGGCTCGGGGGCGAACTCGGCCACGATGGCGGGCAGGTCGTCGACGCCCTCCAGGTACTCGACGACGACCCCCTCGACCCGCAGGTCGTGGCCCCAGATCTTCTCCACGAGCGCGGCGTCGTGCACGCCCTCGACGTAGATCCGGCTCTCCTTGGCGACCCGCGCCCGCAGCCCCTCCACGGCGATGGACCCGGACGCGCTGCGCCTGGGCCCCGCAGCCGCAGCCGCAGCCGCAGCCGCGGCCGCCGGGCGCACCAGCGTCACGGGCCTGCCCTCCAGCAGGAACGCGGCCGGCGCCAGCGGGAACAGGCGGCGTTTGCCGAACCGGTCCTCAAGGGTGACGGCCTCCTTGTCGCAGGCCACCACGGCGCCGCAGAAGCCGCTGTCGGCGTCCTCCACGACCAGGTCGAGTTCGGCGGGCACCTTCGGGATCTTGCCCTTGCCCGGCCGCCGCCAATTACCCGCCAGCACATCACCCTCGTACACACGGGGACCGTAGCAAATCACCCGCTGACCGCAAGGCGCTTACGCGCGCCGCTGCGCCGGACGAGCACGACGACCGTGCCGATGATGCCGATGAGCAGGCCGGCGCCGGGGAACAGGAACAGCGCCGCCACCCCGCCGAACAGGCCGCCCGCCGCGGAGAGCACGTCCCGGCCCACGCCGAAGCGGGCCGACGACTCCTCCTGCGTGGCGCAGGTCAGCTGGTAGTCGCCCTTGGCGGGGGCGTTGACGGCGAGGATCTCCTGCCAGGTCGTGCCGCCGGCGCTGAGCGTCTGGGTGCCGGAGACCTTGACCAGCCTGGCCTGGGCCGGGCCGCCGGAGATCTCGCACTGGTAGTTGACCCGCGTGTCGGTGGCGATGTAGACGGCCGGGCGCTTGGCGGGGTCGATCGCGACCTTCACGCTTTCGCCCGACGCGAACGTGGTCGTCGGGGCCATGTCCGTGACGCTGCTCAGCACGCCGCCGGCGAACACGACCACGCCCACGACGCCCAGCACCACGGCGACCGCCCACACGATGGCGATCCACCACAGGCGCGGCTTGATCGCTTTGCCGTCGATCCTGGCCGGGAACTGCGGCTGCTGGCCGTACTGGTTGTGGGGGCCGTACTGGTTCGGCTGGGCGTACTGGTCGGACTGGGCGTACGGGTTCTGCTGGCCGTACTGGTTCTGCTGACCGTACTGGGGCGGGGGGCCGTACGGGGCGGACGGCTGTTGCTGCTGGTAGGGCGGCTGGCCGTGCTGCTGCGGCTGGTACGGCGGCTGGGCGTGCTGGTTCTGCTGACCGTAGTAGGGACCCTGCCCCTGGGGCGGTCCGTACTGCGGGGGCTGGGAATTGTCGGTCATGCGGCAAGTGTGAGGCCTGTCGCTTGTAAGTCGCTAGCAACAGGATGGGACCTGGTGTTATCGCACCTTGTGGGCGAGAGCCGTACACTTGGCACTCGGGAACACGGAGTGCTAGACCTGTCGTTTCCCTGTTAGGCAGAGGCAGGAGGTGAGCACGTGCTCGACGAACGGAAGCTTGCGGTGCTCCGCGCCATTGTCGAAGACTACGTGTCCACCAACGAACCGGTGGGCTCCAAGGCGCTGGCAGAGCGTCACAACCTCAAGGTCTCCCCGGCAACGGTCAGGAACGACATGGCCGCTCTGGAGGAGGAGGGCTACATCACCCAGCCGCACACCAGCGCGGGCCGCGTGCCGACGGACAAGGGCTACCGCCTGTTCGTCGACCGGCTCTCGCAGGTCAAGCCCCTGTCGGGGGCCGAGCGGCGGGCGATCGAGACCTTCCTCGCCGGCGCGGTCGACCTCGACGACGTGGTCTTCCGCACCGTGCGGCTGCTCGCGCAGCTCACCCGGCAGGTCGCGGTCGTGCAGTATCCGACGCTGACCCGTTCCACGGTCAGGCACGTCGAGCTGGTCCCGCTCAACGACCGGCGGGTCATGCTCGTGCTGATCACCAACACCGGGCGCGTCGAGCAGCGCGTGATCGAGCTGCCCGAGGTGGTGGAGGACGACCGCATCGCCCATCTGCGCGCGGTGCTCAACTCCTGCCTCGACGGCTGCGGGCTGAGTAACGTCCCCGAACTGGTCGCCGACCTGCCCGAGCGGCTGCCCGCCGAGGACCGGCCCGCCGTGGCCACGATCCTGTCGGTGCTGCTCGAAACCCTCGTCGAACGCCATGACGAGAAGATCGTGTTCGCCGGCGCGGCCAATCTCGCGGGCGCCGACTTCGCCACCGGCCTGCGCGACGTGCTGGAGGCGCTGGAGGAGCAGGTCGTGCTCATGCGGTTGCTCGGCGAGACATCCACAGACACCCCGTCCGCGCTCACCGTGCGCATCGGCTCGGAAAACCCCTACCTTCGCGGCACGTCCATCGTCGCAACCGGATACGGTTCTGGCGACAACCAACTGGCCCGGCTCGGCGTGCTGGGTCCCACGAGGATGGACTACCCCGTGACGATGGGCGCCGTACGCGCGGTGGCACGCTACGTCAGCCAGATCCTGGCTGCATCTTAAGAGGTCGATAAGTGGCAAACAGCGACTACTACGCCACCCTCGGGGTGCGCCGTGACGCCAGTCAGGACGAGATCAAGAAGGCCTACCGCCGCCTCGCCCGCGAGCTGCACCCCGACGTGAACCCCGATCCTGAGACCCAGGAGCGGTTCAAGGAGATCACGCAGGCCTACGAGGTGCTGTCCGACCCGAACAAGCGCCAGATGTACGACCTGGGCGGCGATCCCTTCGGCGGCGGCGCGGGTGCGGGAGCGGGCGCCGGCGGCTTCGGCGCGGGTTTCCCCTTCAGCGACATCATGGACGCCTTCTTCGGCACCGCGGGCGGCACCCGCGGGCCGCGCTCGCGCGCCAGGAGGGGCCGCAACGCCACCATCCGGGTCGAGCTCGACCTGCGCGAGACGGCGTTCGGCACCACCCGCGAGCTGGTCGTGGACACCGCCGTGCTGTGCGAGGTGTGCCACGGCGCCGGCGCGGCCCCCGGCACCCACCCCGACACCTGCGACATGTGCAACGGGCGCGGCGAGATCTCCCAGGTCACCCGCTCGTTCCTGGGCCAGGTCATGACCTCGCGGCCGTGCCCCCAGTGCGGCGGCTTCGGCAGCATCATCCGCCACCCCTGCCAGGAGTGCTCAGGCGACGGCCGGGTTCGCACCCGCCGTACGATCAAGGTTCGCATCCCCGCGGGCGTCGAGGACGGCACCCACATCCAGCTCGCCGGCGAGGGCGAGGTCGGCCCCGGCGGCGGCCCGCCCGGAGACCTCTTCCTGGAGATCGTCGAGCGCGCGCACGAGATCTTCGAGCGGCGCGGCGACGACCTCCACTGCACGGTCCAGATCCCGATGACGGCCGCCGCGCTCGGCACGATCCTCGCCGTCGAGACGCTCGACGGCTCCGAGGAGATCGACGTGCGCCCCGGCACCCAGTCCGGCCAGGTCATCACCATGTACGGGCGCGGCGTGCAGCGGCTCAACGAGTCCGGCAGGGGCGACCTGCTCATCCACGTCAACGTCGAGACCCCGATGCGGCTCGACCAGACGCAGGAGGACCTGCTGCGCGAGCTGTCCAGGCTGCGCGGCGAGGAGCGGCCGCCGGGCAAGTTCGCCCCCGGCCAGCAGGGTTTCTTCTCCCGCCTGCGTGACGCCTTCAACGGCAGGTGACGATCACCCGTGACCGTCCCCGTGTTCCTCGCCGAGGACCTCGTCGGCGCCGAGCTCACGCTCGACGGCCCTGAGGGGCGGCACGCGGCCTCCGTGCGGCGCCTGCGCGCCGGCGAGCGGGTCGACCTGACCAACGGCGCGGGCGACGTCGCCGAGTGCGTGGTGCGCGAGGTGTTCAAGGACGCGCTCGCGCTCGACGTGCTCGCCCGCTACACCGTCGAGCCGCCCGCGCGGCGGCTGGTGGTCGTCCAGGGGCTGCCCAAGGGCGACCGGGGCGAGCTTGCCGTCGAGATGATGACCGAGGTGGGGGTCGACGTGATCGTGCCCTGGGCCGCCTCGCGCAGCATCACGCAGTGGAAGGGCGACAAGATCGCCAAGGCGCTGGGCCGGTGGCGCTCGACGGCCCGCGAGGCCGGCAAGCAGGCGCGCCGGTTCCACCTGCCGCAGGTGGCCGACCTCGCCTCCACCGCCCAGGTCGAGGGGCTGCTGGCCGACGCGGCGCTGGGGCTCGTGCTGCACGAGGAGGCCGCCGAGCCGCTGTCGAAGGTGGCGCTGCCGCCCGGCGGCGACATCGTCGTCGTCGTGGGGCCCGAGGGCGGGGTCTCGGAGGAGGAGCTGCGCAGGTTCGCCGCGGCCAAGGCGGTGCCCGTGCTGCTCGGGCCCACCGTGCTGCGGACCTCCACGGCGGGGGTGGCGGCGGCGGCCGTGCTGCTCGCGCGCACCGAGCGCTGGTGATCCCGGCTCAGGGTGTGGTGTGCGGCACGTCCACCAGCGGGCTGCTCAGGTCGCTCGGGCCGGTGGGCGGGTCGTCCGGCGGGCACTCGTCGGAGGGGCACGACGTCGGCGTGTCGGTCGTCTCCGGCGGGGTCGGCGTGGGGGTCGGCGTGATCTCGGGGCACTCCTGGCCGACGGCGGGCTCGCCGCTCGGGCAGGGCGTCGAGGACGGCGTCGGCGACGGCGTGGGCTGCCTGGTCGACCTGGCCGTCTCCGAGGGCCGGTGGGTCTCGCTGTGGCTCGGCGGCACGACCACCGCGGGCGGCGGCTCGGCGCTGTGACTGCCGGGCCTGGGCGGCGTGGACAGCCTGGTCGAGGAGTTGCCGGGGGTGGTGGTCGAGTTGTCCACCACCTTGACGGGCGTCTCGAAGATCTGGGAGCGCAGCCCGGGAACGACCATCACGATCGTCCCCGCCACCAGCACGGCGCTGACCGCCGCCGCGCCCGCACGCCACCAGAACAGGTTACGGACGCCGCGCCGCTCGATGCGGGCGCGGATGATCTGCAGTCCTTCCGGCGAGGGCACGACCGCGTCCGCCTCCGCGCGGAGCGCACGGCGCAGGACGTCGCCGTACTCGTCGGGGGGCTGGGTCATGACATCTTCTCCAGGACGGACCGCAACGCGGCCATTCCACGGGCGGTGTGGCTCTTGACCGCGCCCTTGCTGATGCCCATGGCGTGGGCGATCTCAGCTTCGGACAGATCTCCGTAATAACGCAGAACCAGTGCTTCTCTCTGTCGGGTCGGCAGGGCGCGTAACGCCTCGATGACGGCGGAGCGTTCCAGCTCGCCGATCGCGCCGTTCTCGGCGCTCGGGGCGTCCGGCAGGCCCTTGGGTGCGTATTTCTCGACGACCGCGCGGTGACGCAGCACGGAACGGGACCGGTTGACGACAGACTGACGCAGGTAAGCGAGTGCCTTGTCGGGATCGCGCAGTCTGCGCCAGGCGCCGTGAATGGCGACGAACGCGTCCTGCACGACTTCCTCGGCGGTTGCCATGTCACGCACCAGCAACACCGCGAGACGCACCAATGACCGGAAGTGCGCACTGTAGAGCGCGGTCACGGCCATGTCGGCATCCCACCCGACCGGCACCGCCCCCATCGACCTGTCGGCCAGCAGGGTTTCGGTGGTCACATCAGTGGGACGCGCGGCCTTCCCAGAGGGTTTACTCTCTTCCGGTTCTGAAGGTTTCCCCGGTTCCTTAGGGTGCATTACCCAGTCGTGTTCCTCGCCAGGTGGCGCTCGCCCGACCCTGAATCATCTTTTTTGCTCTGAAGTGTCGCATACTCACCCTAACCGCGCGGATCTTCGGGCGCACGACACCACGGATTACCGATTCGCAACGGACTGCCGAACGGTCGCTCTCGATAGGGTACTGCCGTGAGCGACTGCCTCTTCTGCAAAATCGTGGCCAAGGAAATTCCGGCCGACGTCGTCTACGAGAACGCCAGGGCGCTGGCGTTCCGCGACATCAATCCGCAGGCCCCGACGCACGTGCTGGTCATCCCGCGCGCGCACCACCCCGACGCGGCGTCCATGGCCGCCGCCGACGACGGGCTCGCCGACGACGTGCTCAAGGCCGCGCACGCCGTGGCCGTCCAGGACGGCGTGGCCGAGGGGGGCTACCGGGTCGTCTTCAACACCGGCCCCGGCGCCGGCCAGACCGTCTTCCACGTGCACGCCCATGTTCTCGGAGGGCGTGACCTCACGTGGCCGCCCGGCTGATATTGACGCGAGCAACCAGCCTGGTGCCGGATACGATGGGCGGAGAAGAACACCGAACAGACCGGGAGGCATCAGGCCGCTGGCCTGCCCATGTCCGAACTACATGAATCCCGACGCACGGCACCTCCCTCGCGCACTCAAGCCAAGGTGCTGATTCCGGACGAATACCCGATGGTCAGCCTCCTCGGCTCCCGTGACGAGCTGCTTCGCGTCATCGAGGGCGCCTTCAGGGCCGACATCCACGTGCGGGGCAACGAGATCACCGTCACCGGCAGCCCCGACGAGAGCGGCGCGGTCGTGCGCCTGTTCGAGGAGCTGGTCGAGGTGCTGCGCAGCGGGGGCGAGCTCACGCCCGACGCGGTCGAGCGGAGCATCGCCATGCTGCGCATGACCTCCGACCGTCCGGCCGAGGTGCTCTCGCTCGACATCCTGTCCTCCCGCGGCCGCACGATCAGGCCGAAGACCGTCAACCAGAAGCGGTACGTCGACGCGATCGACCAGCACACGATCGTGTTCGGCATCGGGCCCGCGGGCACCGGCAAGACGTACCTGGCGATGGCCAAGGCCGTGCGCGCGCTGCAGGAGAAGCGGGTCAACCGCATCATCCTGACCAGGCCGGCGGTCGAGGCGGGCGAGCGGCTCGGCTTCCTGCCCGGCACCCTCTACGAGAAGATCGACCCCTACCTGCGGCCGCTCTACGACGCGCTGCACGACATGGTCGACCCCGACTCGATCCCGAAGCTGATGGCCGCGGGCACGATCGAGGTCGCGCCGCTGGCGTACATGCGCGGCCGTACCCTCAACGACGCCTTCATCATCCTCGACGAGGCCCAGAACTCCTCGGCCGAGCAGATGAAGATGTTCCTGACCCGGCTGGGGTTCAACTCCAAGATCGTGGTGACCGGCGACGTGACCCAGGTCGACCTGCCCTCGGGCACGGTGAGCGGGCTGCGGGTCGTCCAGGACATCCTGGAGGGCATCCCCGACATCCACTTCGCCCGCCTGTCCAGCGCCGACGTGGTGCGCCACAAGCTGGTGAGCGACATCGTCGACGCCTACGGGCGCTACGACGCCACCCAGGCCGCCCAGGAGCCGAAGGCCATCCACCGGGGGAAACGACGCCCGTGAGCATCGAGATCAACAACGAGTCCGGCGTCGGCGTCGACGAGGAGAACCTCGTCGCGCTGGCCACCCACGTGCTCGGCGAGATGGGCATCAACCCGCTCGCCGAGCTGTCCATCGTGGTGGTCGACGAAGACGCCATGTCCGAGCTGCACGAGAAGTGGATGGGCGAGCCCGGCCCCACCGACGTGCTGGCCTTCCCGATGGACGAGCTGCGTCCCGGCGGCGGCGCACGCGGCGACGGCGAGAGCCCGGCCGACCCGGCGCTGCTCGGCGACGTGGTGCTCTGTCCGCAGGTCGCGGCCAGGCAGGCCAAGGAGGCCGGGCACAGCGCCCAGGCCGAGCTGGAGCTGCTGTGCACCCACGGCATCCTGCACCTGCTCGGCTACGACCACGCCGAGCCCGAGGAGCACAAGGAGATGTTCGGGCTGCAGGCCCAGATGCTCGAGTCCTGGCAGGAGGTGCGCGACTCGCGGTGAACGCCTGGTTGCTGTGGGCCATCGCCCTTGTGATCATCGGTGGCCTGATCGCCAGTGCGGAAACGGCACTGACGCGCATCTCCAGGGTGCGCGCGGAGGAGTTCGCGCGCGAGGGCCGGCGCGGGGCCGATCGGCTCCAGGCCATCGTCACCGACCCGCCCCGCTACCTCAACCTGCTCCTGCTGCTGCGCCTGAGCTGCGAGCTGGTGGCGACGGTCATCGCCACGCTGCTGTTCATCGACCTCATGCACGACCAGGGCTGGGCCTACGTGGCCGCCGCGGCCGTCATGATCGTGGTCAGCTACGTCGTCGTCGGGGTCATGCCGCGGACGCTGGGGCGCCAGCACGCCGAGCCGGTCGCGCTGGCCGGGGCGCCGATCGTCTACGGCCTGACCCGCATCTTCGGCCCGCTGCCCAAGCTGCTCATCCTGCTCGGCAACGCCCTGACCCCCGGCAAGGGCTTCCGCGACGGCCCGTTCACCTCCGAGGCCGAGCTGCGCGACCTGGTCGACCTGGCCGAGGAGCGCCGGGTGATCGAGCCGGACGAGCGCGAGATGATCCACTCGGTCTTCGAGCTGGGCGACACGCTGGTCCGCGAGGTCATGGTGCCCCGCACCGACATGGTCTACATCGAGCGCGGCAAGACGATCAGCCAGGCGCTGTCGCTCGCGCTGCGCAGCGGCTTCTCCCGCATCCCGGTCGTGGGCGAGAACGAGGACGACGTCATCGGCATCGCCTACCTCAAGGACATCGCCCGCAAGATCCACGAGTCGGGCGAGGGCGGCGGCAAGGAGACGGTCGAGTCGATCATGCGGCGGGCCGCGTACGTGCCCGAGAGCAAGCCCATCGACCAGCTCATGCGCGAGATGCAGGCCCGGCAGATCCACATCGCGATCGTCATCGACGAGTACGGCGGCACCGCCGGCCTGGTCACCATCGAAGACGTCCTGGAGGAGATCGTCGGCGAGATCACCGACGAGTACGACCAGGAGGCCCCGCGGGTGGAGACCATGTCCGAGGGCGCGCTGCGGGTGACCGCCCGCATGCCCGTCGACGAGCTGGGCGAGCTGTTCGACACCGAGATCGAGGTCGACGACGTCGAGACCGTCGGCGGCCTGCTGGCCCACGCGCTCGGCCGGGTGCCGATCGCCGGGTCGCAGGCGGAGGTGGCGGGGCTGGAGCTGACGGCCGAGAGCCTGGCCGGGCGGCGCAACCGCATCAGCACGGTCGTCGTCCGCCGGGTCGCGCCGTCGGAGGAGGACGACGTCCAGGCTGCCGCCGAACGTGACTGACCACTTTGCGGGGAGATGTCGCAAGCGTTCTACAAGTCGTCTGCAAGCGGGCTCCGGCAGTCTCATCCCTGACACCCGGTGCGGTGGGTGTCACGAGGAAGCGTCCGAACGCCGGGTGGGGTTCGCGGCCGGAGGGCGCTCCTGGGGGGACGATGGCGTTCCGGCCAGCTAGCCGGCCAGGACGTCGATCGGCGTAAAGGGTGTTCTCGTCTGGAAACCAGGCGAGGGCACCCTTTTTGCGTTTGGTGGAAACTCTGCGGAGATTGCCGCATTCGTCGCCGGGGGAGGCTGCGGTCCAGGGGGAATCATGAAAGCGCGGATCATCGTGTACGGGCTGCTGGCCGCGACCCTGGCGGGCTGCGCGGGCGGCGGCGGGGCGGACGGGAAGATGGCGGCCGTCGTCGACGCCCAGGCCATGGCCCAGCTCCGTGAGGTGCTCAACAGGCGGCCGAGCCTGCCGGACGGCTTCGCGCAACGGCCTGAGCAGGCCTGGCGGGTGCCGTTCGGCCGGGTGGACCAGGCGTGCCGGGCCGCGCTCGACGTGGCGGCCGGGCATGCGCCCCCGGAGGGGCTCACCGGCCAGGCGGCGGTCAGCTACCAGGGGGACGGCCTGGGGGAGCGGGCGGCCGTCGGCCTGGCCCGGTACACCGGCGAGGAGGCCGAGGCGCGCTTCGACGACCTGAGCGAGGCCCTGGAGTCGTGCCGGGAGATCCGGACGGCGAACGGCACCGCCCTGCGGGCCCGCAGGCTCGACGTCGGCGACGCCGCCCGCTCCGGGGACGAGGCCGCCGCGGCGCGGTTGCGCGGACGGCTGAACGGCTACCCGTACGCCCTCGACGTCGTGCTGTCGCGGGACGGTGACACGCTGGTGTCGGTCGTGCACGCGGGCATGAGCGACGTCGACCGGGACCGGACGAGGAAGCTGGTCGCCGCCCTGCTGACGATGTCCACGGCCTAACCTGGTTCCCGTGACTCTCGATCCTGAAGACAGCAAGCTCATCACCCTGGCGCGGGCGGTCAGGGCACGCAACGAGGCCGCCGAGGGCGCCGCCGTGCGCGACGAGACCGGCCGCACGTACTCGGCGACCGGCGTCGCGTTGTCGTCGCTGACGCTGTCGGCCGTGCAGGTCGCGGTGGCCATGGCGGTCTCCGGCGGCGCGCGTTCGCTGGAGGCGGTCGCGCTGGTGACGGCGGGCGAGCCGGCCCCCGCCGACGAGGCGGTCGCGGCCGAGCTGGGCGTCAAATCCCTGCTCGTGGCCGGTCCCGACGGCACGCTGAGGTCCTGACGTGGCCATGTCGCCGTTCCTGGCCCGGTTGCGTGCCAAGATCGGCAACGACCTGCTCATGCTGCCGTCGGTCAACGGGTGTGTCTTCGACCGCGCCGGGCGGGTGCTGATGGCCCGGCACGGCGACGACGGCCTGTGGGCCACGCCCGGCGGCGGCGTCGACCCCGGCGAGCGGCCGCAGGACGCGGTGGTCAGGGAGCTGCGCGAAGAGCTGGCCATCGAGGTCGAGGTGCGCGGGCTGGTCGGCGTCTACGGCGGCCCCGAGTACCGCACGGTCTACCCCAACGGCCACGAGGTGGCGTACGTCATCGCCATGTACGCCTGCACCCTCGCCGCCGGCACGCCGACCCCCGACGGCGAGGAGATCAACGACTACCGGTGGGTGACCGAGCACGAGGCCGGCGGCCTGACGACGCCGGCCTGGACACCTCTGGCGCTGCCCGACGCGTTCGCCTGGTGGCGTGAACACGGCGGCTGATAAGCGACAATGCACAATGTGACTTCGCCAGACAATCATCGCGCCGGATTCGCCTGCTTCGTGGGAAGGCCGAACGTCGGCAAGTCCACATTGATGAACGCCCTGGTCGGTGCCAAGGTGGCGATCACCTCGTCCAAGCCGCAGACGACCAGGCGGGTCATCAGGGGCATCGTGCACCGCCCCGACGCCCAGATCGTCATCGTGGACACGCCGGGCCTGCACCGGCCGCGCACCCTCCTCGGCGAGCGGCTGGACAGCCTGGTGCTGTCCACGCTCACCGAGGTCGACGTGATCGGCTTCTGCGTGCCGGCCAACGAGCCGATCGGCAAGGGCGACCGCTTCATCGCCGACAAGCTCGCGGCGGTGAAGAAGACGCCCGTGGTCGCCGTGGTGACCAAGTGCGACCTGGCCAGCCGCGAGCAGGTCGCCCAGCAGTTGCTCGCGGTGTCGCAGGTGGCCGAGTTCGCGGCGGTCGTGCCGGTGTCGGCGCAGTCGGGCGAGCAGCTCGACGTGCTGGGCGACGTGCTGATCGAGCACCTGCCCGAGTCGCCGCCGCTGTACGAGGGCGGCCAGCTCACCGACGAGCCCGAGCAGGTGATGGTGGGCGAGCTGATCAGGGAGGCGGCCCTGGAGGGCGTGCGCGACGAGCTGCCGCACTCGATCGCCGTGGTCGTCGACGAGATGCTGCCCCGCGAGGGGCGCGACGACCTGCTCGACATCTACGCCCACATGTTCGTCGAGCGGCCCTCCCAGAAGGCCATCGTCATCGGGCACAAGGGCGAGCGGCTGCGCGACGTGGGCACCAAGGCCCGCAAGCAGATCGAGGCGCTGCTCGGCACGCGGGTCTACCTCGACCTGCGGATCAGCGTGGCCAAGGACTGGCAGCGCGACCCCAAACAGCTGCGCCGCCTCGGCTTCTTCGACTGACCCCGCCGATCACCCCGCCGGTGATCCACCAGGGCCGGGCGGTCAGCGCGCGCGGCGCACCAGGGCCAGCACGGACAGCACGACGATCGCGACCGAGCAGGCCAGCGCGGCGAACCAGCCGTACCTGATGACGGGCTCGACCGACAGCAGCCCGCCCAGGTCGATGGAGAGCCGGTCGCCGACGCGCTGTGGGTCGGCGACGAACATCACCAGCAGCAGCGTGGCCGCCGCGCCCGGCAGCACCGCCAGCGCCGCCACGCGCGGCCGGGCGCCCAGCAGGCCCGTGACGCCGAGCGCCAGCGCGGCCAGCCCGGCGAGCAGCGTGTAGAGGCCCGTGCTGACGTCGACGCCGCGCACGTCGTCGGAGACGCCGGCGCCGATCAGGTCGCTGCGGGCCTCGATGCCGGCCCAGGGCATGATCGCGGTGAGCACCAGGAGGGCGGCCGCGACGGCGACGGCCAGCGCGGCGCCGCGGCGGGCGGACGTCGTCCGGGCGGGCTTGAGGTCATCGGCCACACGATCACTGTAGGCCGGGCCCCCGGCGCCCACCACCCGACGCGACGGACTCGTCACCAAGCCGGCCACCCGCCGCGACGGGCAGGGGGTTGAGGGAGAAGGGGCGCCGGGGCCCGCGTGATGGCCGGCAGGGTGCGGAGCAGCGGCCGGCGGGGTGCGGGGCGGCGGGTGGCGGGGTGCGGAGCAGCGGCCGGCGGGGTGCGGGGCGGCGGGTGGCGGGCGGGTCAGGGGGTGGAGAGGAAGGCGCGGGCGTTGGCGGCGGCCCGGCGGTCGCCGGTCTCGTCGAAGACCTCCAGGGCGGCCGTGGCCAGCTCCCTGGCGCGTCCGGCGGCCCCCTCGGCCCGGTTGACCCCGGCCAGGGCCAGCAGCGCGTACGCGTCCAGCAGGCGGTCGCCCAGCCGTACGGCGATGCCCCTGGCGCGTTCGGCGGCCGCCCTCGCGTCGGGTTTGGCGCCCTGCGCCAGCCGTACGGCCGACAGGTCGAGCAGGGCGTCGGCCTGCCGGTGGCGGTCGCCCAGCTCCGTCAGGTGATCGACGGCCGCCAGGAGGTGGACGGCGGCCTCCTCCAGCCGGCCCGCGCGGCGCAGCACCGCGCCGAGCACGCGCTCGGCGTCGGCGGCGTCCCGCTGGTGGTCGGCCGCCTCCAGGCAGGCCAGCAGCGCCCGCTCGGCCTCCTCCAGCCGGTCCCGCTCCAGGTGCACCCGGCCCAGGCGGCGCCGGGTGTGGTTGACGTCGCGGGTGCGGCCCTGCCGCAGGAACATGCCGAGCGCCAGCCGCAGCTTCTCGTGGGCCAGGTCCCACTCGCGCTCGGCCAGGTGCAGGTCGCCCTGGCCGAGCAGGACGAGCGCCTCACCCCGGTCGTCGCCGGCCCGCCGCGCGGACTCCAGGGCCCGCTGCGAGACCGCCCGCCAGTCGTCGAGGAACCGGTGCCGCTCCAGGTACGGCCCCAGCAGGTGCGCCAGCCGCCAGCACGGCTCGTCGAGCCCGGCGGCGTGCAGGTCGGCCACCAGGCTCACCAGGAACGGACGCTCGGCGTCCAGCCACTCGACCGACTCCCTGATGTCCCTGGTCGCCACGGCCGTGCCGGGGTCGCCCGACACCAGCGAGAAGCGCGAGGCCCGCACCCGGGCCAGAACGAGCTCCGACACCTCGGCCAGCACGCCCGGCAGCGGCTGTTCGCGCGCGAACAGCCGGGTCAGGTCGTGCATGCGGTAGCGGATCTGGCCGGCCGCGTCCACGCCGTGCGTCTCCAGCAGACCGGCGTCCACCAGGGCCTCGGCGCCGCCGCCGAGCCGGTCGGTGAGCCAGTCGGCGAAGTCGGGGGCCGACAGGGCGCCGAGGCCGCGTAACGTCCGCCTGGCCGGCTCGGGCAGCCCCTCGTAGCCGATGGCGAACACGCTGCGGACCGTCTGGTCGCCCGCGTGCAGCCGGTCGAGCCGCTTGTGCTCGTCCTCAAGGAGGCCCACCAGGTAGTCCACCGTCCAGTTCGGGCGGGCCGCCAGCCTGGACGCGGCGATGCGCAGCGCGATCGGCAGGCCGCCGCAGAAGCGGGCCAGCCGGTGCAGCGCCTCGTCCGCGGGCCGTCCGGAGCCGGCCACGAGCAGGGCCAGGGCGTCCTGCTGGTCGAGCACGCCGACCGACAGCCGGGTCGCGCCGGTCAGGCCGCCCAGCGACGAGCGGCTGGTCACGACCGTCGGGCAGGACGTCAGCAGCGGGCGCACCTGGGCCTCGCCGGCGGCGTTGTCCAGCAGGACCAGCAGGCGGCGGTTGGCCGTGTAGGTGCGGAACAGGCGCTCGCGCTGCTCCAGCCCGGCCGGGATGGCCTGGGCCGGGCAGCCGAGCCAGCGCAGGAAGTCCTCCAGGACGGCCGAGGGGGCCGTGGTCTCGCGCAGGTCGGCGTACAGGATGCCGTCGGGGAAGGACTCGCGGGCCCGCCAGGCGGCGTGCACGGCCAGGGCCGACTTGCCCGCGCCCCCCCCCCCGGGGGCCCCCCACGAGGCGGCCCACCCCCGCGAGATGGATAAAGCGGGCGGGTGGGGATGATGTGGTGGAGGTGG
>NZ_JBFAOM010000043.1:0-82737 GCF_040675235.1 Nonomuraea sp. NPDC049637
GCCACGAGCCCGGCGGCCAGGTAGACGACGTCGGCCCGCCGCCCGGCGTCCCCCCGCGCCCCGAGCCAGGACGCCGCCCGGTCCACGTCCCGCTTCAGCCCGGTCACCCGCACCACGTCACCGGCGCACAGCTGCGTGCCGGGCCGGACCGGCAACCGGCACCCCACCCGCGTCACCTCGCACACGTGCAGGTCCTGCACCCCCTGGCCGGACAGCCCGGCGCGCAGCTCGCGCACGGTCGCCGGCGGCCTGCCCCCGAGCATGACGTCGGCCACCTCCAGGTCCAGGTCGAGCTCCCGCCCGCCCGGCACCTCGGGCCCGACCACCGCGCCGGCGTTGACGACGTCCTGCCGCACCCCGACGACCACCACCTCGTCATCCCGCCGCAGCAGCGTGTCGGGGCCGAACGGGATCGGGCGGCCGTTCCTGCGCAGCCGCTCCACCGAGACCCGGGTGCCCATCGCGATCTCCGCCTGCCCGACCGTCCGGCCCTCGCCGGTGGTGACCTGGTGGGCCCGGCCCAGCACCGCCGGCGGCGGCGTCTCCTCCGCGCCGTCCAGCCGCCGCCACAGCGCCGCGGCCTCCTCCCGGGGGTCGAACCGGAGCGCCGCGGGCGCGGCCCTGACGGTCAGCAGCGCGATGGTGACCAGGGCGAGGAGGTAGGACAGGACGTACGCGGGCCCGAGCGCCTGCTGCGCGACCCCGGCGCCCTGCAGGGCGTCGGCCGCCGTGCCCAACGCCACCGGCCCGGCCGCCGCCCCGGCGACCAGCCCGGCCGTGACGCCCGGGTCGAGCCCGAGCGCGTCCGCCGCCAGCGCCGCCACCGCCAGCGCCCCGACGACCTCGACGACCGTGAACCACAGGTACCGCAGGTTGCGCCCGGAGAACGCCGCGAAGAAGGCGGGCCCGAGGGTGTAGCCGAGGGTGAAGGCGAAGATCGAGAAGGCGATCACGCGCACCTGCTGGTGGACCTCGACGCCGCCGGTCAGCAGCCCGACGGCGAGGGCGGCGGCCAGCGTCCCGGCCGCGCCGCCGAGGGCCACGCCGCGGAACCTGAGCCTGCCCAGGGCGAACCCGAGGGCCAGGCAGAGGAACAAGGCGATCTCCGGCGCGTCCCGCAGCACGCCGGACTCCCAGGGCCACATCCGATCCCCCCAAGGCAGGCCGGCGACGCGGGGGGATCGATCATCCAGCCTTTTCCCGCCCCCACATGCCGCGAAACGCCACCAACCCCCGTCGGCCCCCGCGTCCGGGCGGGGGAGTGCGGGCGGGGAATGGTCCCTGGTGGGGCGTCTGTGCCGGAGTTCCACGCAGTAGGGTCTCTGCGTGAGCGAAACTTCCGCCGAGGACCGGATCTGGACGGTTCCCAACCTGCTGAGCTTCCTGCGCCTGCTCGGCGTGCCCGTGTTCCTCTGGTTGGTTCTGGGGCCCCGGGCGGACGGGTGGGCCATCGCCATCCTCATCGTGGCCGGGTTCACCGACTGGCTCGACGGCAAGATCGCTCGCGCGTTCAACCAGACCAGCAAGCTCGGCCGGGTGATCGACCCGGCCGCCGACAAGCTGTACGTCTTCGCCACGATCCTGGCGTTGCTGCTGCGCGAGGTCATCCCGTGGTGGCTGGTGGCCGTCATCGTGGCGCGGGAGCTCTTCGTCGCCTGTTCGTTCCCCGTACTTCGCAAACACGGATATAAGGCACTTCAGGTGCATTTCCTGGGCAAGGCCGCCATGTTCAACCTCATGTACGCCTTCCCGCTGCTCTTCCTCGCCTCCCACACCGGGTGGTATGCCGATATAGCGCGAATTGCCGGGTGGGCCTTCGCGCTCTGGGGCACGGGCCTGTATTGGTGGGCAGGGATCCTGTATGTGGTGCAGGTGCGCCAACTCGTAACCGCGACCACGAAGGAGTGATCGGGTGAAGGCGGTCGTCATGGCGGGCGGGGAGGGGACTCGGCTGCGTCCGATGACCGCCAACCAGCCCAAACCTCTGCTCCCGGTGGCCAACCGCCCGATCATGGAACACGTCCTGCGCCTGCTCAAACGGCACGGCATCACCGAGACGGTCGTCACCCTGCAGTTCCTGGCCGCCCTCGTGCGCAACTACTTCGGCGACGGCGACGAGCTGGGCATGAACCTCCAGTACGCCACGGAGGACCTGCCGCTCGGCACCGCGGGCAGCGTCAAGAACGCCGCCGCCCGCCTGCGCGACGACCGCTTCCTGGTCATCTCCGGCGACGCCCTCACCGATATCGACTTATCCGACATGATCCGTTTTCATCGCGAAAATTTGGCTCTTGTCACCATCGGTCTGAAACGCGTACCCAACCCACTCGAATTCGGGATCATCATCGTCGACGAGAGCGGACGCGTGCAGCGCTTCCTGGAGAAGCCCACCTGGGGCCAGGTCTTCTCCGACACCGTCAACACCGGCATCTACGTCATGGAGCCCGAGATCCTCGACGCCGTCGCCGACGGCGAACCGGTCGACTGGTCCTCGGACGTCTTCCCCGCCCTCCTGGAACGCGGCGCCCCCATCTACGGCTACGTCGCCGACGGCTACTGGGAGGACGTCGGCACCCACGCCAGCTACCTCAAGGCCCAGGCCGACGCGCTGTCCGGCCGGGTCCGCCTCGACATCGGCGGCTTCGAGCTCTCCCCGGGCGTCTGGGTGGCCGACTCGGCCACGGTCGACCCCGACGCCGTCCTGAAGGGACCGCTGCTGATCGGCGACTACGCCAAGGTGGAGGCGGGCGCCGAGCTGCGCGAGTACACCGTGCTCGGCAACAACGCGGTCGTGCGCGAGGGCGCCTTCCTGCACCGCGCGGTCGTCCACGACAACGTCTACCTCGGTCCCGGCGCCCACCTGCGCGGCTGCGTCATCGGCAAGAGCACCGACGTGATGGGCGGCGCCCGCGTCGAGGAGAACGCCGTCATCGGCGACGAGTGCGTCATCGAGGCCGAGGCGTACGTCTCCAGCGGCGTCAAGGTCTACCCGTTCAAGACCATCGAGGCCGGCGCGGTCGTCAACACCAGCGTCATCTGGGAGTCGCGCGGCCAGCGCAACCTGTTCGGCCCGCGCGGGGTCAGCGGCCTGGTCAACGTCGAGATCACCGCTGAGCTGTGCGTCCGGCTGGCCGGCGCGTACGCCACCACCCTGCGCAAGGGCGCCTACGTCGTCACCTCCCGCGACTGCTCGCTGGCCGCCAGGGCGCTCAAGCGGGCCGTCATCGGCGCCCTGACCGCCGCCGCGATCAACGTCCTGGACCTGGAAGCCGCGCCGCTGCCGGTGGCCCGCTTCCACACCGCGCGCGAGTCGGCCGCCGGCGGCATCGCCCTGCGCACCACGCCCGGCGACCCGCAGAGCGTCGACATCGTCATCATGGACGACCGCGGCGCCGACCTGCCCCCGGCCGCCCAGCGCAAGCTGGAGCGCGTCTTCTCCCGCCAGGAGTACCGGCGGGCCTTCCCCGGCGAGATCGCCGAGCTGCACTACCCGGCCAGGGCCGTCGAGGGCTACACGCACGAGCTGATGCGGGCCATCGGCGTCACCGGCGTCAAGGACATGAAGGTCGTGGTCGACTGCGCCGGCGGCACCTCCTCCCTGGTGATGCCCACGCTGCTCAGCCGCGCCGGCGTCGAGGTGCTCACCGTCAACGCCCGGCTGGACGACGTCTCGCCCACCGAGACGCTGGCCGAGCGCCGCCGCGACCTGCAACGCCTGTCGGAGCTGGTCAGCTCCTCGCGGGCGGCGTTCGGCGTGCGCTTCGACCCGGTCGGCGAACGCATCGCGCTGGTGGACGAGACCGGCCAGCTCATCAGCGAGGAACGCGCCCTGCTGGTCGTGCTGGACCTGGTGGCGGCCGAGCGCCGGGGCGGCCGGGTGGCCCTGCCGGTCACCACCACCCGGGTCGCCGAGCAGGTCTGCCGCTTCCACGGCGTGCAGGTGCAGTGGACCTCGACCGCGCTCGACGCCCTGACCTCCGCCGCCCAGGGCCCCGACATGATCTTCGCGGCCGACGGGCGCGGCGGGTTCGTCGTGCCGGAGTTCAGCCCGGCCATCGACGGCCTGGCCGCGTTCATGCGCCTGCTGGGGCTGGTGGCCCGCACCCGGCTGTCGCTCAGCCAGATCGACGCCAGGATCCCCGAGGTCAAGCTGCTGCGGCGGAGCGTCCCGACCCAGTGGGCGGCCAAGGGCGCGGTGATGCGCTCGGTCATCGAGGCCGCCGAGGCCGAGCCCGACGGCTGGCGCGTGGACACCACCGACGGCGTGCGCGTCGCCCGCGACGACGGGTCGTGGGTGCTGATCCTGCCCGCCGCCGCCGAGCCGGTCACCGACCTGTGGGCCGAGGCCCCCGACATGGACGGCGCGCAGGCGTTGCTCGAACGGTGGGCCCGCGTGGTCGAGCAGGCGGCCGTCTGATCACGTAGAGTAGCGGAAAAGCCTTCGCCCGAGATGTGCGCGCGGAGTGCCGCAAGATCGTAATGTAGAAACGCGCGGCGGCATGGACCACGGGGTGGGGGCGGCGGTAACTTTGTCAGCGTCCGAACCGCAGTCCAGCGCCCCGCCTTGACCTTTGCCGCTGATCAGCGTAAGTTGCGGCATTCGCAAACTTGAAGAGCGAAGGCAGGCGCGTCCCCAGCACCGTCGCCGCGTCTTCGCGGTAGGAGGCCGAGCCGATCGATGCCGAGCGTCTACTGCACGCAGTGCGGGCACGCCAACCCCGAGGATGCCCGTTTCTGTTCCCGCTGTGGGTCACCGCTGACCAGACCCGAGGTCTCCGGGGACACCACGTCGACGATCTCGGTCGCGGGAATCGAGGCGTACGAGGCTGAGACAGGCGACATGCTCCTGGCCGAACGGGCGCTGGTCGAACAGCTCCCGCCCGGCACGGCGTTGCTCACGGTGACCAGAGGGCCCAACCAGGGCAGCCGGTTCCGGCTGGACAAGGACCTCACCACGACCGGGCGCCACCCGGAGAGCGACATCTTCCTCGACGACATCACCGTCTCGCGCCGCCACGTCGAGTTCTACCGCCACCGCGGCGGCCAGTTCTCCGTACGCGACGTGGGCAGCCTCAACGGCACCTACGTCAACCGGGAGCGCATCGAGGAGGTCCCCCTGCACTCCGGAGACGAGGTGCAGATCGGCAAGTTCCGCCTCGTCTTCCTGATGAGGGTCAACGCCGGCGCATGAGCTCACAGGCGGCACGCTCGCACATGAGCATCGGGGAGGTGCTCGCCCTGCTGCAGGGCGAGTTCCCCGACGTCACCGTGTCCAAGATCCGCTTCTTGGAGGGTGAGGGGCTGATCGAGCCCGAGCGCAGCCCCTCGGGCTACCGCAAGTTCACCCATCTCCACGTCGAGCAGTTGCGGTTCATCCTGACCGAGCAGCGCGACCACTACCTGCCGCTTCGGGTGATCAAGGACAGGATGGCCGAGAGCTTCGGCCGTCCGCGCGCGGTGCAGCAGGCCCAGGAGATCCGCTACGACCGGGCCCAGCTGCTGGAGGCGGCCGGCATCGACGAGGAGACCCTCGCCGAGCTGGAGGACTACGGCCTGCTCGCCCCCGTGGCCAGGCGCTACGACGAGGAGGCGCTGAAGATCGCGCGCACCGTCGGCGCCCTGGCCCGTTTCGGCCTGCACGCCCGCCACCTGCGCGCGGTCAAGGCCGCCGCCGAGCGGGAGTGCGGGCTGGTCGAGCAGACCGTCGCGCCCATACTCAAGCGGCGCGCGCCCGGCGCCATCGGCGAGGCCGACGAGGCTGCCAGGGAGTTGTCCACCCTCCTGCTCGACCTGCACGCCTCCCTGGTGCGCCTCGGCGTCAGGTCTGTCCTGGGCCGTTGAGGGCACGGAGCTGGAAGGCCGGGGCACATTCCACGCCTGCCGGGTGTTACGTTGAAATACACAAGCGTGTAGCAGAAACGACCCAGTCAACAGCTGTGCCGGGCGACCGGCCGGTCGAATACGGAGCAGCCCGTGTTGCAGATGGAGGTCGTGGGCGTTCGAGTTGAGATGCCCACAAATCAGCCGATCGTCTTGCTCAAGGAGGCACACGGGGAACGGTTCCTTCCGATCTGGATCGGCATGACCGAGGCGACCGCGATCGCCCTGGCGCAGGCCGAGGAGCCGCCGCCCCGGCCGCTCACGCACGACCTGTTCAGGGACGTGCTGAGCGCGCTCGGCGTCGGGCTGCGCGCGGTCAACATCGTGGCCCTGCGTGACGGCATCTTCTTCGCCGACCTGGTGTTCTCCAACGGCGTGGAGGTCAGCGCCCGGCCCTCCGACTCGATCGCCCTGGCGCTGCGCACCGGTGCGCGCATCTTCGCCAGCGAAGAGGTCGTCCAGGAGGCCGGTGTGATCATCCCTGACGACCAGGAGGACGAGGTGGAGAAGTTCAGGGAGTTCCTTGACACGATCACTCCCGAGGACTTCGGCAGGGCGGGGTAGGTATTTCAGTGCATTTACGCTTCACGACGCGCCGAGCCGGATCGTTGACTGAGCATGGTCACGGTCCTACGGTGCAAGTGAAACCCGTGGTCGCCCTTTACGAACCCCCAGATCAGGCCATGGGATGAGAGAAAGCCGGAGGTCCGCGTGGCGGTCAGCAGCGGCGAGGGAAAGACGGCCGGCCAGGAAGATCCGGTGCGGCGCGAGAGCGCGCGGCAGCGTGCCGGAGAGCAGGGCCTGCTCTTCGACGAGCAGCCTGCGACCGTGCCCGACGACATCGGATACCGCGGGCCCACAGCCTGCTCGGCGGCCGGCATCACCTACAGGCAGCTCGACTACTGGGCGCGCACGGGCCTGGTCGAGCCCACGATAAGAGCCGCGCACGGCTCGGGCTCGCAGCGGCTCTACAGCTTCCGCGACATCCTGGTGCTCAAGGTCGTCAAGCGGCTGCTCGACACCGGGGTGTCGTTGCAGCAGATCCGCACCGCCGTGCAGCATCTGCGTGACCGCGGGGTCGCCGACCTCGCGCAGATCACGCTCATGAGCGACGGCGTCAGCGTCTACGAGTGCACCTCGGCCGACGAGGTGATCGATCTGCTCCAGGGCGGCCAGGGCGTGTTCGGCATCGCGCTCGGCCGGGTCTGGCGAGAGGTCGAGGGCTCCCTCGCGGAGCTGCCGGGGGAACGGGCGGCGGTCGAGGACACCGTCCCGGCCGACCATCCCGCTGACGAGCTCGCCAAGCGGCGTCGCGCACGCCGCACGGGGTGAGCTGAACCGCTGAACACACCGTAGTAATCTAGGACAGAGTAAGGCTGATGACCCCGTGCGGGAGAGTCCCTGGGCTTCGGTCCTGGGGCGCCGAAGGAGCAACCCTCCCCGGAATCTCTCAGGCATCCCGTACCGCTCGGGTGAGGCAACTCTGGAAAGCAGGTGCGCCCGCCAGGCGCACCTCACCGACGGTGCAAGCCCCACGGTGGGGTGAAGCTCTCAGGTCGCGATGACGTCGCGATGACAGAGGGGGAGATCCGGCACTCGCCCGCGCCCTGGCGCCGGTCTCCAAGCCTCGGGAGGCAACCTCCATGACCGACCTGTCCGCTCCGCCGTTCTCGTCCAGGCACATCGGCCCATCGGAGTCCGAGCAGCAGCGCATGCTCGAGGCCGTGGGCTTCGAGTCCGTCGGCGATCTGGTGGCCGTGGCCGTGCCCGAGGCCATCAGGGTCAAGGACCGGCTCAAGCTGCCGGCCGCCGCGAGCGAGACCGAGGCCATCGCCGAGCTGCGCGAACTGGCCTCCCGCAACCGGGTGCTGACCTCCATGATCGGCCTGGGCTACTACGACACCGTCACGCCCGCCGTCATCCGGCGCAACCTGCTGGAGAATCCGGGCTGGTACACCGCCTACACGCCGTACCAGCCGGAGATCTCGCAGGGGCGCCTGGAGGCGCTGCTGAACTTCCAGACGGTCGTCTCCGACCTGACCGGCCTCGACGTCGCTGGCGCCTCCCTGCTGGACGAGGCCACCGCCGCGGCCGAGGCCATGACGCTGGCCCGCCGCGCCGGCAAGTCCAAGAGCGACGTGTTCGTCGTCGACGCCGACACGCTGCCCCAGACCAAAGCCGTGCTGGCCACCCGCGCCGAGCCGCTCGGCATCACGCTGGTCGAGCACGACCTCGACGGCGAGCTGCCCGAGTGCTTCGGCGTGCTCGTCCAGTACCCGGGCGCCTCGGGCCGCCTGCGCGACTTCCGCGACGTGGCCGCCAGGGCGCACGAGGCGGGCGCGCTCGTCGTGGCCGCCGCCGACCTGCTGGCCCTCACGCTCGTGGCCGCCCCCGGCGAGCTGGGCGCCGACATCGCCGTCGGCTCCTCCCAGCGCTTCGGCGTCTCCTTCGGGTTCGGCGGGCCGCACGCGGCCTACATGTCCGTACGCGAGGGCCTGCAGCGGCAGATGCCCGGCCGCCTGGTCGGCGTGTCGGTCGACGTCGACGGCGACCCCGCCTACCGGCTGGCCCTGCAGACCCGCGAGCAGCACATCCGCCGCGAGAAGGCCACCAGCAACATCTGCACCGCCCAGGTCCTGCTGGCCGTGATCGCCGGCATGTACGCCGTCTACCACGGCCCCGAGGGCCTGCGCCGGATCGCGCACCGCGTGCACCGGCACGCCGTCGCGCTGGCCGGCGGGCTGCGCGAGGCCGGCCTGGAGGTCGTGCACGGCGAGTTCTTCGACACCGTGCTCGTCCGCGTGCCCGGCAGGGCCGCCGAGGTGGTGGCCGCCGCCGCCGAGCGGGGCGTCAACCTGTGGCAGGCCGACGACGACCACGTCTCGATCGCCTGCGACGAGAAGACCGGCGCGGCCGAGCTGGTCAAGGTGTGGGCCGCCTTCGGCGTCGAGCGCGAGGAGGTGGCGCTGGAGGCCGACGCGCTGCCGGACGGGCTGCTGCGCGAGTCGGACTACCTGACCCACCCGGTCTTCCACAGCCACCGCTCCGAGACCGCGATGCTGCGCTACCTGCGCAGGCTCCAGGACAAGGACATCGCGCTCGACCGTTCGATGATCCCGCTCGGCTCGTGCACGATGAAGCTGAACGCGACCACCGAGATGGAGCCGATCACCTGGCCGGAGTTCGCCGGCGTGCACCCGTACGCGCCGGAGGCCCAGACCGAGGGCTACCGGGAGCTCATCGGCACCCTGGAGGGCTGGCTGGCCGAGGTGACCGGCTACGACGCCGTCTCCATCCAGCCGAACGCCGGCTCCCAGGGCGAGTTCGCCGGCCTGCTGGCCATCCGCGCCTACCACCAGGCCAACGGCGACACCGGGCGGGACGTGTGCCTGATCCCGTCCTCGGCCCACGGCACGAACGCGGCCAGCGCCGTCATGGCCGGCATGCGGGTCGTGGTCGTGGCCTGCGACAGCGACGGGAACATCGACCTGGCCGACCTCGACGCCAAGATCGCCAAGCACCGCGACAAGCTCGCCGCGATCATGGTGACGTACCCGTCCACGCACGGCGTGTACGAGGAGTCGATCACCGAGGTGTGCGCCAAGGTGCACGAGGCCGGCGGCCAGGTCTACGTCGACGGCGCCAACCTCAACGCCCTGGTGGGCCTGGCCAAGCCGGGTGAGTTCGGCGCCGACGTGTCCCACCTCAACCTGCACAAGACGTTCTGCATCCCGCACGGCGGCGGCGGCCCCGGCGTCGGCCCGGTCGCGGTCCGCGGCCACCTGGCGGCCTACCTGCCCGGCCACCCGCTGCGCGACGGCAGCCCGGTCGGCCCGGTCTCGGCGGCCCCGTACGGCTCGGCGGGCATCCTGCCGATCTCGTGGGCGTACGTGCGGATGATGGGCTCCGAGGGCCTCACGGCGGCCACCGAGCAGGCCATCCTGTCGGCCAACTACCTGGCCCGGCGGCTGGCCCCGCACTACCCGGTGCTCTACACCGGCCGTGGCGGCCTGGTGGCCCACGAGTGCATCGTGGACCTGCGCCAGATCACCAAGGAGACCGGCGTCACCGTCGACGACGTGGCCAAGCGCCTGATCGACTACGGCTTCCACGCGCCGACCATGTCCTTCCCGGTGGCCGGGACGCTGATGATCGAGCCGACCGAGAGCGAGGACCTCGACGAGCTCGACCGGTTCGTGGACGCCATGATCGCCATTCGCGGTGAGATCGCCAAGGTGGCCTCCGGCGACTACGACACGACCGACAACCCGCTGCGCAACGCGCCGCACACGGCCGAGTCGGTCACCGCCGACGAGTGGGCCCACCCGTACTCGCGGACCGAGGCGGCCTACCCGCTGGCCTCGCTGCGCGAGGGCAAGTACTGGGTGCCGGTGCGCCGCATCGACCAGGCGTACGGCGACCGCAACCTGGTGTGCTCCTGCCCGCCGCTGGAGGCGTACGAGGACTGATCCGCCCGCGCGGGTCCCCGCCCGGGGGCCCGCGCCGGACCCGGCCCAGTCCTGCACCGTCAAGTGAGCAGACATGATCGCGACGAGCCGTTAGGCTCGGTGCGATCCGTCGCCGGAAGGAGCTCTCTTGACGTTCTCAGAGCTGCAGACCCCGCCCCTCGACACCGCCCGCCGCCTGGCCGAGGGGGGCGACCTGGAGGGTGCGGCGGCGATCCTGACCGAGCTGGTCGCCGACCCCGACAGCCCCGACCGGGCCCAGGCGGCCGTGGGGCTGGCCGTGGTGCTCGACGAGCGCGGCGACACCGAGGCCGCCCGCGCCGCGGCCCGCACCGCGCTGGCCACCGGCCATCCCGAGTACGCCGCGCAGGCCGCCTGCCACCTGGCCCAGGGGTTCGAGCGCGAGGGCCGCGACGACCAGGCCAGGGCCGCCTGGCAGGCGGTGCTCGGCGTCGGCACGCCGGCCTACGTCCCGCTGGCGCACCTCGCGCTGGCCCGGCTGGCCGGCAGCCCCCAGGAGGCCGGCAAGGAGCTGCGCTCCGCCCTCGACGCGAGCCTCGACTCAGGCGACGCCGAGGCCGCCGCGCACGCGGCCCGCCAGCTCGCCGAGACGCTGCTGGAGTACGGCGACCCGGGGGAGGCCGCCGGGCTGCTGCTGGACGCGCTGGAGTTCGCCCCGGCGCGGGAGCTGCCGGGGCTGCGGGTGCTGCTCGGCATCGCGCACCTGGAACTGGCCTGCGCCGAGTTCGCCGAGGCCGTCGAGAGCGGGGCCGACCCCCAGACGGGCGCGCTGGCCATCGAGCTGCTGGCGCGCACGCTGCCGCTGCGCGGGCGCACCGAGGACGCCGGCCAGGTGTGGACCTACGGCCTCGAACACGAGGACCGGACCATGGCCGCCGAGGTCCGGCTGCGTTTCCACCGCGACACCTGAGTGCCGTGAGGGGAAGGCTCAGCCGCGGCGCATGATGGCCACGGCGGCGGCCACGTTGATGGCGACGATCGCCAGCCACGTGATCGTCAGGCCGACCAGCCCCGCGTTGCCCGCCGCGATGGCGGTCAGCGGGATGCCGAGACCCATCGAGCCCAGCGCGACGGGGATGATGGCGGCGCCATTGTTCTGCCGCTGCTTCGCCTTGGCCTTGACCGGCGCGAGGCCCTGGCCGCTCAGCTCGGCCTGGACGCGGGCGGCGATGGTGGCGTCGAGCCGTTCGACGAAGGACTCGACGAGCGCGGCCTCGTAGTCGGGGCCGAGGTCGCGGCGGGCGTCGAGGGTGGCCTGCAGGTCGTCCCGGATCGGGCGCATCTCTGACATGAAAGCCATCATCCCGGTTGTCCGGCGCGCCGTCATCAGACCTGGGAGCCAACGGCGGATCCTCCCCAGGTACGGTGCTGCCATGGAGATCATGACTCCGCGGGGGCCGGCGCTGGTGCAGGTCGACGAGGCAGCCGAGGCCCGGCTGCTGCTGGTGCTGACCCACGGCTCGGCCGGGGGAGTGGACGCGCCCGACCTGCTGGCCGTCCGCGACGCCGCGCTCGGGGTGGGCGCGACCGTGGCCAGGGTGTCGCAGGCGTTCCGGGTCGCGGGGGCGCGGGCGCCGGGCTCGGCCGCCCGGCAGGACGAGGCATGGGAAGCGGTGCTGGGCGAGTTGCGCGCCGGGTGGCCGGGGCTGCCGCTGGTGCAGGGCGGCCGGAGCAACGGCGCCCGGGTGGCCTGCCGTACGGCCTCGGCGGTGGGCGCGGCGGCGGTGGTGGCGCTGGCCTTCCCGCTGCACCCGCCCGGCAAGCCGGAGCGTTCCAGGGCCGAGGAGCTGCGCGGGGCCGGGGTCGACGTGCTGGTGGTCAACGGGGACCGGGATCCGTTCGGAGTGCCGGATCCCGCGGACTGCGCCCGGCTGGTGGTGCTGCCGGGCGAGGGCCACGACCTGAAGCGGGACCCCGCCCGGGTGGGCGAGGTCGTGGCCCGGTGGATCGGCGGCTACGCCGCCGTCAGGCGGCGCCCACCAGGGGGTCGGGCCGGTGCGGCGCGATGACGGTGCCGCTGGGCAGCAGCTCCCCGGTGTCCTCGAACAGGACGACGCCGTTGCAGAGAAGGCTCCACCCCTGCTCGGGGTGGCATGCGAGGGTGCGTGCTGCCTCGCGGTCCGGCGCCTCGGCAGACGGACAGGCCGGGTCGTGCGGGCACATCGGCGTGCCTCCGATATCTCGTGGGTGCTCCCGGGAGAGGGACGGGAGCCGCTCGGGTTTGTTGTTCTGGCAAGTGTGCGACGTGTGTCACACGGTCCGACATAGCCCGTTCGGACTGTTACAGGAGGATCCCCCGGTCGTGTGACCTTCGACACAGCGTGCCTTATGCAGGATAACGGGCCAAGCGCGACACGCGCACTACGTTTGCAACCCCTTGAGCAAAGCGTCGAGCCCTCTTTCGAAGTCGACATCCGCTCTTTCGTCCCTCCTGACCCATTCATCGACTTCTGGGTCAGCCCATCCGGATTGCTGGACTTCGACCGCCACGCTGCCGAACACGAACGCCCGCAGCGCGCGCACGGCCTCCGGGGCGTCGCTCAGGCCGCCGTCGGCCAGTTGCTCGGTCTGCTCCCTGATGGCCACCGCGGTGGCGCCCTTGGGCGGCTTGGTCAGCGCCAGGGCGAGCACGCCCGGATGTTCGCGCAGCAGCTCCCGGCCCGCCCGGCACCACGCCCTGGCCGTCTCCTGCCAGGTGGCCGCCTGCTCCACGTGCACGGTCGTGACGTGCTCGGCCAGCGCGTCCATCAGCGCCTCCTTGCCGCGGGGCAGGTGGTGGTAGATGGCCATGGCCTCCACCTCCAGGGCGTCGCCCAGCCGGCGCATGGTGAGCCGGCGCAACCCCTGGCTGTCGGCGATGTGGAGTGCGGCCTCGATGATGCGCTCGCGGGAGAGTGGCACGGGAGGTCTCTTTGCGGGCATGGTGATCATCTTACTGGGCGGCCCCGTCCGTCGCCCGGTGTTCGGCGGCGGTGTCGGACGGCGTACCCTTGTGGGTTGAACAGCAAAGACTGCGTGAAGGGCAGGGTCGATGGCGTTTTTCCGTCCGCGGGTGAGCCGGGAGGCCGAGGTTCGCTACCACGCGGACCAGGAGATCTCCAAGGGCTTCCCGCAGCTGCTTGACAAGGCCAGGCAGGCCGAGCAGATCGTGCGCGACCTGCGTGCGGCCGCGGCCGACGAGATCGAGCTGCTGGCCGCGGGCCGGGCGTTCGACGTCGCGCTGACCGAGGCGCTGCGGGCCGCCGAGGCCGGGCAGCGGGCCACGTTCGGCGTGCGCTCGTACGACGACCGCATCGCGCGCCGCAAGGCCAGGGCCACCCCCCGCGGGGCCATGTGGACGGCCGAGGTCGACCGGCTGCGCACGCTGCGCGAGGAGAACCGCATGTGGGGCATCCCGCGCGTGCCCCGGCCGGTGCCCGCCACCGTCTGACCGAAGGCACCCGAAAGCCCCGGCGCCGCGCGCGCCGGGGCTCTTCGTGCGTTCCGGGCCCGTCACCGTCAGGTCCTGACGGCCGGGGCCCGCGTTCCGGGCCCGTCACCGTCAGGTCCTGACGGCCGGGGTCCGCGTTGCTGGGCCGTCGCCGTCAGGGGCTGACGGCGGCGGCCGGGGCGGTGCGGGTCAGCTGGCCCAGTCGAGCAGCGGGCGGGTGTTGCTCGGGTGGCGCAGCTTCGACAGCGACTCCTTCTCCAGCTGGCGGATGCGCTCGCGGGTGAGGCCGAGGTGCTTGCCGATCTCGTCCAGCGTGTGCGGCTTGCCGTCCACCAGGCCGAACCGCAGGGCCATGATCTTCGCCTCGCGCGGCGAGAGGTTGTCGAGCACGCCGCGCAGCTGGTCGCCCAGCAGCTGGCGGTCGACGATCTCCGACGCCTCCGGCGAGTCGACGTCCTCGATGAGGTCGCCGATCGTGGTCTCGCCGTCCTCGCCGATGGTCGCGTTCAGCGAGATCGGCTGGCGGCTGGTGCGCAGCAGCTCCTCGATCTGGTCCGGCGTCTTGTCGAGCTCGACGGCCAGCTCCTCGGGCGTGGGCTCGCGGCCCAGCCTCTGGTGCATGTCCCGCTCGATCCGCGACAGCTTGGAGAGCATCTCCAGCACGTGCACGGGCAGCCGGATCGTCCGGGCCGAGTCGGCGAAGCCGCGCTGGATGGCCTGCCGGATCCACCACATGGCGTAGGTGGAGAACTTGAAGCCCTTGGTGTAGTCGAACTTCTCCACGGCCCTGATCAGTCCCAGGTTGCCCTCCTGGACGACGTCCAGCAGCGACATGCCGCGGTCGGTGTACTTCTTGGCCACCGAGACCACCAGGCGCAGGTTGGCCTCCAGCATGTGGTCCTTGGCCTGCCGGCCGTCCTCGATGACCAGGTGCAGGTCGTCGCGCACGGACGGCGGCACGTCGGGGTCGGTCTCCAGCTTGTACTCGGCATACAGGCCGGCCTCGATCCGGCGGGCCAGCTCGACCTCCTGGGCGGCGGTGAGCAGGGTACGGCGGCCGATCGACTTCAGGTACGTGTGGACCGAGTCGCCCATCACGGACTGGTTGTCGTCCAGGTCCATGGCCTCGTTCTCGATCTCGGCGTCCTCGGCCGTCAGCTCGAGGTCGTCGGGGGCCACGTCCTCCTCGTGCTCCGGCTTGCCGTCCACCGGGTTTTTTGCCTCGGCGGCCGTGCGGCCGGTAGCCTTTGCCCCGGAAGCCTTCCTCGGCTTGGGGGCGCTCTTGCTCGCGGTCTTCTGGGTGGTCTTTCTGGCGGCGGTCTTGGCCAGCGACGGCTCGTTCTCGGCAGCCAGGCTCACACCGGCCTCCGAGAGCTCACGCAGGATCGTGCGGCCTTCAGAGGGGCTGATGCCGGCCTCGGCGAACGCGTCGCGCAGCTCCGCCAGAGAAAGGTGACCCTGGGCTCGCCCTCGTTCAATGAGCTGGTCGAGAGTCGCGGGTGGGGTCGCCACGGCGGTTCTGGGCATGAGGACACCTCCTCCGTACGGAGTCGAAGCGATCAGGCAGGTTGTGGTGGGGCGGTGGTCACTCCGCTCGGCGCACCAGTATCAATAACGCCATCCACCGCTATTTGTTCCCGGAGGGCTGAAAAAGGGGCGGAACGCCCACAGGGCGCGCCACCCCCGGCAGGCGGGAACTACTCCGCCACCTCGAAGCTTCCGGTCCCCTCCGGCATGGGCATCGGCTCGGCCTCTTCCATGCGCTTGTCGGTCCAGTAGTCGATGACCTCGCGCGGATCGGGATTGACCTCCGTGGAGACCACGACGCCCTCGGGGTCGCCGGGCGAGGGCGCCGGGCGGCCGGTCGGCGACGTCTGCTCGGCCGCCGGGTCGGCTGCCTGGTCGACCTGCTGATCGACCACGGCCCGGGTCTCCCTGGCGACGGCGTCGAGCTTGCCCGCCGAGGCGGCCGCCGCGACCGACGCGCCACCGACGACGATCACGCCGACGACCGCCGCGGACGCCCACATCTTGCGGGTCTGGTTCATGAAGGCTCCCTTCCTTCTCCCCGTTATGACGCAGCCGCGCCGCGTCAGGTTCCTGTACGCAGCCGTACGAGATCGGTCTTGCCGTTGGGCAGCAGCGGCAGACGGGGGAGGAGACGCAGGTCGCGGGGCGCGGCGTGGGCGGGCAGCCGGTCGCGGCAGTAGGCGCGCAGCTCGGCCAGCGTGGGCGGCGCGGCGGGGTCGGCCGGCACCACGAACGCCGTGACCGCCTCGCCCCACTCCGGGTCGGGCAGGCCGGCCACGGCGACGTCGGCGACCTCGGGATGCGTGCCGAGCACCGCGCTCACCACGGCGGCCACGACCTTCTCGCCGCCGGTGTTGACGACGTCGTCGGCCCGGCCGAGCACGCGCAGCCGGCCGCCGCTGAGCTCGCCGAGGTCGGAGGTGACGAACCAGTCGCCGTCGAAGCCGGTGCGCCCGGCGAAGCGGTAGCCGGAGAAGAGCACGGGCCCGGCGATCCTGATCAGGCCGTCCTCGCCGATTTTGAGATCTACATCGTAAAGGGGGCGGCCGTCGTAGACGCAGCCGCCGCACGTCTCGCTCATCCCGTACGTGGTGACCACCCGGGCGCCGAGCTCCACGGCCCGCTCGACCAGCCCCGCCCTGGGCGCCGCGCCGCCGAGCAGGATCGTGCGGAACACCGACAGGTCGGCGCCCGTCTCGACCAGCCGGTGGAGCTGCGTCGGCACCAGGGAGACGTGGTGGGCGCCCGAGGACAGCACGGCCCGCACGTCGAAGGAGGGGTGGATGATCGGCTCGCTGCCCGACAGCAGGGCGCGGACCAGCACCTGCAGGCCGGAGACGTGGGAGACGGGCAGGCAGCACAACCACCGGTCGCCCTCGGCGGCCCCGATCCTGCTCAGCGACGCCGACGCCGAGGCGCGCAGGGCGGAGGCCGACAGCTGCACGCCCTTGGGCGCGCCGGTGCTGCCGCTGGTGGCGATGACCACCGCCACGTCGCCCGGGACGCCCTCGCCGCCGGGCCGCGGCTCGCCGCCGGCGTGCGTGGGCCGCAGAGCCTGGAGGACCTGGTGCTCGTGGCCGGGCTGGAGCGGCAGGACGGCCGGGCCGTCGCCGGAGAGGGCGTCGCGGATCGCGGTGAGAAGGCCGGGGCCGGGAGGCTGCACAATGGCATGCAGCGGACGGTCCGGATGCGACGGGTTCCTCCACATGCTCGTAAGGTTAATGGCGACAGGTCGGACACAGGTGCAGGGTAGGGTCGTGACGCGTTCTCCCGTGGTCTTCCGGATTCCGATGCGGACGCGGTTTCGCGGGCAGACCGTCAGGGAGGGCGTGCTGCTGCACGGCCCGGCGGGCTGGGGCGAGTTCTCCCCCTTCCCCGAGTACGGTCCGCGCGAGTGCGCCCGCTGGCTGGCGTGCGCCCGTGAGGCCGCCTTCGACGGGTGGCCCGAGCCGGTGCGCGACCGCGTCCCGGTCAACGCCACCGTCCCGGCGGTCGACGCCGAGCAGGCCCACGAGCTGGTGCGGCGTTCCGGCTGCGGCACGGCGAAGGTCAAGGTGGCCGAGCGCGGCCAGACGTTCGCCGACGACCTGGCGCGGGTGGAGGCGGTGCGTGACGCCCTGGGGCCGTCCGGGCGGCTGAGGGTCGACGTCAACGGCGCCTGGGAGGTCGACGAGGCCGTCACCCGGCTCAAGCGGCTCGACCGGTTCGGCCTGGAGTACGCCGAGCAGCCGTGCGCGACCCTGGAGGAGCTGGCGGCGGTGCGCAGGGCGGTCGACGTGCCGATCGCGGCCGACGAGTCGATCCGGCGTGCCGAGGACCCGCTGCGGGTCAGGGCGGCCGAGGCGGCCGACATCGCGGTGGTCAAGGTGCAGCCGCTGGGCGGGGTGCGCGCCGCGCTGCGGGTGGTGGAGTCGTGCGGGCTGCCCGCCGTGGTCTCCAGCGCCGTGGAGACGTCCGTGGGGCTGGCCGCGGGGGTCGCGCTGGCGGCGGCGCTGCCGTCGCTGCCGTACGCGTGCGGGCTCGGCACGATGTCGTTGCTGGCCGGCGACGTGGTGGAGGACTCGCTGGTGCCCGTGGACGGATGGCTCCCGGTGCGCCGCCCCTCGGTGAATTTTCAGCATTTGTCGGAATTTGAGATTGAATCTCCCCAGTGGCTCGGCCGGATGCAGGAGGCGTCACTTTGAACCCCGCAACCGCGCTGGCCACCGTGCTCGTCGACGAGCTGGTGCGCTGTGGCCTGACCGACGTGGTGCTCGCCCCCGGCTCCCGCTCGGCCCCCCTCGCCCTGGCGCTGCACGCCGAGTCGCGGGTGCGCCTGCACGTGCGCATCGACGAGCGCTCGGCCTCCTTCCTGGCGCTCGGCCTGGCCAAGCGCTCCGAGCGGCCGGTGGCGCTGATCTGCTCCTCCGGCACGGCCGCGGCCAACTTCCATCCGGCGGTGATCGAGGCCGACGAGTCGGGCGTGCCGCTGCTCGTCCTGACCGCCGACCGTCCGCCCGAGCTGCGCGGCACCGGCGCCAACCAGACGATCGACCAGGTCAAGCTGTACGGCACCGCAGTCCGCTGGTTCGCCGAGGTCGGCGTGCCGGAAGACCGTCCCGGCATGGTCGCCTACTGGCGTTCGCTGGCCTGCCGCGCCTACCAGCGGGCCGCAGGGGCGGCCAACCCCGGCCCCGTGCACCTCAACCTGGCCTTCCGGGAGCCGCTGATCCCCGACGGCGACACGAGCTGGTCCGAGCCGCTCGACGGCGGCGCGAACGGCCCCTGGGTGCGGGCCCGCGTCGCGCCCCCGCCCATCGCCCTGCACATCCCGCCCACCAGGCGCGGCGTGCTCGTCGTCGGCGACGGCGCGGCCAACGTCCGGCGTTACGTGGCCGCCGCCGGCATGGCCGGCTGGCCGGTGCTGTCGGAGCCCAACGGCGGCGCCCGCTACGGCGACCACTCCATCTCCAGCTACCACTACCTGCTCGGCACGCCCGAGTTCGCCGACTCCCACCGCCCCGACGTGGTCGTCACGCTGGGCCGGCCGGGGTTGTCGCGGCCGCTGCTGTCGTGGCTGAAGCGCACGGACGAGCACATCGTGGTCGCCCCCGACCTCGACCGCTGGCCCGACCCCACCCGGTCGGCCACCCAGGTAGCGCAGGCCGTGGAGATCCCGGTGGCCTCCGGCGACGACAGCTGGCTGCACGCCTGGCGGCAGGCCGACACGGCCGTCCGGTCGGCCCTCGACGCGGTCCTCGACGTCTCGGGCACCTCCGAGCCGCGCCTGGCCCGCGACCTGGCCGACGCGCTGCCCAACGGCGCGCTGCTGTTCTGCGGCTCCTCGATGCCGATCAGGGACCTCGACCAGTTCATGCGGCCGCGGCGCGGCATCAGGCTGATGGCCAGCCGGGGCGCCTCCGGCATCGACGGGCTGGTGTCCACCGCCATGGGCGCCGCGCTGGCGCACAACGGGCCCTCGTACGCGCTGCTCGGCGACCTGTCGTTCCTGCACGACCAGAACGGGCTGATCCTCGGCCCCCGCGAGCCCAGGCCGGACCTGTGCATGGTCGTCGTCAACAACGACGGCGGCGGCATCTTCTCGCTGCTGCCGCAGGCGGCGGTGCGCGACCCGTTCGAGCGGGTCTTCGGCACGCCGCACGGCGTGGACCTGGCCTACGCCGCCGCCGCGAGCGGAACGCCGTACACGCTGCTCGGGGACGTCAGCGAGCTGTCCAAGGCCATGCGCGGCGAGGGGCCGCGGGTGGTGGAGGTGCGCACCGACCGCGAGGAGAACGCCGCTGTGCACGGCCGCCTGCGCGAGGCGGCCCAGGACGCCGTGCGGGAGTTCCTCAGCTCCTGAGCGCCTCCAGCAGGCGGTTGAGCGGGCTGTCGAGGCCGTAGCGGTCGGCCAGGGCCACCAGGGCCTCCGGGTCGCGCGGCTTGTCCGGCAGCGTCAGGTCGGCGGCGGGCAGCGGCGCGTCGGAGGCCACCTGCACCACGGCGGGCGCGGCGTCGAGGTAGTCGCGGGCCGCGGCCAGGCGGTTGCGGCTGCCGGCCGGGAAGCCCTCGGTGACGCCGGAGTCGAGCGCCTCCAGCAGCGCGGCGAGCGAGCCGAACCGGGTGATCAGGGCCGCCGCCGTCTTCTCGCCGACGCCGGGCACGCCGGGCAGGCCGTCGCTGGGGTCGCCGCGCAGGGTGGCGAAGTCGGCGTAGGCGCGGCCGGGGACGCCGTACTTGGCGGTGACGAACGCCTCGTCGACGAACTGCAGGTTGCGGATGCCGCGCGCGGTGTACAGGACGCGGACCGGGCGGGAGTCGTCGACGAGCTGGAACAGGTCGCGGTCGCCGGTGACGATCTCGACGGCGCCCCGCGCCTGGTGGGTGAGGGTGCCGATCACGTCGTCGGCCTCGTAGCCGGGCGACTCGGGACGGGCGATGCCCACGGCGTCGAGGACCTGGTTGATCACGGCGATCTGCGGCACCAGCGCCTCGGGCACCTCCTCGACGTCGCCGTGGGCCACCCGGTGCGCCTTGTAGGTGGGGATCGCCGCCACCCGGAAGGCGGGCCGCCAGTCGGCGTCCATGGTGGCGGCCAGCGCCGCCGGTGAATGCTGACGGACCAGCGTGGCGATCATGTCGATGAGCCCGCGCACCGCGTTGACCGGGGAGCCGTCGGGCGCCTTGACCGACTCGGGCACGCCGTAGAAGGCGCGGAAGTAGAGGGACGGTGTGTCCAGAAGCATGAGCACCCGTCTATGGTCGCACTCCCACCGCCCTCCCGTCCGGCTCCGGGACGGCGACGGCCAGCAGGCACGCGTCGTCCTCGGGGTTGGGGCCGCCGATGTCGGCCAGGAGGCGGTCGAGCCCGGCTTCTAGATCGTGGGCGGACAGGCCGCCGGCGGCCGCCAGCACCAGCTCAAGGCCGACGTCGATGTCGCGGGTGCGCCGCTCGACCAGCCCGTCGGTGAACATCAGCAGCAGGTCGCCGGGGCGCAGCCGGGTGCGGGCCAGCTCGTAGGGCCGCCCGGAGACCGCGCCGAGCAGCACGCCCCCCGGCCTGCCCAGCCGGGCCGCCCGGCCCCCGCGCACCAGGATCGGGTCGAGGTTGCCCGCCTGCCCCCAGGTGAACAGCAGCGTCTCGGGGTCGAGGTGGCCGATGACGGCCGTGGCGGTGGTGTCCTTCAGCTGGTGCAGGACGAGGTCGTTGAGCCACGACAGCAGGCGGTCGGCGGGCCGGCCGGTCATGGTGAGGCCGACGAGGGCGTGGCGCAGGTGGGCCATGTGGGCGATGGCGGGCAGCCCGTGGCCCGACACGTCGCCGATGGCCAGCAGCAGGCGGCCGTCGGGGGTGGTCGCGGCCTCGAACCAGTCGCCGCCCAGGCTCGCGGTCTTCTCGGCCGGCACGTAGCGGACGGCGATCCTGGCCCCCGGCAGGTCGAGGCAGCCGGTGGGCGCGGGCAGGATGGCCTCGCGCAGCGCCAGCATCACGTTGCGCTCCTCGGCCGCCTGCTCGCGGGCCTCCAGGAGCTGGCGGCGCGACTCCGACATCATGCGCTCGGCCCTGCGGCGGCCGGTGATGTCCTGGATGACGCCGTGCATGCCGACCGGACCGCCGGGCGACATCAGCGGTTCGAGCACGACGCGCAGATCGCGCAGCTCGCCCGTGCCGCGCCTGACGCGGAACTCGGCGTGCACGGGCTCGACGCCCTCCACCACGTGCCACAGCAGCCGGTCGAGCGCGTCGAGGTCGGCGGGCTCGACCATGGCGGCCAGGTCGGGAAGGGACAGCGGCCCCTCCTCACGGTCTCTTCCGAAGATCGCGTAGACCTGGTCGGACCAGATGGCGGCCCCGGTGCGCAGGTTCCATTCGGCCCAGCCCATGTTGCCCAGCCGCTCGGCGTGGGCCAGCCGGACGGCCAGCAGCTCCGCCCCCGCCCCGCGCGCCCGCCCGTGCGGGGCCTCCCTGACCAGCTCTGCCGCGCCTGCGAAGTCGACCATGGCCTCACTCTCAAAGTGCAGTGGAACTGGACAATTGGTCCCACACTACGTGATCAATGTGGAACGGAGTGTAGTCATGGGCTCCCATGTTGTGAGAAGTTTTCGCGGATTTTAGCCCTCGGCGGACAAGTGGCCTGCTGGAGCGGGGGCGCCGGGCGTCCGAGTAGATTTGGCTCGTGACGTCCTCAGACCTGTATCCCGTGTCCCGTCTTGCCGCCGTGCAGGAGGCCACCGCCAAGGCCGGCCTCGACGCCCTGCTGCTCACCCCCGGGCCCGACCTGCGCTATGTCAGCGGCTATGACGCCAAGCCGCTGGAGCGGCTGACCTGCCTCGTGGTGCCCGCCTCGGGGGAGGCGTACATGATGGTGCCCCGCCTTGAGCTGCCCGCCGCGCAGGCCTCGCCCGCCTCCCGGCTCGGGCTGGAGTTCGTGGCCTGGGACGAGACCGACGACCCCTACAGCATCGCCGCCTCCCGGCTGGGCCGGGTGGCCAAGGTGGGGCTGGCCGACCGCATGTGGGCCATGTCGTCGCTGCGCTTCCGCGACGTGCTGCCGGAGGCCGAGCAGGTGCTGGCCGGCACGGTGCTGCGCGACCTGCGCATGCGCAAGTCGCCGGCCGAGGTGGCCGCCCTGCGCGAGGCCGGCGAGGCCATCGACGCGGTCCACCGGCAGGTGCCCGGCCTGCTGCGCGCCGGCCGCACCGAGCGCGAGGTGGGCCGCGACATCGCCGAGGCGATCCTGGCCGCCGGCCACGCCACGGTCGACTTCGTCATCGTCGCCTCCGGGCCCAACGGCGCCAGCCCCCACCACGACGTCTCCGACCGGGTGATCCAGGCCGGCGAGCCGGTCGTGGTCGACATCGGCGGCCAGCTCCACAACGGCTACTGCTCCGACTCCACCCGCACCTACTGCGTGGGCGAGCCGCCCGCCGAGTTCGCCGCCTACTACGAGGTGCTGCGCCGCGCCCAGGACGCCGCCTGCGCCGCGGTGCGGCCGGGCGTGTCGTGCGAGTCGATCGACGCGGCGGCCCGCGAGGTCATCGCCGAGGCCGGCTACGGCGACTACTTCATCCACCGCACCGGCCACGGCATCGGCATCGAGACGCACGAGGAGCCCTACATCGTCTCGGGCAACGACGAGCCGATGGAGGCCGGGTTCGCCTTCTCCGTCGAGCCTGGCATCTACCTGCCCGGTCGCCACGGCGCCCGCATCGAGGACATCGTCGTCTGCACCGAGACCGGCGGCGAGCGGCTGAACAACACGCCGCGCGAGCTGGTGACCGTCCAGCCGTAACGGCATGTTCACCGAGGTCAGGTACGCCACCCGGCCGGGGTCGGCGCGGCCCAACGAGGACCTGGCGGTGGCCGGGCCCTCGTGGGCGGTCGTGCTCGACGGGGCCACGGCGGCGGCCGGGGCCGGCGGCGGCTGCGCCCACGGGGTCGCCTGGCTGGTCGGGCGGCTCGGCGGGGCGCTGGCCGCGGGGCTGGCCGCCGGCGGGCGCTCGTCGCTGGCCGACATCCTGGCCGAGGCCATCTCCGTCACCATGGGCGCCCATGCGGGCACGTGCGACCTGGGCGACCCCGACTCGCCGTCCACCACCGTGGCCATGGTGCGCCTGGGCGGGGGAGTGGTGGAGTACCTCGTGCTGGGGGACTCCCCGGTGGTGCTCGCGCGGGCCGACGGCGGGGCCGAGGTCATCGGCGACGACCGGGTGGAGCGGCTGCCGGGCGGGCGGCCGTACTCGCCGGAGCTGGTGCGGCGTCTGCGCAACGCCGAGGGCGGGTTCTGGGTGGCCTCCACCCGTCCCGAGGCCGCCGGTCAGGCGGTCAGCGGGGTCGTGGAGGCGTCCGGGCTGCTGGGCGCCGGGCTGTTCACCGACGGGGTGACCCGGCTGGTGGAGTGGTACGGGTGGAGCTGGGAGTCCGTGCTGGCCGAGCTGGCCGGCGGGGGGCCGGGGGCGGTGATCTCGGCCGTACGGGGGCTGGAGGCCGAACGCGGCGCGGTACGCGGCAAACCCCACGACGACGCCACCGCCCTCTGGGCCGCCTTCCCTTCCCCTTGACCTCGCCCCCGCCCGCACCTGAGGGCGGCCCGCACCCATCTGAGGGCCGGCCCGCGGCCATCTGAGCGCCCGCGGCCATCTGAAGGCCCACAGACACCTGAAGGCCCGGCCCACGGCCACCCGAGGCCGCAGCCCACCTGACGACCCACCCCCACCTGATGCCGCCCCCACCCGGCCCTGACCCGCGCGTGACGCGGCTTTGTGGGTGACGCCGCTCCCGACTGACGGCGCCCTTCCGACTGGCCTGTGCCGCCTAGCTGCCGTCGGCTAGCGGAGGTGGGAATGGCTTGATGGGGGTAAGTGATCATGAAAGAATTCTTCGGCAGGTGCATTCGTCCGGCCGGCTGTTGGGGGGGCGTCGCCATGAGCTGTGTACCGTGCGGGTGGCCCTAGGGTGCCCGGCGAGGAGCTGGAGGAGGCGTACCGGCTCGGCCGCACCTGCGCCCTGGCCGCCGAGTGCGGCAGGGACCTGCGGCGTTGCGCCCAGCTGTACGACGGCCTGTTCCCCGGCGCCGCCTTCGACGCCGAGTTCTACCAGACCCTGACCCTCGGCACGGCCTTCAGCGCCCCCTGGGCGGGCGCGGGCGGGCTGAAGGCGGTCAACCGCAGCGCCCTGTGGGTGCTGGCCGTCGGCCGTCTGGTCGACCACACCGCCACCACCCGCGAGCAGGTCGACCGGCTGACGCGCGAGTGCGTGGAGGTCGCCGGCGGCGCGGTGCCGCGGTCGCAGGTCACCCGCTTCCTGGCCGACCTGCGCGACGAGCTGGCCACCGTCGAGGGGTTCGGGCCGGCGCGGCGGCTATGGCACGACCAGCTCGCCCGGACGCTGGACGGGATGGCCAGGGCCTGGGTGTGGCGGGACACCCGGGCCGCGCCCACGCTGGAGCGCTACCTCGACAACGCCGACAGCCGCGGCTCCTGCTTCGTGGACCTGTCCCACTGGATCTACACCGGCGACGGCTGGACCACCGGCCACCTGGAGGAGCTGCGGACGGTCAGCCGGCAGGTGCAGCGCTACCTGCACCTGCTCGGCGACGTCGCCTCCTACCGCAGGGACCTGAGCTGGGGCGACCTCAACGTGCTGGGGCTCGGGGTCACCGGCGGCGAGGTCACCGCGGCGATGGCCGGCCTGGCCCGCGAGGCGACCGGCCTGATCGAGGCGCTGCGCGGCTGCAGCCCGCGGACCGCCGCCTACCTGGGCCGACGGATCGGCTTCAACGCCGGCTTCACCGGCATTTCGGACCTCGACCCCGTAACCTAACGATCTCGTCGAATAAGCTGACAAGTCTCTTGACCGCCCGTCGCCCGCCAGGCGATTTATGGGACTACCGACGATAAATCGTGACATTTGGTTCGTTGTAAAAGTTTATGTCTTGAGTGGAAAATGTGGCGTTGCTAGGGTGGCTCGATGCCAGGCACGTCGAACGGCCTTCACCACGCGCCTTGACAGATATCACTGACCATGCGCGAAGGCCGGGACGTGCGCGGGACCTGTACGGGCGGTGCTGGATGGAATTCGGTCGCGTCGACCGTTGGCGGCTGCCGACCGCGATCAAGATCTTGATCGCCGGCGGATTCGGCGCGGGCAAGACCACCATGGTCGGCGCCGTCTCCGAGACCCGCCCGCTGCGCACGGAAGAGGCGCTCACCCACGTCGGCACGCACGTCGACGACCTGTCGGGCGTCGAGCGCAAGCTGACCACCACCGTCGCGATGGACTTCGGCCGCATCACCATCCGCGACGACTACATGCTCTACCTGTTCGGCACCCCGGGGCAGGAACGTTTCTGGTTCGTGTGGGACGAGCTGGCCATGGGCGCGCTGGGCGCCGTGGTGCTGGCCGACACCCGCCGCCTGGCCGACTGCTTCCCGGCCGTCGACTACTTCGAGAAGCGCGAGCAGCCGTTCATCATCGCGCTCAACTGCTTCGAGGGCACCCGCCCGTTCACCGTCGGCGAGGTGCGCTCGGCCATCGGGCTGGAACCCGACGTGCCCATCGTGCTGTGCGACGCCCGCCGGCGCGACTCCGGCCGCCAGGTGCTCATCACCCTGGTCGAGCACGCGATGAACCGAGGGGTCGCTCCCGTCGGGACCATGTCGTGACCATCACCGGCTACCTTTGACCGATGGAGGAGATCGACCGCCGGATCGTCACGCTGCTCGCCCACGACGGCCGCATGAGTTTCACCGACCTGGCCAGGGAGACCGGGCTCTCCGTCTCCGCGGTCCACCAGCGCGTACGCCGCCTGGAGAAGCGCGGCGTCGTCCGCGGCTACGCCGCCGTCATCGACCACGACGCGATCGGGCTGTCGCTGACCGCGTTCGTGTCGATCAAGCCGATCGACCCCGCCGCGCCCGACGACGCCCCCGTGCGGCTGGCCCATCTGAGCGCCATCGAGGCCTGCCACAGCGTCGCCGGGGACGAGAGCTACATCCTGAAGGTGCGGGTGGCCTCGCCGGTGGCGCTGGAGGACCTGCTGCAGCAGATCCGCGCCTCGGCCAACGTCTCCACCCGCACCACCGTGGTGCTGAGCACGCCCTACGAGCACCGTGCCCCCGTCGTCGCCCCCGACGTCACGCCCCCCGAGCCCGACCAGAACGCGTCCGCCTGAAAGCCCACCGGAACGCCTTCCCCCGACAGCCCCGACGGGCGCCGCCCCCGCAGGGACCGGCGCCCGCGTCCGGTGCACGTACCCGACGAGCGGCACCCGCACGCCGGCGGCCCGGTCAGCGGGTGACCGGGAGCGCGAAGTGCGAGCGCAGCCGGGCCAGCGCGGACTCCGGAGCGCCCAGGTGCTCCAGCCCCAGCAGCGCCGCCCCCGCCACCGGCGGCAGGTCGGCCACCACGAGCTCGGCCTGCGGCGCCCTGGCCGCGAACGCCGACTCCAGCAGCGGCGTCAGCAGCGGGTCCCGGGCCGCCAGCATGCCGCCGCCGAGCACCACCTCGACCGGCGTCCCCAGCAGGCCGAGCCGGCGCAGGCACACCTCGGCCATCACGGTCACCTCCTCGGCCTGCCGCTGGACCAGCGACCGGGCGACCGCGTCCCCGGCCGCGGCGACGGCCAGCACGCCGGGGGCCAGCTCGTGCAGCCGCCCTTCGTCCACGCGCCCGAAGTGCAGGTCGAGCACCAGCTCCTCGACGGTGGCCGTGCCGAAGTGGGCCGTGACCAGCTCCGCCAGGGCCGTCGGGGCGCCGCGGCCGTCCTCGGCGCGCACGGCGTGCCACAGCGCCTCCTCGGCCACGCCCTGGCCGCCGCCCCAGTCGCCGCTGATCCGGCCGAGCGAGGGGAAGCGGGCGACCTGCCCGCCGGGGGAGACGCCGACCGCGTTGATGCCCGCGCCGCACACCACCGCGACCCCCCACGGGGCCGACGTGCCGGCCCGCAGCAGCGCGAAGGTGTCGTTGCGCACCACCACGTCGGCGAACCCGCGGGCGGCGAACTCGGCGGCCAGCGCCTCCTCCTCCACCGGGAAGTCGGCCCCGGCCAGGCAGGCCGACACGTGGCCGAACGCCTGGGCCGGCAGGCCGCTGCGGGCCGCCGCCTCGGCCACCACGTCCACGGCCGCCGCCACGCCCGCGCTCTGCGGCTCGAAGGGGCCCGCCCGGCCGGTCGCGACCACCTCGCCGTCGTCCGCGACCACCGCGACGTCGGTCTTGCTGTTGCCGCCGTCCACGGCCAGGAGCAGCCGGGAGCCCGCCACTAGCCCACCGTCCAGGGCAGGTGCTCGCGGTTGGCCGCCAGCAGCAGGCCGGTCAGCTCCTCGGCGACGTCGTCCTGGCCGATCAGCGGGTGCGCCAGCAGGGCGTCGCGCACGCGGTCCGCGCCGCCCCGGCGGGCCGCGTCCAGGGCCAGGGTCTCGTACGCCGACACGTGCGCGATCAGCCCGGCGTACAGCGGCTCGACGGGCGGCACCGGCAGCGGCGCGGCGCCGGTGGCGGTGATGGCCGCGGGCACCTCGATGACGGCGTCGTCGTCCAGGAAGGGCAGGGTGCCCTGGTTGCGCACGTTGACGACCTGGGCGTCGCCCCGGTCGCCGAGCAGCGAGGCGATCAGCGCCACCGCCGACTCGGAGTAGAACGCGCCGCCCCGCCGGTCCAGCAGCTCCGGCTTGGTCACCACCGACGGGTCGCCGTACATCTCCAGCAGCCGCGTCTCCATCTCCGCCACCTCGGCGGCCCGGGACGGCTTGGCGCGCTGTTCGCGCACCACCGCGTCGTGGGCGTAGAAGTAGCGCAGGTAGTACGACGGGATGACGCCGAGCCGCCGGATCAGCTCCACCCGCAGCCCGAGGGAATCGGCGATCTCCTCGCCGGCCCGGTCGATGATGTCGGGCAGCACGTCCCGGCCGTCGAGATGGACCGAACGCTCCCAGCTCAGGTGGTTCAGCCCGACGTGTCCCAGCGAGATGCGGCCGGGGTCGACGCCCAGCCCCGCGGCGAAGCGGCGCTGGAAGCCGATCGCGACGTTGCACAGCCCGATGGCCCGGTGGCCGGCGTCGAGCAGCGCCCTGGTGACGATGCCGACCGGGTTGGTGAAGTCGATGATCCAGGCGTCCGGGGCCTGCCGGCGTACGGTCTCGGCCAGCTCCAGCACGACCGGGACCGTGCGCAGCGCCTTGGCCAGGCCGCCCGCGCCGGTCGTCTCCTGGCCCACGCAGCCGCACTCCAGCGGCAGCGTCTCGTCGACGTTCCTGGCCGCCTGCCCGCCCACCCGGAGCTGGAACAGCACGACCTGGGCCCCCGCGACCCCCTCGGCCACCGAGGAGGTGGCCAGCACGCGCGCCGGATGCCCGGCGTGCGCCAGCATGCGCCGCGACATCCCCGACACCAGCTCAAGACGGGACGGATCCGGATCGATGAGGGCGATCTCCGTCACGGGCAGCTCGTCACGCAGCCTCGCGAACCCGTCGACCAGCTCCGGCGTGTACGTCGAGCCGCCCCCGACCACGGCGAGTTTCAACCCTTCACTCCTGTCAAGGTCACGCCCTCGATGAAGACTTTCTGGGCGAGGAAGAACACGATGATCACCGGGGCGGTCACCAGCAGGGTGGCGGCCATGGTGAGGTTCCACTGGACGCTGTGGAACGCCTTGAACGTGGCCAGGCCGAGCGAGAGCGTCCAGCCCTCCTGCTCGACGCCGGCGTACAGCAGCGGGCCGTAGTAGTCGTTCCAGCAATAGAAGAACTGGAACAGGGCGACGGCGGCGACCGCCGGACGGGCCATCGGCAGGATCACCCGCACCAGCGTCCTGAAGTCCGAGCAGCCGTCCACCTTCGCCGCGTCGATGTACTCGCGCGGGATGGTGATCAGGAACTGGCGGAGCAGGAAGATCGAGAACGCGTCGCCGAACAACATCGGCAGGATCAGCGGCCACAGGCTGTCGGTCAGCCCCAGCCGGGCCCACACCAGGTAGATCGGCACCGCGATGACCTGCGGCGGCAGCATCATGGCGGTGATCACCAGCAGGAACGCCGCCCGCCGCCCCCGGAAGCGGAACCGGGCCAGCGCGTAGGCCACCGGGATCGAGGAGGCCAGCGTGAAGACCGTGCCGAGGCCCGCGTACAGCAGCGTGTTGATCCCCCAGCGCAGCAGCTTCGACTTCTCGAACACCACCACGAAGTTGTCGAAGTTCCACGTGCGCGGCCACAGGTCGCCGGTCAGCGCCTGCTCGTCGGTCATCAGCGCGGTCAGCGTCAGGAACACCACCGGCGCCAGGAACATCAGGGCCAGCACGATCGCCGTCGCGTGCGTGGCGATCCACATCAGCGTGCGCCGCCGTCGCGCCCTGACCCCCTGCCGCCGCGCGGGGGCCGCGGGCGGGGCGGGGGCGGTCATGGTCGCGCTCATATCGCCTCCTCGGCCCGGCGGAACTGCCGCAGCAGGATCAACGTGAAGATCATCGACGTGGCGAACAGCAGCAGCGCCAGCACGCACGCGTAGCCCATCGTCCAGTCGCGGAAGCCCGACTGGAAGAGCCACTGAGGCAGCGTCAGCAGCGACTCGTCCGGGTAGCCGGGGGTGAAGGTGGAGCCGGGGGAGTCGGTCGAGCCCGAGGCCACCCGGGAGGCGATCATCGCCTGGGTGAAGTACTGCAGGGCGTAGATGACGTTGGTGACCAGGGCGAACATCAGCACCGGCGCGATCGTCGGCAGCGTCACGCTGCGGAACTGCCGCCAGGCGCCGGCGCCGTCGATGGCGGCGGCCTCGTACAGGTGCCGGGGGACGTCCAGCAGCGCCGCCATGAAGATCACGGCGAGCTGGCCGCAGCTCCACAGCGACAGCAGCGTCAGGCTCGGCTTGGACCAGGCCGGGTCGCCGAACCAGTCGGGCCCGTGGATGCCGAACAGGGCCAGGAACTTGTTCCACGGCCCGGTGGCCGGGTTCATCAGGAAGACGAAGGTGATCGTCCCGGCCGCCAGCGGGACCAGCGACGGCAGGTAGAAGATCGTCCGCAGGATGCCGACGCCGGCCTTGAGCCGGACCACGAGCTGGGCCAGGGCCAGGGAGAACAGCACCGTGGCCGGCACCATGATAGCCACCAGCCACAGCGTGTTCTTGGCCGACATCGCGACCCGCGGGTCGTGCAGCAGGTAGGCGTAGTTGTCCAGCCCGATGAACTCCGGCGTGCTGGTCATGTCGTAGCGGTAGAAGGAGAAGTACACCGTGGACAGCAGCGGATAGACGAAGAAGATCGACACTCCGGCGATCCACGGCGACAACCACAGCAGGGCGCGCAGGCCCTCGCCGCGCCGCCTCGGCGGCGCGGCGTGGGGGGAGGAGGCCATCGCCGATCAGCCCCCGGACAGCTTCAGCTTGTCGTCGATCTGCTTGTCCACGCCCTTGAGCCCGGCGTCGAGGTCGGTGACCGCGCCCTTCTCCCACTTGACGACGAAGGTCGCCAGCGCCTCCTGGTTGAACACGCTGTTGACGCTCGGCGGCAGCGTCGAGGTCTTGGGGTGGGAGAAGACGTCGAGGAAGGTGGCGAAGTTCGCGTCCTTGGTCAGGTCGGGCGATTCCATCGCGGCCTTGGTCGTGGGCACGTTGCGCAGGGCGTTGGAGAGCGTCACCAGCGAGCTGGTGTCGGTGGTCAGGTACTTGACCAGCTCCCAGGCCTGCTGCGGGTTCTTGGCGCCCTTGGGGACGCCGATGACGGTGCCGGCGGTGAAGCCGCTGCCGTACAGGTCGGGCTTGTCGTCGGCGACCGGCAGGGGAGCGGTGGCGTAGTCGAGCTTCTTGGCGTCGTTGGCGATCATGGCGTTGCGCCATTCGCCGTCCAGGACCATCGCGATCTTGCCCTTGTAGAACGGGTGGTCGGCGCTCCACTCGTCGCCCAGGCTCTTGCGGAACTTCTCCAGCTTGTCGTAGCCGTACCAGTCGATGAGCTCCTTCTGCCAGCGCAGCAGGGCCTTCCACGCCGGGTCGGTGCCGATGGCGGAGGTGCCGTCGGCGTTGTACCAGGTGGCGCCGACCATGGGGGCCAGGTGGCTCGGGCTGTTCTCGTAGTACTGCGTGCTGGGGACGAACCCGGCCACCTTGATGTCGCCGTTCGCGTCCCGCACGGTCAGCTTCTTGGCCAGCTCGGCCAGCTCGGTCAGCGTCTTGGGGGGCTGGTTGCCCTTCATCAGGGCCTTGTTGTAGTAGAGGCCGTACGCGTCGGCCAGCAGCGGCAGCGTGCACTGCCGGCCGCCGAAGCCGGTGTAGGAACGTGCCACCTCGGGCAGCACCGACAGGTCGATGCCGTCCTGCTTGATGACCGGGGTGAGGTCCTGAAACGATCCCGACCTGCACCACTGGGCGACGTTGTCGGTCGTGAAGGAGGCCGCCACGTCCGGCGCGTTGCCGCCCCGGATGGCCTGGGTGATCTGGTCGTCCTGGACGCCCTTGGTGGCCTTGACGGTGATCTGCGGGAACTTGGCGTGGAACCCGGCGATGGCCTCCTCGAACGCCTTGACCTCGGCGTCGGTGGAGAATCCGTGCCAGAGCTGGATGGTGGCCGCCGGGAGGGCCGCGGAGGCCGAGCCCGAGGGTCTGGGCTGGGAGCCGAGCGAGGGCCCGGCCTCCCTGCCGGCGGTGCAGGCGGCGAGCGCGAGGATCGCGACGGCCGCCAGGGGGACGAAGCGCACGGGGGGTGCCTCCTACCGCTGGGGGATCATGAAGGGAGGGTGGAACGGGATGGAGAAAGAGGCTCTAGGAAGGGACGGTCGAGCTGAAGACCTCGTCGCGCACGGTGTCCAGGGCCAGGTCGAGCGCCCCGGCCAGCACGGGGTTGCCCTCCACGTGCGACAGCCGCACGACGGGGCGGGGGATGGTGAGCGCGTGCAGCTCGTGCTCGACCAGCTCGCGCAGCGGCTCGCCGCCCGACAGCACGACGCCGCCGGTCAGCACGATCAGGCCCGGGTCGATGACGGAGGTGATGGCCGCCAGGCCCACCGCCAGGCGGGCGGCGATGTCGCGCAGCCCCGCCTTGGCGTCGTCGGCCTTCTGCCCCGAGCCCTCCGAGACGCGTACCGCCTTGGCGATGGCCTGGCGGAAGTCGGTGCCGTGCACGCCGTAGGAGCGCAGCAGCCGCAGCACGGCCGGGCCGCCGGTGAGCGCCTGGTAGCCGTGGTTGGCGTAGCGGCCGGCCTCGCGGGCGGTCGGCGCGCCCGGGGTCGGCATGTAACCCACCTCGCCCGCGCCGCCGGTCGCGCCCCTGTGCATGCGCCCGCCGAGCACGATGGCCGAGCCGATGCCCTCGTCGGCCCACAGCAGCACGAAGTCGGAGTGCCCGCGCGCCGCGCCGTGCGCCTGCTCGGCCAGGGCGACGAGGTTGACGTTGTTCTCCACGTCCACGGCCGTGCCGAGACCCGCGCTGAGGGTGGGCACGAGGTCGTCGATCTGCCAGCCGGGCACGTCCTTGGCGGCGGCGTAGCCGAGCCGGCCGGTGGCCGGGTCGATCGCCGCCTGCACGCCGATCACGACCCGGCGCAGCTTGTCCGGCGGGTTCGCGCCGGCCAGCGCCGCGCCCAGCCGGTCGACCAGCTCGCCGCCCGGCCGCCGGGGCGTGGGCAGCGTGTACGAGCCCACCACGGTGCCGGTGATGTCGGCGACGCGGGCCTCGATGCGGTCGGGGGTGACGTCGAGGGCGCCCACGTAGGCCGCCGCCGGGTTGATCCGGTAGACCTCGGCGGTACGGCCCGGCAGGCCCTCCCTGATGCCGTCCAGGACCACCAGCCCGGCGTCCTGGAGGCGCGACAGGAGCTGGGAGGCGGTGGGCTTGGACAGGCCCGTCAGCGCGCCCAGCTCCGGACGGGTCAGCGACCCGCGCTCGAGGAGCGCCCGCAGGGCCGCGCGGTCGTTGATCGCGCGCAGCAGGCTGGGCGTTCCCGGAACCGGACCGCTCATCAGGAGGACCCCTTCGACGAAGTTAGGAAACTTTCCTAACTCGAGAACATAGGGAGTTCTCCCATGCTGGTCAAGAGGGCGAAACCAAGCCGTGACCCGGAAGGGGGAAGGGAAGATGGGAGTGCCTCGACAGGCGTGCTAATGTCATCGTTTGTCGCAACAACAAGCAGAATGGCCCGGAGTGTCCCATTAACCACAATAATGGTCAGGCGGCAACTCGTCAAACGGAGCTCGCCAAGGAGCAGTCCTACGTCACCGGTCTGTACGACCGCCTCGACGAGCTGCGCGAGCGCACCCAGCGCCGGCTCAAGGAGGTGCTGGCCACGGGTGCCGTCGGCACGATGCAGAACAGATCGGAGCGCGACTCCTTCGCCGACATGTACGCCGGGCGCCTGGCCCGGCTCTGGGCGGTGGAGCGCGGCCTGGTTTTCGGCCGGCTCGACCACGTCGAGGAGGGCCGCCTCTACATCGGCAAGCTCGGCCTCACCGACGACGAGCAACGCCGCCTGCTCATCGACTGGCGCGCGCCCGTCGCGCAGCCGTTCTACCGCGCCACCCCCGCCGCGCCCATGGGCGTGACCAGGCGCCGCCACCTGCAGACCAGGGAACGCAACGTCGTCGGCGTCGACGACGACCTGCTCGACCTCGACGCGCTCACCGACGACGACCGCGCCACCCTCAACGGCGAGGCCGCGCTGCTGGCCGCCCTCGACGAGCGCCGCACCGGCCGCATGCGCGACATCGTCGCCACCATCCAGGCCGAGCAGGACCGCGTCATCCGCAGCGACCTCAACGGCGTCCTGGTCGTGCAGGGCGGCCCCGGCACGGGCAAGACCGTCGTGGCCCTGCACCGGGCCGCCTACCTGCTCTACACCCACAGGGAGCGCCTGGAGCGCCGCGGCGTGCTCATCCTCGGCCCGAACCTCACCTTCCTGCGCTACATCGAGCAGGTCCTGCCCTCGCTCGGCGAGACCGACGTGCTGCTGTCCACCGTGGGCGAGCTGTACCCCGGCGTGACCGCCACCCGGCGCGACCGTCCGGAGGTGGCCGCGGTCAAGGGCGACGCGCGGATGGCCCAGGTGATCGAGCGCGCGGTGCGCGAGCGGCAGAAGGTGCCGCGCAAGCCCGTCGAGCTGACGGTGGGGCGGCTGACGCTCACCGTCGACCGCGCCATGCTCGACGCGGCCAAGAACAAGGCCGTGCGCTCGCGCCGCCCGCACAACCAGGCGCGCGCGGTGTTCGTCAGGTCGCTGCTGAACGCGCTGGCCCGGCAGCAGGCCCGCAAGATCGGCAAGGGGCTCATCGACGACGACGAGCTGGCCGACCTGCGCGAGGAGCTGCGGACCGAGCCGGTGGTCAAGGCGGCCCTCAACCGGCTGTGGCCGTACCTGACGCCCCAGCGGCTGCTGCTCGGCCTGTACGGGTCACCCGAGCGGCTCGAGGCGGCGGGGGGCGTCCTGAGCCCCGCGGAGAGGGCGCTGCTGCGCCGCGACTCGGCCGAGTGGACCGACGCCGACGTGCCGCTGCTGGACGAGGCCGCCGAGCTGCTGGGCGACATCGACGAGCACGTGCTGCGCGCCTCGGCGATGCAGGCCGAGGAGGAGCTGGCCGCAGCGAGGCAGGCCGAGGAGCACCAGCGCGAGGCCGAGCTGGCCTACGCGCGCGAGGTGCTGGAGCTGACCGGCCTGTCCGACGTCATGGAGGCCGAGCGGCTGGCCGAGCGCCAGCGCGGCGACGGCCCCTACCTCACCACCGCCGAACGCGCCGCCGCCGACCGCACCTGGGCCTACGGGCACGTGATCGTGGACGAGGCGCAGGAGCTGTCGCCGATGGCCTGGCGGGCGGTCATGCGGCGCTGCCCGACGCGGTCGATGACGATCGTCGGCGACATCGCCCAGACCGGCTCGGCGGCGGGGGCGCGCTCGTGGGCGCAGGTGCTCGACCCGTACGTGGCCGGGCGCTGGCGTCAGGAGCGGCTGACGGTCAACTACCGCACGCCCGTGGAGCTCATGGAGGTGGCCGCGCGGGTGCTGGCCACCATCGACCCGGCCCTGCAGGCGCCGACGTCCGTGCGCGAGCTCGGCGCGCGGCCCTGGTCGGCGCCGCTGTCCGCGCTGCCGGAGCTGGCCGGGGCGGAGGTCGCGGAGGGCGGCAAGGTCGCCGTCGTGGTGCCCGACGCGCTGCTGGACACGCTCGGCGCGCGGCTGGTCGCGGCCGTGGAGGGCGCCGCGGTGGTCACGCCCGGCGCCGGACGGGCCGCCGGGGCCGCCGCCCTGGACGCGCCCCTGGCGGTGATGGGCGTGGCCGACGCCAAGGGCCTGGAGTTCGACTCGGTGATCGTGGCCGAGCCGGACCTCATCGCCGCCCAGTCGCCACGCGGGCCGAGCGACCTGTATGTTGCTCTGACCCGTGCCACGCACCGGCTGGGCGTCGTCCACGAAGGGCCGTTGTCGCAGGCGCTGTCGGGCCTGCCGGGCAGGTCCCCGACGTCGGCAAATGGGCTTTGACCCGCTTTGCGATGGCAGGCCGAACATGTCCCACCTGCGGAAACTTGATGTTCCCGCTGATCGGGACACGGTTGACATCTGAGGTGGAGTCGGTAGTTTGCTGCGCAGTCCAGCACGGGACTTGGCCGGTTGGCCGTCTCTGACATCGCCGGATCCTGCGTCCGTGACGGAGCGTGACTTCGTCCACACAGCCAGGTGCAGGGCCGTCGGTCCGTCGAGTCGGGGCACCCCAACCGGTTGGGGGGTTGGACCCGGGACGGGTCCGGGAGCCCAGTAGACAACGGAATTCCGCGCTCGCCGCCGACGAGACGGGTCCGGTCCGAAGGGTTTCCGGGCCCTCTTCCCGCTCTCGTGCGCAGGATCGCGGATCGCGCCGGGTGATCCCGTCCCTAACGGGATCACCCAGCCGGCCGCCTGTGAGCGGCCGTTCTCGATCTCCATTTTCGATCTTCGCGTGCGCCGCCGGCCTGAGCGCGGCCCCGGGGCGGTAGCGTTTTCGCAAGCAGGCGTGCGATTGTGCGAGGAGACCCGGCGTGGTTCAGGACAAGACGAGCGTTCCGCCCGTCCCCGGGCGCGAACCGGCTCCCGAGGCGGAGGCCGCCGACGGCCCCGCGGACACCGTCTCCTCCGCGGTCGAAGGCATCGGCGCCCAGGGTGAGCGCCGGTGGGTCCTGGCCGCGCGGGTCGCCGCCATGGTCGCCGGCGGGCTGCTGCTCTACACCGCCTTCCCGCCGCTCGACTGGTGGCTGTGCGCGCCGATCGGCATCGGGCTGATCGTCGCCGCCCTCTACCGCGCCCGTCCCCGGCGCGCCGCGTGGCTGGGCTATCTGGGCGGCGCCGTGTTCCTGTTCCCGACCCTGGCCTGGGTGCGCACGATCGGCGACGACGTCTGGGTCATGCTGGTGGCCACCGAGAGCGTGTTCTACGCCGTCATGGCCGCCCTGGCGGCCCTGGTGTTCCGGCTGCGGCTGTGGCCGCTGTGGTTCGGCGCGCTGTGGGTGATGATGGAGTGGATCCGCAGCCTGGTGCCCGTCGGCGGCTTCCCGTGGGCGCGGGTGGCCTTCAGCCAGGGCGAGTCGCTGTTCACCTCCTACGCCGCGCTGGGCGGCGCGCCACTGGTCTCCTTCGCCGTCACGCTGTGCGGCGCCCTGCTGGCCCACGCCGTCCTGGTGCGGCCCGCCGCCCCCGTGGGCAGGGCCGTGAACCACGTCGTGCGCAGGGCCGTCCCGGTGGCCGTGGCGCTGGCCGTGCCGCTGCTCACGCTCGTCCTGCCGAGGCCGGGCGACGAGGGCCGCTCGATCAACGTCGGCATCGTGCAGGGCAACGTCCCGGGGCGCGGCATGCACCCGCTCGGCGACGAGCCGGCCGTCGTCCTGCGCAACCACGCCGAGGAGACCAAGCGGCTGGCCGACGCCGTGCGCGCCGGGGCCCTGCCGAAGCCCGACATCGTCGTCCTGCCCGAGAACTCCACCGACATCGACCCCTACACCAGCGCCTTCGCCCGCCAGGTCATCGACGAGTCGGTCAAGTACGTCGGCGTCCCCACCCTGGTCGGCGCCGTCGTGGCCATCGGCGACGAGCACCGCGCCACGCGCAGCCTGGTGTGGGACCCGGTGAGCGGTCCCGGCGCCTACTACGACAAGCAGCACCTGGTGCCGTTCGGCGAGTACACGCCGTTCAAGGAGATCGTGCTGGCCCTGTGGGAGCGGGCCAACCTGGTCGGCCGGCAGTCGGTCGCGGGCACCAGGCCGGGCGACCTGAAGCTCGGCCCGGTCACCATCGGCGCGGTCAACTGCTACGAGGTGGCCTACGACGACACCGTGCGCGGCACCGTGCGCGCCGGCGGCACCCCGCTGGTGGTGCAGACCAACAACGCCAGCTACGCGCTGTCCAACCTGCCGCCGCAGCAGCTCGCGATGTCCAAGCTGCGGGCCGTCGAGCACAACAGGGCCGTCGTCACGGCCGCCACGACCGGGATCTCCGCATATGTCACGCCTGACGGTAAAGTCTCCTGGCAGACCCGTGAACTTGTCCCTGACATGAACGTGGTCAAGGTGCCCGTACGCACCCAGGAAACGATCGCCACAAAGGTGGGCGACCTTCCTGAATGGGCATTGATGTTGATGGGAGCGGTGGCTGTCGGAGTCGCCGCACGGCGCGGCAGGCGAGGCGACCGAATGGGGAACGGCTCATGATGGAGACTGTCGGCCGGGTGCTCGTCGTCGTCCCGACCTACAACGAGCGCGACAACCTGCCCGCGATCGTCGAGCGGGTGCGCGCCGCCGTGCCGGACGCCCACGTGCTGGTGGCCGACGACAACAGCCCCGACGGCACCGGCGCGGCCGCCGACGCGCTGGCCGAGGCCGACGAGCACGTCCACGTGCTGCACCGGCCGGGCAAGCAGGGGCTCGGCGCGGCCTACATCGCCGGCTTCCGCTGGGGCCTGGGCGAGGGCTACGACGTGCTGGTCGAGATGGACGCCGACGGCTCCCACCAGCCCGAGGAGCTGCCCAAGCTGCTGCAGGCGCTGGCCGACGGCGCCGACCTGGCGATCGGCTCCCGCTACGTGCCCGGCGGCAAGGTGGTCAACTGGCCCCACCGGCGCGAGCTGCTGTCCAAGGGCGCCAACATCTACACCCGGGTGATGCTCGGCCTGCCGGTGCGCGACGCCACCGCCGGTTTCCGCGCCTACCGGGCCGCCACGCTGGAGAAGGTGGGCCTGGCCGGGGTCGAGTCGCAGGGCTACTGCTTCCAGGTCGACCTCACGCTCCGCACGTCCAGGCACGGGCTGCGGGTGGTGGAGGTGCCGATCACGTTCGTCGAGCGCACGGTCGGCAAGAGCAAGATGAACGGCAAGGTCATGTCCGAGGCGTTGTGGCGCATCGGCATGTGGGGCGTCACCGGCCTGCCCCGCCGCCTGCGCCGCACCCGCGGCTGACCGGCGGCTGACGGGCGCGTGAGGATCCGCGTCCAGGAACGCGCGCGGCCCGCCGGACGTTGTTCCTGATGTACGTGTGCGCGGAATCGAGGAAACGATGCGGCTGCTGCTGTTGCTGGCCCTGCTGGGCGTCCCGGTGCTGGAGGTCTGGCTGCTGATCCAGGTCGGATCGATGATCGGCGGATGGCCGACCGTCGGCCTGCTGATCGCGGGCAGCCTGCTGGGCGCCTGGCTGGTGCGCCGCGAGGGCCGCCGGGTCTGGCGGCGTCTGCAGGCGGCCCTGTCGGAGGGCCGGGTGCCCGACCGTGAGCTGGCCGACGGCGGCCTGGTGCTGGCCGGCGGCGCCCTGCTGACGATCCCGGGCTTCTTCACCGACGTCGTCGGCTTCGTCTTCGTACTGCCCTTCACCCGGCCGCTGATGCGGCGGCTGGCGTCGTCGTTCTTCGACCGGCGGATCAAGCGGATGGCGGCGGCCTCGCCGTACGCGAACGTGTTCCCGCCGGCGCCCGGCGTGGACCGGGCCCCGCAGGGCGGCAAGGTCGTGCACGGCGAGGTCATCCACGGCGAGGTCATCCACGGCGAGGTCATCCGCCACGACCGCGACGCCTGAGGGCGCTACCAGCGCCGGTAGACCTCCTCGGCCCAGCCGTACAGGCCGTCGACCGTGACGCTCGCGCCGTCGTCGGCGACGACCGTGCCGCGGTAGTGGCCGAACGCCTGGGCCTCCTGGCTGCGCATGTAGAACGCGCGCCGCACGTCGGCCTCGCGCACGTGCTCGGGGACGAACTCCAGGTCCACGCGCTCGCCCTCGATGCGCCAGGGCGCGCGCCAGTCGGTGGTGTCGTACCGCCAGACCAGCTCCTCGCTGATCTTGTGCAGCCGGCCGTCGAGGATCAGGCCGTTCTCCACGCTGCCGGTGCCGTCGGTCCACTTGCCGCCGATCTGCAGGGCGACGTCGCGGCCGCCGGGCCGTCCGGCGGCCGCCCCCCAGTTCCAGCGGATGTCGCCGGGCCAGCGCCCACGCCCGAGGTCGAGCGTGGCCAGGGCCTCGGCCGGGTCGAACTCGTAGGTCAGCCCGCCCACGCGCACGGTGCCCTCGGCGGGCCGGCCGACGTCCTTGACCGTGTACTGGAAACGGCGGGGGCTCCAGGGCACCACGACCGACAGGCTCTCGCGGCCCGGCACCCGGCGCACCAGCACGTCAGCGGCGATCTCGGCGGACTTCAGCCGCAGCCGGGTGCCGTCGGCGGTCTCGTCGACGCTGATGCGGACCGGGCCGGCGCCGATGCGCACGCTGCCCTCGCCGCCGCGCTCGGAGAAGGACACGCCCCTGGCCGGGACGAGCAGGCCCCGGCTGGAGACCTGCTCGCCGGTGCGCCGGTCGAGGAAGAACGCCGACTCGCCGGCCAGGTAGTCGAGGCTGCTGGCGCTGAAGGCGAACACGTGGCCGGGGCTGGTGACGCACCAGTAGTCCCAGCGCATGGTGCGGCCCCAGCCACGGATGTTGGCGCGGTGCAGCGGGGTGCGGCTCCAGCCGACCGCGGCCGGGTTGAGCCGGCCGTCGGGCAGGCACAGGTCGACCCGGCGGGTGATCTCGCGCTCTGCGACCGCGCGCGGGCTCGTCTTCATCGTGCTCTCCGTCGTGCTCTCCGTCATCGTCCCAGCCCCACGCTGAGGTACTTGTACTCCAGGTAGTCGGCCACCCCGTGGTGGCCGCCCTCGCGCCCGTAGCCGCTGCTCTTGACCCCGCCGAACGGCGCCTGCGGCGGCGCCAGCGGGCCGCCGTTCACGGTGACCATGCCGAACTGCAGCTCCTCGGCCACCCGCAGGGTCCTGGTCAGGTCGTTGGTCCACACGTAGGCGGTCAGGCCGTACGGGGTGGCGTTGGCGCGTTCGACGACCGTGTCGCAGTCGTCGAACTCCAGCACCGGCGCGACCGGCCCGAACGTCTCCTCGCGGCAGACCAGCATGTCCTCGCTCACCCCGCCCAGCACGGTCGCCGGGTAGTACGTGCCCGCCCCCTCCGGACGCCGCCCGCCGGTCAGGACGGCCGCGCCCTTCGTGACGGCGTCCTCGACGTGCCTGCTCACCTTGGCCACGGCCGCCTCGTCGATGAGCGGGCCCAGCTCGGCCGCCCGCGCCTGGCGCACCAGCTCGTCGGTGAAGGCGGCGGCCAGCGAGGAGTGGACGAAGAGGCGGTTGGGCGAGGTGCAGGCCTGCCCGGCGTTGAGGAACTTGCTGCGGGCCACCGCGCGGGCGGCGGCGACCGGGTCGGCGTCGGGGAAGACCAGCACGGGCGCGTGCCCGCCCAGCTCGACGCTGAGCCGCTTGACGTCGTGGGCGCTCTGCCTGATCAGCTCGCGGCCGACCTCGGTGGAGCCGGTGAAGGACACCTTGCGCACTCGCGGGTCGGTCATCACCGCCTGCCCGAACGCGGCCGGGCGGGACGTGGTGACCAGGTTGAACACGCCCGGCGGCAGCCCGGCCGCGACGAACGCCTCGGCCACCGCGATCGCTGACAGCGGGGTCTGCTCGGCCGGCTTCAGCACGACCGTGCAGCCGGCGGCCAGCGCCGGGCCGAGCTTGCGGGTGATCATCGAGACCGGGAAGTTCCACGGGGTGATGCCCGCGACCACGCCGACCGGCTCGGGCAGCAGCCAGATGCGGTTGCCCTCGTGCGCGCCGGGCACGGTCTCACCGTACAGGCGGCGGGTCTCCTCGGCGGCCCACAGCAGGTGGTCGGCGCCCGAGAGCACCTCGCCGGTCGCCTCGGCGAGCGGCTTGCCCTGCTCGGCCGTCATGATCGCGGCGATCCGGTCCGCCCGCGCGGTCAGCTCGCCGGCGGCGGCCCGCATGAGGCCGGCGCGCTCGTGCGCGGGCATGGCCCGCCAGCCGGGCAGCGCCGCCGCGGCCGCGTCGATCGCCTGCGTGGCCAGCTCGGGGCCGCAGTCGGCGACCTGCGCCAGCGGCTCGCCGGTGGCGGGGGAGCGGACGGTGAAGGTCTGGTCGGCCTCCTGCCATGCGGCTCCGATGAGAGCCCTGCGGGTGTCAGCCATGTGTCTCCTGGATTCCTTCGATGAGGGCCTTCATGGCGGCCATCTCGTGCGCGTGCTGCAGCCTGCCCGCCAGCGGGATGTCGCCCTCGACCAGGGCGTTCCTGATGGCGATGTGCTCGGCGTGCGACTTGGGCAGCCGCCAGGGCACCAGGCGGAAGCCGCGCTGGGCGGTCTCCGTGCGGGCCCACAGGCTCTGCAGCATGCGGTGGGTGAGCTTGCTGTGCTCGGTGTCGCACAGCAGGGAGTGGAAGCGCCGGTTGAGGCGGGCGAAGGCGGCGACGTCCTCGCGGGCGACGGCGGTCTCGCACTCGGCGAGCACGGCGTCGACCTCGGCCAGCCGCGCGCCCTCCAGCGGCACGCCGCCCAGCTCCAGCGCCAGCGCGGTGAGCGCGGCCCGGACGCTGTAGAGCTCGCGCACGTTGGCCACCGTGAGCTCGGCGACCACGGCGCCGACGTGCGGGCGTTCGACCAGCCAGTCCTCGGAGCAGAGCTGCTTGATCGCCTCGCGCACGGGCGTCTCGCTGATGCCCACGGCCTCGGCCACCACCCTCGTGGTGATCTTCGTGCCGGGAGGCGCCTGGCCACTCATGATCAGATGTTTGATGTGCTCCGCCGCAAGATCCGCCTTGGTGCGGAAGGGGGAACGTGATTCGGCCATGGTTGAGGAGCCCTTCAGACCCGCTGGACGGTGAGCGGCTCGATCGCCGCGTGGTCCAGCTCTACACCGATTCCGGGCCCCGTCGGAACGGCGACGAGACCGCGGGAGTCGGGCAGCAGCGGTTCGGTCAGCATGGCGTGGAACACGTCCGGGACGATCACCGGCGGATCGTAGGGGTACTCCAGCCAGTCGCAGTTCGGCAGCGAGGCGCAAAGTTGCAGGTTGCCCGCCACGCCGAGCCCGGTGGCCCAGGCGTGCGGGATGACCTTGCGCTGCCGGGCGGCGGCCATGGCGCCGAAGTCGCGCAGCGCGCCGATCTCCTCGCTCTCGTTCGCGTCGGGCTGAAAGATGTCGAAGCAACCATCCTCCAGCATGCGCACGAGCTGGCCGATGCCCCGGTTGTGCTCGCAGCCGGCGATCGGGATCGGCGAGGCCGCGGTCAGCTCGCACAGGGCGCGGTAGTCGTGCCGGGGCAGCGGCTCCTCCAGCCACGCCACGCCCAGCCCGGCCAGCTCCCTGGCGGTGGTCAGGGCGCGCTCGAAGTCCCAGATCAGGCGGGTGCCGTCGGGGGCGTAGCGCCAGCGGGCGGCCGCCTGGTTGGCGTCCACCATGATCGCCACGTCGGGGCCGACCGCCTCCCGCACGGCGGCGACCTGCCGCACGTCCTCGGCGACGGTGGCCGCGTGCACGCGCAGCTTGATCCCCTGGAAACCCCGTTCGACGGCGGCCAGGGCGTCCTCGGCCCGCTGCCGCGGGTCGCGGAGCTCGCCGAAGCTCGCGTACGCGCGGACAGCTCCCGAGTGCCCGCCCCAGAGCTTGTACAGCGGCTGCCCGCAGGCCTTGCCGACGGCGTCCCACACGGCGACGCCGACGACCCACGGCCGGGGGAAGACGTACTCGGCCACGTACCGCAGCCGGTTGGCGACGTGCGTGGTGTCGAAGGCGTCCAGGCCGACGAGCTGCGGGCGGATCCAGCCGCGGATCGCCTCCAGCAGCATCGGCCCGGTGCCGTGGCCCATGTCGCCGCCGGACACCCCGACGATGCCCTCGTCGGTCTCGACCTCGACGATGACCGCCGACATCGCCCGGTGCGCGCCCTCCGGGGCCCATGACGGCACGAACGGCCGGGGATAGGGCAGCTCGATGACCCGCGCGCGGACGTCTGTGATCCTCATCGGCTCCTCACCCCTTGGTCGCGCCGTCCGCGAGACCCTTGATCAGGTACTTCTGCACCAGCAGCGCGAAGACCACCACGGGCAGCACGGTCAGCACGCCGACCGCGGCCAGCGGCCCCCACATCCCGCCCTTCTCGGTGTCGGCCGCGATCCCGGCGATGGCGACGGGGATGGTGACCGCCCGGTCGTTGGTGAGGATCAGCGCGAACAGCAGTTCCTCCCAGGCCAGGATGATGCAGAAGATCAACGTCGAGACCAGGCCGGTCAGGCTCGTCGGCACGATGATCCGGAAGAACGCCCCGAACCGCGAGCAGCCGTCGATCATCGCCGCCTCCTCCAGCTCCTTGGGCAGCCCGCGGAAAAAGGCCCGCATCAGCCACACCACGTACGGCACCAGGAAGGTCACGTACGCCAGGATCACGGTGATGTACTGGTCGGTCAGCCCGAGCTTCCTGGCCACCAGGAACAGCGGCACCACCAGCGCGATCGGCGGCACCGCGCGCGAGGCCAGGATCAGCCCGCCCACCACGCCCGCGCCGCGCATCCGCAGCCGCGACAGCGCGTACCCGGCCATCGAGCCGGCGACCATGGAGATGGCCGAGGCGCCGGCCGCCACGATGACCGTGTTGACCATGCGGGGCAGGATGCGCGCCTGCTGGAAGTAGCTGACGTAGTTGTCGAGGGTGAACTCGCTCAGCCAGCGCGGCGGCACCGTGAAGATGTCCCTGGGCAGCTTGAACGAGATCGAGACCATGTAGAGCACGGGGAACAGGAAGGCCAGCGTCACCAGGACGGCCCCCGTGACGGCCGCGTACCGTCTCACCATCGGTTCTCCAGACGCCGGGTCACGCGGAACAGGACAAAGGTGATCAGCATCGTCAGGACCAGGACGATCGTCGCCATCGAGGAGGCCGAGCCGAACTCCAGGCTCCGGAACCCCTTCTCGTAGATGTAGAGGTTGATGACGTTGGTCGAGTTGCCCGGCCCGCCCCTGGTCGCGGCCAGCGCGATGTCGAACATCTTGACCGCGCCCAGCCAGCGCACCACGAACGCGGCGGCCATCACCGGCACCAGCAGCGGCAGCGTGATGCGCCGCAGGATCGCCCAGCGGCCGGCGCCGTCGGAGCGGGCGGCCTCGTACACGTCGCCGGGCAGTGCCATGATCCCGGCCGAGGCGATGAGCACCACGAACGGCGTCCAGCGCCAGGTGTCGATGACGATCAGGCTGACCATGGCCAGCGCCGGGTCGCCGATCCACTCGACGGGCCCGACGCCGACCAGGCCGAGGGCGTAGTTGACCACGCCCCACAGCGGGTCGAGCAACATCCGCCACACGCCGCCGGCGACCACCGGCGCCACCACCATCGGGATGAGGAACAGGGCGCGCAGCACGCCCCGCCCCCGCCAGGCGACGTTGAGCAGGAACGCGATGGCGAACCCGAGCACCATCTGCAACGGCAGCGCGATCACCAGGTAGACGCCGGTGACCCGGAGCGAGTCCAGGAAGCCCGGATCGCGCAGCACGGCCTCGTAGTGCCGCCAGCCGACCCACCCGGACGGCTGGAAGGAGGCCAGGTCGAAGTCGGACACGCTCACCCAGGCCGTGTAGAGGATCGGGTAGAGCAGCATGCCCGCCAGCAGCAGCAGGGCGGGGGCCAGGAAGAGCCAGGCCGTGCCCGGCTCTCCCAGTCGGGCACGCCTCACTGGTTGTAGCCCTTGGACGTCAGCAGGTCGCCGATCTCCTTGGCGGCCTGGTCGATCGCCTGCTGCGCGGTGGCCTGCCCGGACATGGCCCGGCTGGTCTGCAGCGCCAGGATCTGCTGCACGGCGTCGGACTCCGGGAGCCTGGGCCGCCACATCTCACCCTTGGAGACGACCTCGTAGCCGTCCTTGAGCGCCTTGTAGACCGGGACGGCCCACTCGGCCGGCGGCGTGCCGTCGAGGCTGGAGTTGCGGGCGGGGAAGGTGCCGAACGCCTTGCCGGTGAACTGCTCGCCCTCCTTGGAGGTCACCCACTGCAGCCAGGTCCAGGCGGCGGCCGGGTGCGTGGACTTCTTGGAGATGCCCGCCGTCCAGATCCCGCGGTGGGCGCCCGGCGCGGTCGATCCGGCGGGCAGGGTGGTGAGGCCCACCTGCTCAGGGGTCAGGGTGGTGGTCTCCTTGTCCACGGCGGTGCCCTTGTAGACGCTGCCCCACATGAACATGGTGGCCGTCTTGCCCTGCCGGAAGGCCTCCAGCGGCTCGTTGAACTGGTACGTGCTCGCCCCGGGCGGCGCGTACTTGAGCAGGTCCACCTGCGTCTGCAGGGCCTTGACGCCCGCGGGGCCGCCGAAGGCGACCTTCGTGCCGTCCAGGATCTTGCCGCCGTCGGAGTTGAGCACGGTCTGCCACACGGTGGGGGTGAGCGGGTCCTTGGTGAAGTACGTGCCCACGGCCCAGGAGTCGGTCCTGCCGTCGCCGTCGGTGTCCTGGACGAGTTTGGGGGCGTCCTTGAAGTACTGCTCCCAGGTGGTCTCGGCGGTCGGCTCGGCCACGCCGGCCTTCTTGTACAGCGACTTGTTGTAGAACATCAGCAGCAGGTTGGAGCGCACGGGCACGGCGTACTGCTTGCCCTCCCATTCCCCGGCGGCCAGCGGCGAGGGGTTGAAGTCGGCCCAGTCGTAGCCGGGGTCGTTCCACTTGGCCAGCTCGGGGCCCTTGAGGTCGTACAGGGCGCCGGTCTTGGCCAGCTGCGGCAGCCAGGGGTCGTCGGCGAGCACCACGTCGTAGGTGGCGGTGGTGCCGGTCAGCTCCAGCATCGTCTTGGGCAGCTGGTCGTTGTAGGGGATGCCGTCGACGGTGACCTTGATGTTCGGGTGCTTCTTGGCGAACTCCGGCACGAGCTTGTCCTGCCACTGCTTGGCGAAGGCGTCGTTGGCGATCACGCGGATCGACACCGGGGCCTGCGCCGTGCCGAGGCCGCCGCCGTCGGCCGGGACCTCCTGCGACGACGAGCCGCAGGCGGCGACGCTGAGCGCGAGCACGGCCGCGGCCGTGACGAGCCGGGTGTTGGTCAACACGGGTGTCCTCCCGGAGGGGAATGGGGGATTTCAGGCGGAGGGGTCGACGGCGAGCTTGACGACGTCCCGGCCGTCCAGCGGGTGGCCCGAGCCCAGGGCCTCGAGCGCCTCGCGGACCCGGCCGAGCGGCACGCGGTGGCTGACCACGCGCTCGAAGGGGCTGCCGCCGCGTTCCAGGATCGTCAGCGCCTGGTGGTAGCGGCGCTGCATGTCGGGGCCGGCGCCGTAGACGCCGGCGATGGTGAGGTCCCGCTTGAGCAGGTCGCTGTAGGGATTGACGGGGACGGCGCCGCGGTCGGTGAAGTTGCCCAGCTCGGCCAGCACGCCGCCGTCGGCGACCAGGCCGAGCGCCTCGGTGAACGCCTCGGGCGAGCCCGCGGTGCCGATGACGGCGTCGGCGCCCGCGCGTCCCAGTGCGTCGAACACCGCCCGGCGGCGCCCGGCGGGTCCTTCGCCGAGGCCGACGACGGTGTCCGCGCCGAGCAGCGCGGCCAGCTCCAGGCGGGCGCCCGGCGCGCCGACGGCGACCACCCTGGCCGCCCCGGCGGCGCGGGCGGCGACCACGGCCATCAGGCCGATCGCGCCGACCCCCTGGACCACGACGGTGGAGCCGATCCGGATCGCGGAACGTTCCACGCCGTGCAGGGCCACCGACAGCGGCTCCTGCAGCACGGCGACCTCGGCGGGCAGCTCGGTCCGGTAGAACACCGTGCCCGCGTTCGAGGCGTACAGGTGGGTGGCGAAGCCGCCGGTCAGGTACGGCGGCCGGTCGGCGGGGGAGGCGAACCCGTAGGACGGCCGCCGGTCCGGGCAACTGCCCGGCCTGCGGCGCACCTGGCACTCGAAGCACCGGCCGCAGCTCAGCGACGGGAAGACGCCGACCCGGTCGCCGACGGCCACCGGCCGGCCCGCGTGGTCGGTCGCGACGCCGTCGCCGAGCGCGGCCAGCCGGCCGACGATCTCGTGCCCGAGCAGCGCGGGGAACCGCACGCTGGCCAGCCGGCCCCGGTAGATGTGGGCGTCCGTGCCGCACATGCCGCACAGCTCGACCTCCAGGACGAACTCTCCCGGACCGGGCTGCGGCAGGCCGTACTCGCGCACCTCCACCGCTCCCGCGACGTCGGTGACGATCGCCGCGCGTGCCGTCGCGTCCATGCACCGCCTCCTGCATTCTGCTTTCTATAGAATGTGGAAGACGCTAGTTCGTCCGGTTTTGTATGGTCAATCCTTGTTACCGGAATGTTTCTGAGGCCACGTCCACGAAGTAGGCCCGCAGCAGCCTGCGTCCTTGCTCGATCATGGCCGGATCGCCCTGCGGCGTCGCGGAGAACGTCAGGTACAACACCGCCGCCGTGGACTGGATCGCCAGCCGCATCACCCGGTACGGATCCGGCAGCGCCGGCAGCCCCGCCTCCTCCAGCGCGAAGTGGTAGAGCCGCTCGGCCAGCACGTCCCCGCTCTCCCGCACCCGCCCGGCGGGCAGGAACGACGGGCCGCCCGGCCGGGTGTCGGCGAAGTCGACCACGGTGAAGCCCGGCACGCTCCTGCGCATCTCCACCGTCTCGGCCAGCACCAGCTCCGCCGCCCGCGGCCAGGTCAGCGGCGGCTCCTCGGCGACCCTGGCCCGCAGCCGGGCCAGCAGCACCTCCAGGTTGCGCAGCGCCAGCTCGCGCAGCATGCCCGGCTTGCCGTCGAAGAACTGGTAGATCGTGCCGGAGGGCACACCGGCGCTCCTGGCGACGTCGGAGATCGTCAGGGCGTCCAGGCCGACCTCGTCCAGCAGCCGGGCGCAGGCGTCGAGGATGCGTTCGACCCTGTCGATGCTGCGTCGCTGGACCGGTCGCCGCCGGATGCCGGGGTTCTCCACGAACAAGTCTTAACATAACGACCTGTCATGTTCTAACGTGACATCCTCTCACGTTCCCCCCAGGGAGGACCTGCATGGCCGAACCGCGCCTCGCGCCTGACAGACGGGTGTCCGCGGGCTGGATGTCTCTGCTGGCGCTGGCCCAGATGGGGGTCATCATGGCGATGACCGTCGGGAACCAGATCCTGCTCCCCTCCCACGTGGCACGCATCGATCCGCAGCACAAGGAGGCGTCGCTGGCGGTGGTGTTCGCCGTCGCCGCCGTCTGCACGATCGTGGCCAACCCGCTGTTCGGAGCTCTTTCCGACCGCACCCGCGCCCGGATGGGCCGGCGCCGCCCCTGGATCGCGGGCGGCGCGCTGGTCTGCGCCGCGTCCCTGGTCTTCCTGTCCCGCCAGGACTCCCTGGCCGGGCTGGTCGTCGGCTGGGCGGTCGCCCAGCTCGCCTTCACCGCCGCCCTGGCCACCGCCATCGCCACCGTGCCCGACCAGGTGCCGATCAGCCAGCGGGGCAAGGCCTCGGCGCTGGCGGGCGTGGGCCAGCTCGCCGGGCCGCTGCTGGGCGGCGTCGTGGTCACCGTCGTGGCGACCGGCTCGCAGGCCGGGTTCCTGGCGATGGCCGTCCTGGTGCTGCTGCTGGTGCTGCCGTTCAGCCTGTTCACCAAGGAACCCGCGAGCGCGCCGGCCGACCTGCCGCCGTTCGGGCCGCGCTCGCTGCTGCGCAGCTTCAAGGTGAGCCCGCGCAGGCACCCCGACTTCGCCTGGGCCTGGCTGAGCCGCTTCCTGATCACCCTCACCCTGGCCATGGCGATCGGCTACCTGCAGTACTACCTGCGCGACGGCGTCGGCTACGAGGCGCTCTTCCCCGGCTCCACCGTCGAGCAGGGCGTCGTGGTGCTGGTCGCGGTCTTCACGCTGAGCAGCGTCGCGCCCACCCTGGTCGCGGGCTGGTTGTCGGACCGGTTCGGCAACCGCCGCACGGCCGTCTTCGTCGGCGGGCTCACGATGGCCGCCTCCGGGCTCGTGCTGACCTTCCTGACCAGCTGGCCCGCCGCGATCGCCGCCAGCGTCCTGCTCGGCGCCGGCTACGGCATGTTCGCCGCCGTGGACCAGGCCATGGTCACCCAGCTCCTGCCCGCCGACGCCGACCGCGGCAAGGACCTGGGGATCGTCAGCCTGGCCAACTCCGCCTCCAGCACGTTCGGGCCGGTCATCGCCGCGCCCCTGGTCACCTCCGCGGGCGGCTACCCGCTCATGTACGCCGTCGCGGCGGCCTTCGCCGCGCTCGGCGCCTGCCTCATCTGGAGAATCCGCAGTGTCCGATAAAGCAGTGTCCGACGGTCTGGCAGTCTTCGACGGCGACGCCTGGTGGCGTGACGCCGTCGTCTACCAGATCTACCCCCGCAGCTTCGCCGACGCCGACGGCGACGGCCAGGGCGACCTGCCCGGCGCGCTGGCCCGCCTGGACCACCTGGCCGACCTGGGCGTGGACGCCGTCTGGCTGAGCCCGTTCTACCCCTCGCCGCTGGCCGACGGCGGCTACGACGTCGCCGACCACACCGACGTGGACCCCCGCTACGGCACGCTGGCCGACTTCGACGCCTACGTGGCCGCGGCCGCCGCCCGGGACATCAAGGTCATCGTCGACATCGTGCCCAACCACTGCTCGGCCGCCCACCCGCGCTTCCGGCAGGCGCTGGCGGCCGGCCCCGGCAGCCCCGAGCGCGAGTGGTTCCTCTTCCGCGACGAGCCCAACAACTGGCAGTCCATGTTCGGCGGCCCGGCCTGGACCCAGACCCCCGACGGCCAGTGGTACCTGCACCTGTTCGACTCCGCCCAGCCCGACTGGAACTGGCGGCACCCCGGCGTCACCGCCATGTTCGAGGACGTGCTGCGGTTCTGGCTGGACCGCGGCGTGTCCGGGTTCCGCATCGACGTGGCCGCCATGCTGTTCAAGGAGGACGGCCTGCCCGACGTCGTCCCCGGCAGCCAGGGCGCGCCGCTGGCGCCCGGACGGTCCGCGGTGCCGTACGAGCACCAGCCCGAGCTGCTGGAGCTGTACCGGTCCTGGCGCGAGATCCTGGCCGCCTACCCCGGGCCGCGCGGCACGGTGGCCGAGATCTGGTTCGCCGACCCCGCCCAGGCCCGGCCCTACCTCACCGGCGACGGCCTGGCCCAGCTGTTCAACTTCCGCCTGATGCCCCTGCCGTGGTCGGCAGCGGAGTTCCGCGCGGTGATCGAGGAGTCGCACCGGCTGGCCCGCGAGACGGGCGGGTCGATCCCCTGGGTGCTGGGCAACCACGACGTGCCGCGGATGGCGACCAGGTTCGGCATCGACCAGGACCTCGTCCGCGCCCCCACCGCCGACGTGCTGCTCGGCAGGGTCGCCGTCGACCACGAGCTCGGCCGCAGGCGGGCCCGCGCCGCGACGCTGCTGCTGCTCGCCCTGCCCGGCGCCGCCTACCTCTACCAGGGCGACGAGCTCGGCCTGCCCGAATATCTCGACATGCCGGCGCAGGCGCGGCAGGACCCGATGTTCGAGCGCACCGGCCGCGCCTTCATCGGCAGGGACGGCTGCCGCGTGCCGCTGCCCTGGTCGGGCACGTCCTCGCCGTACGGGTTCGGGCCGGGCGGCACCTGGCTGCCCCAGCCGGCCGACTGGGCGCACCTCACCGTCGCCGCCCAGCGGGACGACCCCGGCTCCACCCTCAACCTCCACCGCGCCGCCATCGCCCTGCGCCGGGAGCATCCCGCGCTCGGCGACGGCGACCTGACCTGGCTCGACGCCCCGCCCGGCGTGCTGGCCCTCACCCGCGAGCCCGGCTTCACCCTCATGGTCAACTTCGGCCCGGACGCGGTGCCGCTGCCGCCGCACCACGACGTCCTGCTGGCCAGCGGCCCCCTGGACGGCGGCGTCCTGCCCGCCGACACGGCGGTGTGGCTGTCGTGACCGGCGACCCGATCCCGCTGCCGGAGTACCCCCGGCCCCAGCTCGTCCGCGACAGCTACGTCAACCTCAACGGCCGCTGGCAGTACGCGATCAACGACGGCTCGCGGCCCGGGGCCTACGACGGCGACATCCTCGTGCCGTACTCGCCGGAGGCGCCGCTGTCCGGGGTCGGCCGGCAGCTGCTGCCGGGGAAGACGCTGTGGTACCGCCGCACCTTCCGGCCGCCCGCCGGGCCCGCGGGCGGGCGGGTGATCCTGCATTTCGGCGCCGTCGACCAGACCTGCCGGGTGTGGGTCAACGACGTCGAGGTCGGCGGCCACAGCGGCGGCTACCTGCCGTTCTCCTTCGACGTCACCGACGCGCTGACCGAGGGCGTCAACACCCTCGACGTGGCCGTCCAGGACGACAGCGACACCAGCTGGCGGTCGCGCGGCAAGCAGCGGCTGCGCCGCGGCGGCATCTGGTACACCGCCCAGTCGGGCATCTGGCAGACCGTCTGGGCCGAGCGCGTGCCCGGACTGCACGTGGAACGGCTCACGCTGACCCCCGTGCTCGCCGAGGAGTGCATCGAGGTGACCGTGCACGCCGCGGGCGGCGAGGCCGAGGTCGAGATCCTCGCCGGCGGGCAGGTGGCGGGCCGGGCCACCGTCCCCGCCGGGCGGCCGGTGCGCGTCCCGCTGCCCGGCGCGCGCCCGTGGACCCCCGAGGACCCCTTCCTGTACGACGTGACCGTCTCGCTCGGCGAGGACCACGTCCGCGGCTACGTCGGCATGCGCTCCTTCTCCGTCGGCCCGGACGCCGACGGCGTGCCCCGGCTGCTGCTGAACGGCCGGCCGTACTTCCACGCCGGGATCCTCGACCAGGGCTACTGGCCCGACGGCCTCTACACGCCGCCCTCCGACGAGGCCATGGTCGACGACATCGTCATGATGAAACAGCTCGGCTTCACGATGCTGCGCAAGCACATCAAGATCGAGCCGCTGCGCTGGTACCACCACTGCGACCGGCTCGGCATGCTCGTCTGGCAGGACCTGGTCAACGGCGGCCAGACCTACCGGCCGCTGGTCGTCACCACCCCCGCGCTGCTGCCGCTGCGCCTGGACGACCGCCGCCACCGCCGCTTCGGACGAGCCGACGCCGCCGGGCGGGCCGCGTTCGAGGCCGAGCTGCGCGAGACCGTCGAGCACCTGCGCAACGTGGTCGCGCTGGCGGTCTGGGTGCCGTTCAACGAGGGCTGGGGCCAGTTCGACGCCGCGCGGATCGCCGGCGAGCTGGCCCGGCTGGACCCCACCCGCACGATCGACCACGCCAGCGGCTGGCACGACCAGCGCGCGGGCGACCTGCACAGCCTGCACGTCTACTTCCGCCGTTTCCGCCCGCCCCGCCCGGACGGCCGCGTCCTGGCCCTGACGGAGTACGGTGGCTACAGCCTGGCCGTCGAAGGCCACACCTGGGGCGAGAAGGAGTTCGGCTACCGCCGTTACCGCACCGCCGACGAGCTGGGCGCGGCGTTCGTCCGGCTGCACGAGGAGCAGATCGTCCCGGCCATCCGCAAGGGCCTGAGCGCCACCGTCTACACCCAGCTCTCCGACGTCGAGGACGAGCTGAACGGCCTGCTCACCTACGACCGGGCCGAGCTGAAGCTGCCCGCCGACCTCATCCGCTCCGTCACGAGGAGGCTCGCCTTCCATGACCACCCATGAACGGGAGCTCACCGCCCCCGCCGACCTGTGCCTGCCCGGCGGGCGGCTGAACCCGGCCGCGGTCGGCTGGACCCGCACGCCGCTGCACCGGGCCAACCTGCGCGGCTGGGGACGGCGCAAGCGCTGGGAGTACTGGGGCGTCGTCACCCCCTCCCACATCATCGGCCTGGTGGCCTCCTCACTGGACTACGCCGGGGTGCACGGCGTCTACGTGCTCGACCGGGCCACCGGCGCGGAGTTCGCCAAGGACGTCGTCGTGCCGCTGGCCCGCGGCGCCGTCTTCCCCGACCGCAGCGGCGCCGGCACGGTGTCCGTGCGCGGCGGCGGGCTGACGATCGACATCCGGCAGGACCCGGCCGCCACCGTCATCCGCGCCGCCGCCCCCGGCGTGCGGATCGACCTGGAGGTGCCGCTGCCGCAGGGCCACGAGTCGCTCGGCGTCGTCGTCCCCTGGGGGCCGAACCGGTTCCAGTACACGGTCAAGGACGTCGGCCGCCCGGCGCGCGGACGCCTGCGCCTGGGCCCGGACGAGTTCGCGATCGACCCCGCGGACTCCTTCGCGGTGCTCGACCACGGCCGGGGCAAGTGGCCGTACGCGGTCACCTGGAACTGGGCGGCCGGCAGCGGGCCCGGCCGGTCCGTCCAGCTCGGCGGCAAGTGGACCGACGGCACCGGCGTCACCGAGAACGCCCTGTTCACCGGCGGCCGGCTGCACAAGATCGGCGACGAGCTGGAGTGGGCCTACGACCGCGGCGACTGGCTGCGCCCCTGGCGGATCACCGGCCCGCGGGTCGAGGTGGAGTTCCGGCCGTTCCACGAGAAGGTGGCCCGTACCCAGCTGGGCGTGGTGGCCGGCGAGACCCACCAGTGCTTCGGCCACTTCTCCGGCCGCGTCCAGGACGACGACGGCGCGTGGGTGGACCTCGACGGCCTCACCGGCTGGGCCGAGGAGGCGCGTCAGCGCTGGTAGCGGGGGCCGGGCACAGCAAAACCCCCGGGCGTCGCCCGGGGGTTTTCACCGTGAGAAGTGGTCAGGCGCTCTTGCGGCGCTGGGCGCGCAAGACCGCGAGCCTCTCGTTGAGCACCTCTTCCAGATCCTCGATGGACCGCCGCTCCAGCAGCATGTCCCAATGAGTCCGTGGGGGCTTGGTCTTCTTCGACTCCGGCTGCTCACCGTCGACCCGCACCGCGGTCGCGCCGCACATGCGGCACTCCCAGGTCGCGGGGATCTCGGCCTCGGCGGCAAGCGGAACCTCGAAGCGATGGCCCTTAGGACAGGTGTAGGACACCTCCTGGCGTGGGGCCAGATCCGTGTTACGGTCGTTCTCGTAGCTGGTTGCCCCGAGCCGGGTGCCACGAAGCGCGCGCTCGCCCATGTCTAAATGCCTCCTACAGGGCCCCCATACGTGGGGGGTCTGTCTCCCACGGTGTCTAACGCTTGGTACCGTGATGGGATTCCCACCCGCGGGGTGATCCAATCGCGCTTGGGGCCTCGGGTATTCGAGCCCGCTCCCACCGGCGCTCCTTCCTCAGGCCGCGGCGGTCGTCCGCGGGGCTCTGAGCAGGCTCGCCGCCAGCCACAACGCGCCGATCATGATGAGCGCCCCGTGCGCGATCCGCACCGGGTACGGGCCGAAGAACTGCGGGATGAACAGCGCCAGACCCAGCGCGAGCGCCGTCCCGGCCCCCTTGGGCAGCATCCCCGAACGCCACACCGCCACGGCCGCCATCACCGTGCCGACGCCCAGCAACGCCAGCCCGGCGGCGAACAGCGTGATCGCCAGCGGGTCGAAGCGGAACCGCTCGGCCAGTTCCATCAGCGCGGGAGTGCCGTCGCGCAGGGAACGTTGCGCGATCACGTGCAGGCCGAAGTCCTCGGCCCCGTAGTAGGGGAGTGTCAGGCCGGCGCCGGCCCAGGTCACCGCGGCCGCGCGCAGCGACAGACGGTCGCCGAGCACCTGGTGCAGCCCGAGCGTGCCCAGCCCGAGCAGCACGAACCCGAGCATCGCGGCCACATGGCCGGTGACCCACGCGGTCGAGGCCATGGCGACGGCGTCGTCACCGGACGGCCGCACCAGCGGGTAGACGAACAGCAGCACGCCGCCGAGGGCGAAGGCGGCGGAGGTGAGGCGGGGGGAGGCCATGGACAACTCCTGGTTGAGGGCATCGCTCTGTTGTGAGAGCAATGCTCTCGTGACAGGGGTTCTGTGTCAAGAGCACTGCTCTCTCTTTGGGGCGATGGCCGCATTCGGGTGTCAGGCCAGCAGCGGCACCAGGGTCCGGTCGCCGAACCTGGTCATCGCGGCCAGCGGCGCGGAGGCCGCCCCCACCAGCAGCGGAAGGCCCGGCCTGCCCTTGTCCCTGGCGATGCGGGGGCCCAGGGCGGCCATCAGCGCGGTCAAGCCCGGCAGTGGCCTGATCCACATGGTGATCTCCCGGACCAGGCCGTCGTCGTCCAGTTCGAGCTGGGCCACCTCGTTCAGCGGCTGGCGGCCCACCCGGGCGGTCGCCGTGAGCATGCGGGTGCGGCCGTCGCCGATGTCGCTGCGGTAGCGCAGGTCCGACAGCACGTCGAAGACGGCTTCGAACAGCGCTCCCACCTGTGTCAGGCCCTCGAACCTGGCCCGGTAGCTCAGCGGCGAGTGGAACACCACGCCGTCGGCGAGGGTGGCCTTGAGCGCCTGGACGTCGTGCGCCTCGCCGGCCCGGCGGTAGGCGCCGGCTGGTGAGTCCTGAATGTGAACTGTCATGGGTTCACAATATCAACCGACTATCATGGGTGCATGAACAGGTTCGGTGAGATGCACTGCTCCATCGCCCAGGCCGTCGGCGTCATCGGCGAGCCCTGGACGCCGCTGATCCTGCGCGACCTGTTCCTCGGCCTGCGCAGGTTCGACGACCTCGCCACGGACCTCGGCATCTCGCGCAACCTGCTGGCCCGCCGGCTCGACCATCTCGTCGCCACGGGGGTCGTGGAGAAACGGCCCTACCAGGAGCGTCCGGTGCGCCACGAATACCTGCTGACCGAAGCGGGGCGTGACGTCGTGCCAGCCCTGCTGACGCTCATGGCCTGGGGCGACCGGTGGTCCACCCCGCCCGGCGGGCCGCCCGCGCTGCTCGTCCACTCCTGCGGGCGGGAGTTCACGCCCGTCGTCACCTGCCCCCACTGCGGCGGCGAGGCCACGGCCGAGACCGTGCTGCCGATGCCCGGTCCCGGAGCCGCCCGGGGGCCGGGCACCATGGTGCTCGCCGCCGATCTGTGACGCCAGGTGTTTGACGCGCGACCCTTCGTGAGAGGACTCTCATGGCCCGCTCACGGCCGCCCCACGGCGGCCCCGCAGGCTGAGGGAACCGCGACGTCGATCAGGAGGCGTAGATGGATCTCGTGCCACGCTGCTCCGCGGCGGCCGCCGCGCTCGCGTTCGTCCTCGTCGGGGGAGGGACGCTGCTTCCGGCCCAGGCGGCGGCCGGCCCGCCTCCGGCGCTCGTCGTGGCCGTCCACGACGAGGACGGCGGCGACGATGACGACGACGACCGCGCGGCCCCCCGGTCCGGGCGGCGCGAACCGGCCAGGAGACAGGCCCACGCCCCGCGCCGGGACGACGACGTCGAGGCCATCCCCGGCCTGGAGGCCCGCGACTCCCGGCCGGCCGAGCCCGTCACCCGCCCGGAGCGGGCTCCGGAGCGGGCTGAGATCCGGCTGGAGAGCGGCGCCCTGACCGGCGGCGGGCACGCCGGCCCGCTGGTGCTGCTGGCCATCCTAGGCACCGGCGCGCTGGTGGGCGCCTCGTACTGGCTCTCGCGCCGGTACGGCCCCTGACGGGCCTCAGATCCCCGCGGGGACCTCGTTGCCGGCCGCCCTGATGGCCTTGGGCAGGTTCGTCAGGGCGAGCAGCACGAAGCCCGCCACGAAGAATATGATCATGGACACGATGGCGATCCGGTAGCTGTTGGTGACCTGCAGCGCGATCGTCACGGTCAGCGATCCGATGAACGCCGAGCCCTTGTCGCTGATCTGCAGCAGGCTGAAGTACTCCGCCTCCCGCCCCTTCGGGATCACCTGCGAGAACAACGACCGCGACAACGCCTGCGTGCCGCCCAGCACGATGGCGATGGCGAAGGCCATCAGGTAGAACTGCAGCGCCTGCCCCTCGCCGACGAACATCGCCACCACCACGATCCCGGTCCACACCACCAGGCTGGCCAGCACCGTGCGCTTGGTGCCGAAACTGCGCGCCAGCCACCCCAGCAGCAGCGCCCCGAAGAACGCCACGAACTGCACCATCAGGATCGCCGTGATCTGTACGGTCTTGCCCAGCTTGAGGGCCTCGGAGGCGAAGGCCGCGCTGTTGCCGATGACCGTCTGCACGCCGTCGTTGTAGACCAGGTAGGCCACCAGGAACAGCAGCGTCAGCGGGTAGCGCCGCAGCTCTGCCAGCGTCCGGCCGAGCTGGCGGAAGCTGCCGCGCACCGAGCGCAGCGCCGTGGTCTCGTGCGCCGCCACGGGACGGTTGCGCAGCCGCAGCAGCGGGATGACCGTGAACGTCGCCCACCACAGGCCGGCCGACATCATGCTGATGCGCACCGCCATGCCCTCACTCAGCCCGAGGCTGTCGTGCTGCAGGAACAGCGCCAGGTTGAGCAGGAGCAGCAGCCCGCCGCCGAGGTAGCCGATCGCCCAGCCGCGCGAGGAGACCCCGTCGCGCTCCTCGGGGGTGGAGATCTGCGGCAGGAAGGAGTCGTAGACCACCACGGAGGAGCCGTAGGCCAGGTTGGCCACCACGAACAGCACGCCGCCCAGCAGGTACCGGTCGCCCTCGACGAAGTACAGGCCCATGGTGGCCAGCGCGCCGACGTAGGCGAAGCCGCCGAGCAGCTCCCGCTTGCGGCCGGTGTGGTCGGCCAGCGCGCCCACGATGGGCAGGAACACGATCTGCAGGAACACCGCCACCGTCAGCGTCAGCCCGAAGAAGGCCGCGGGCCTGATGTCGGCGCCGAGCACGTCGACGTACCCCAGGCCGGGGTGGCGCAGGACCAGCGCGTCGAACTGGGAGGCGCACGTCTCGGGCGCGAGGCCGGGGAAGTCCTTCGCGCAGGCCGCGGTCCTGGCGACCGGGATCAGGTACGGGCCCAGGAACACCGAGATGATCGTGGTGTAGAAGGCCGAGTTGGCCCAGTCGTAGAAGTACCAGCCGCGCTGCTCGCGGCGGCGTGCCGCGGGGGAGTCGTCGAGGGCCGCGGGGGGTGCGGTGGAGGCCATGGTGTCGTGTCGCTCCTCTGCGGCCGGGCGGCCGGGGGGCCTCGCGCGGCCCGGCCACGGGGTGGGGTCATGCCTGACGAAGTGCCCATCTTCGCAGGTCGTGGGTCACGTCCACGTGTCGTGCCCATGACCTTACAGTGATCACCTCAGGAGAGGAAGGTCACCGCCGGGCGGGTCAGGCCGCCAGGCCGCGCGGGTGCCACAGGCCGCGCCGTTCGAGCACCTCGCGCAGGCCGGTGACGTTGTCGGTCATGATCCCGTCGACGCCGAGGTCGAGCAGGTGCTCCATGCGGACGGTGTCGTTGATCGTCCACACGTGCACCTGCATGCCGATGGCGTGGGCCGTGCGGACCAGGCGCCGGGTGGTGACGCGCAGGCCGCGGAAGCCCACCGGCACCTGCGCGCACGGGATCCCGGCGCGCGACAGGCGGGCCAGCAGCCGGCCGTAGCCGGAGGTGGCGGCGGCGGCCCGCAGCGCGGCCACCCCGCGCGGGCCGAGCGCCGAGCACACCTCGCGGCCCATGGCGGCCCTGGCCATGACCAGGCGCTCGTCGGAGAAGGAGGTCAGGCAGACGCGGTCGTAGGCGTCGGTGCGGCGGACCGCCTCGGCCAGCGGCGCGATGGCCGCCGCCTCCTTGACGTCGATGTTGAAGCGCACCTGCGGCCAGGTGCCGAGCAGGTCCTCCAGCAGCGGGATCTCGTGCACGCCGGCGATGCGGGCCTGCCGGACCTCCCGGTAGGGCAGCTCGGAGATGCGGCCCCGCCGGTCGGTCACCCGGTCGAGGGTGTGGTCGTGGAAGGCCAGCAGCACGCCGTCGGCGGTGGCGTGCGCGTCGGTCTCCAGGTAGTCGTAGCCGAGCGCGACCGCGCGTTCGAAGGCCGCCAGGGAGTTCTCGGCGCCCTCCAGCGCGCCGCCGCGGTGGGCGAAGGCCAGCGGCCCCGGATGGTCGAGAAAGGCGAAACGACGGCTGAGCACGACCCGGTGTCCCTTCCGATGGTGGACGGTTCGGTCACGGTTCGGGGAGATTCTCCCACTCCTGGCGGCGCGCCTCGGCCAGCGCGATGGCCGCGGCCACCGACACGTTGAACGAGCCGACCCGCCCGACCTGCGGGATGTAGCAGACGCCGTCGGCGGCCTCCAGCAGGGCGGGGGAGCAGCCGTGGTCCTCGCTGCCGACCACCAGGCACACGTCGCGGCCGAGGTCGGCGCGGTGCAGCGGCACGGCCTCGGCGGTCAGCTCGATGGCCAGCACGGCGTAGCCGTCGTCCTTGGCGGCCTTGACCGCCTCGGTGGCCGGGACCGGCTCGTGCCAGGTGACCAGGCGCTCGGTGCCGAGCGCCGTCTTGCCCGCCTTGGGGTTGGTGGGCGGCGTGGCGTTGCCCGCCAGCCAGATCTGGTCGACGCCGAACGCCGCGGCGCTGCGGAAGATCGAGCCGACGTTGAACGGGCCCGTCACCGACTCCAGGATCAGCGCGAGCCGGTTGTCGGTGTTCCTGCGCCAGGTGCGGTTGAGCCGCTTGACGTCGGTGGGGCGCAGCTGCCTTCTCATCGGGCCACCTTCAAAATGCGGTAGGCGGCTCGGGAGGCCTCGCGGGAGGCCTGCCAGCCCTGCTCGCCGAGCCAGCGTTGCAGGGAGTCCGAGCCGAGGTGTTTCTGGACGACCAGGTAGGCGACGCCGTCGGGCGTCAGCCGGGTGAGCCACCTGGTGAGCATCTCGTGCAGAGCCGGCTTGCCAATCCGGATGGCGGGATTGGACCAGATGGCCCGAAATTTCACGTCATCCGGCACTTCATCAATATGAACAGGTCTTACTTTGTAAAGGCCGGCGGCCTGGGCGTTCCGTCCGGTCAGCTCCAGGCTCCGCCGGTTCACGTCGACGGCCCACACCGTCGCCCCGGGCGCCCGCGAGGCCATCGTCAGCGCGATGGGCCCGTAGCCGCAGCCCAGGTCGAGCAGGTCGCCCTCCTGCGGCGGCGGCGGGACCGACTCCAGCAGCGCGCGCGTGCCGACGTCGACCCGGTCGGGTGAGAACACGCCCCGGTCGGTCTCCAGCCGCAGGTGCAGGTCGGGCAGGACCAGGTCGACCGAGCCCGGCCTGCTCGCGGTCTCGGGACGTTCGGAGAAGTAGTGGGCCACGTGGGAAAACGTTACGGGATGCGGGTGCCGAACAAGACCGCGGCGCCGGCCACGAGCAGCCCGAGCACGATCGCGGCCACGATGAACCACTGGGTGATCTCCTGGCTGACCAGCTTGAACCCCAGCGAGGTGCCGATCTGCTCGTAGACGTCGCGCAGCTCGCTGCCGGACTCGGCGGCGTAGGCGCGGCCGCTGGTGCCGTCGGAGAGCGACTGGAGTGTCTGCTTGTTGACCGGGACGTTCACGGGCCTGCCGTCGATGTCGACGGTGCCCTCCTGGGTGCCGTACGCGATGGTGGAGACCGGGACGTGGGCCTGCTGGGCGGCCTCGATGGCCTCGGTCACCGACCGGCCGGAGGTGTTGTCGCCGTCGGACAGCAGCACGATCGCGGCGGGCGGCGGGTCGGTGGCGGCCTGCTGGTCGAAGGAGCGCACCGAGTCGAGCGAGTTGAAGACGGCCTCGCCGATCGCGGTGCCGGGCCGCGTGGTCAGGTTGCCGATGGCGGTGACGACGGCCTGGTGGTCGGTGGTGGGGGAGATGACGACGTTGGCCGAGCGGGCGAAGGAGACCACGCCGACGTTGAAGCGGTCGGGCAGCTCCCTGGCGAACGCCTGGGCGGCGGCCTTGGCGGCGCTGATCCGGTTGGGCTGGACGTCGCCGGCGTCCATGGACAAGGAGACGTCGAGGGCGATCATGATGGTGGCGCGGTCGCGCGGGACGCGCACCTGGTCGGCGGGTTTGGCGGCGCCGACCACCAGGAGCGACATCATGACCAGGAACAGCGCGGGGGGCACGTGCCGGCGCCAGCCCGGCCCGGCGGGGGCGACGAGGTTGAGCAGCGCCAGGTTGGTGAAGCGCACGGTGTAGCGGCGGCGGGCGAACTGCGCCACGACGTATCCGGCCATCAGCAGCGCCACCAGCACGAACAGCCACAACCAGCCGGGCGCGAGAAACGTCATACGGGTCTCCGGTGGGCGAGGTGGCTCATGCGGCGCTGGCGCAGGACGAACTGCGCCACGTCGAACACCCAGTCCCGGTCGGTCCGCAGCACCAGGTGGGCGATGCCGGCGCGGCGCAGGGCGAGCCGGGTGCCCTCGCGCTGGAGGGCGGCGGCTTCTGCATATGCTTGCCGGACTTTGGGAGAAAGGTGCACTTCACGTACGTTCCCGGTCTCGGGATCGGTGAACGCCACCCGGCCGACGTCCGGCAGCTCCAGCTCGCGCGGGTCGATGACCTCCACGGCCAGCACCTGGTGGCGCGCGGCCAGCCGCCTGATCGGGCGTTCCCAGGGGCGTTCGGCGTCGGGGTCGAGCTCGGGGCGGTCGTCGAGGAAGTCGGAGACGACCAGGCGCAGGCCCCTGCGGCGGCGGGTGGCCGCCAGCACGTCGATGCCCTCGGCCAGGTCGGGCGCGTCGGGCACGGCCCGGCCGCGCGGGGCGTCCATGAGGGAGCTGAGCAGCCCGTACAGGGCCGGGCGGCCGGTACGGGCGGGCATGCGGTGGATGTACTCCTCGTGCAGCACCAGCGCGCCGAACCGGTCGCCCATGCGGCTGGACAGGAAGCCGATCGCGCCGACGGCGGCCACGACCAGGTCGCGCTTGTCGGTGTCGGCGGTGCCGAAGTCCATGCTGGCCGACCTGTCGGCCAGCGCCCAGGTCTCCAGCTCGCGGTCGGCGATCAGGTCCCGGACGTGCGGGACGGTCGTACGGGCGGTGACGGCCCAGTCCATGCGGCGCACGTCGTCCTCGCCGGGCACGTACAGGCGGCTGTCGCCGGTCTCGCTGCCGGTGCCGGGCAGCAGCCCCTGGTGGGCGCCGTGCAGCAGGCCGTCGAGCCGCCGCGTGACGGTCAGCTCCAGCCGTCGCAGCGCCTGCTCGGCGGTGTTCAACGGTTCTGGTTCCAGACGACCAGGGGCGGCGGCACGGCGTGCAGGATCTGCTTGACGACCTGCTCGGGATCGACGCCGTCGGCCAGGGCGTCGAAGGTCAGCATGAGCCGGTGGGACATGACGTCGACCGCCACGTCGCGCACGTCGTCGGGCAGCAGGTAGTCGCGGCCGCGCAGCAGGGCCAGCGCGCGCCCGGCCGAGACCAGGCCGAGCGTGGCGCGGGGGCTGACGCCGATCTCGATCGTCTCGGCCAGGTCGCCGAGCCCGTAGTCGGCGGGCGCGCGGGTGGACATGACCAGGCGCACCACGTAGTCGGCCACGAGCTGGTGCACCGAGACCTGCTCGGCGGCCTGCTGCAGGGCCAGCAGCCGGGCCGGGTCGAGCACGCGGTCGGGCACGGGCGGCGTGACGCTCATGCGGTGGAGGATCTCCAGCTCCTCGTGCGCGCTGGGGTGCGGCACCCGCACGCGGAACAGGAAACGGTCGCGCTGCACCTCGGGCAGCGGGTAGACGCCCTCGGACTCGATCGGGTTCTGGGTGGCCAGCACGATGAACGGCCTGGGCAGCGGATGGGTGACGCCGGCCAGCGTGACCTGGCGCTCGGCCATCACCTCCAGCAGCGCGGACTGCACCTTGGCGGGGGCCCGGTTGATCTCGTCGGCCAGCAGGAAGTTGACGAACACCGGACCCAGCTCGACGTCGAACTTCTCGTTGGAGGGGTGGAAGACGCGGGTGCCGACGATGTCGCTCGGCACGAGGTCGGGGGTGAACTGGATCCGGGCGAACGTGCCGCCCACGACGGTGGCCAGGGTGGAGGCGGCGAGGGTCTTGGCGACTCCCGGCACACCTTCGAGCAGGCAGTGACCGCGGGCCAGCAGGGCCACGACCAGCCGCTCGACCATGTGCTCCTGTCCCACGATGACACGCCGGACCTCATCGAGACTTCGGCGCAGCAGTGCCGCGTCGTTTCCGCCTGGCAACTCTTCGGCGACGCTCATGACGCCATTCCACCAAACGCGCCGCGAACGTGCACGACGCCACGTCTGTGCTTTCATGGCAAACGTGGCAAGTCCCCTGCAGTACGGTGATCCGCCCCAGCTGGGGCGCTACGTCGTGCAGGCCCGCCTGCACACGGCTCCGGCCGGGTTCGTCTACCTGGGACAGGGACCCGACGGGCGCGCGGTGTCGCTGGCCGTGCTCACCCGGGGCGCCGCCCTCGACGCGGCGGCGCGCGACCGGTTCCTGACCGCGATCAAGGAGGCGTCGGGGCGGTCCGGCGGGCGCGGGTGGCTGGGGCTCGGCCGGGCGCGCGCCTCGGTGCTCGACGGGACGCCCGAGGTGCTCGACGTGCACGACGGGCCGGCGCCGTGGGTGGCGGTGCCGTACGCGCCGGGGCAGCCGGGGGCCGAACGCTTCCTGGAACCGGTCATGGTGGGCGGGACGCTCATCGGGCAGGCGCACGGGCCGGACTTCGTGCCGTACTGGCTGACCGACCGCGCGCCCGCGCTGCCGGGGCCGCTGGGGCGGCGGCTGCCGCTGACCGAGACGCGGCGGCGGGTGCTGCTCGCCGCACTGGCGCTGGCGCTGCTGCTGGTGCTGGTCACGACGATCCTGCTGTTGCTGCTGTTCGGCCGGCGCGACAGCGAGCCGATGCCCCGGCAGCTCCCGCCGACGGTGTTCGTGCCCACGCCGCCGCCCACGCCGGCCACGCCGGTGCCGGAGCCCTCGCCGTCGCAGTCGCCGTCGCCGACGCGCACCGGTCCCGGCACGCCGGGGCAGTCGCCGGGCGACGATCTGGGCGAGTCGCCGCTTTAATGCGTTTGAGCCTCACGTTACGTGAGGCTTTAGCGTCCGCGGCATGGAGTTCATCGTTCACGACACGCTCACGGCCATGGCGGACCTGCTCGCCCGGCCGCTCGCCGACCGGCCCGAGGCGCTGCGGGAGATGCTGGCGCCGATCCGGCCGGCGATCCCGGTGCCCGGCGACATCGTCGACATCCACCACCAGGGCGGCGGCTTCCGCGTCGACGCCGAGGACGCCCGTTACCTGCCCGCCGTCCTGGCCATGATCGAGGCCGACGTGCTCGGCCAGGTGCGCAGGGAGCTGGAGCGCGCCTCCCACGCGCTGAAGGAGGCCAGGCAGGCTTCCTCGCTGCAGGTGATGTTCGTGCTCGGCGACCCGGACAACGAGCACCTGATGAAGGTCAGCGGCGGCTACTACGGGATGGGCGGCTCGCCCGGCTGGCTGTACCTGCTGGGCTGGCCGTCGCAGGAGGTCATCGGCCGGATCGCGCACTGCGCGGTGCACGAGTTCCACCACAACGTGCGCTACACCAACGTCGAGTGGGACCCGCGGAAGGTCACCGTGGGCGAGCACGTGGTGGCCGAGGGGCTGGCCGAGGCGTTCGTCCGGGAGCTGTCCGGGCCGGAGGCCATGGGGCCCTGGTCGCGGATGGTGACGGGGGAGGAGCTGGAGCGCGCCCACGAGCTGATCATGGACGCGTTCGACCTGGAGGGCATGCACAACACCCCGGCGTACGTGCTGGGCGACAGCGCCATGCGGCGCTTCGGGCAGGAGCCCCGCGGCATTCCCGACATGGCGGGTTACGCGGTGGGGCTGCGGCTGGTGGACCGGGCCCTGGCCGAGCAGGGCCTGAGCGCCGCCGAGGCCACCCTGCTGCCGGCCGCGCGGCTGCTCGGCCGATCTCAGCCGGGCGAGACGAACCCGGACTCGTAGGCGGCGATCACGGCCTGGGTGCGGTCGCGCGCGCCCAGCTTGGCCAGGACGTTGCCGACGTGCGTCTTGACGGTCTCCTGGCTGACGACCAGCTCGGCGGCGATCTCGGTGTTGGACATGCCCCTGGTCATCAGCCGCAGCACGTCGCCCTCGCGGCCGGTGAGCCGGTCGATGCCCGGCACGTGGGCCTGCGGGCGACGGCCGGCCAGGGTGCGGATCGCGGCCGGGAACAGCAGCGACTCCCCGGCCGCCACCAGCCTGATCGCCTGGAGCAGGTCGTCCGGTCTGGTGCGTTTGAGCAGGAAGCCGCTCGCGCCGGCGCGCAGGGCGTCGTAGACGTGGTCGTCGTTCTCGAACGTGGTCACGACCAGGACCTTGGGCGGGTCGTCGAGCGCCACGAGCCGGCGGGTGGCCTGGATGCCGTCCATGGCCGGCATGCGGACGTCCATCAGCACGACGTCGGGGCGCTCGCGGCGGACGACCGGCAGGACCGCGGCGCCGTCGGCGGCCTCGCCGACCACGCGCAGGCCGGGCTCGGCGTCGATGATGACGCGCAGCCCGGCGCGGATGAGGTCCTCGTCGTCGGCGATCACGACCTTGAGTGTCATGCCCCCGACCGTAGCGGCACCCGGTCGGGCAGGGGCCGGGGGCGTCCTGGGTTGACGGGGGCGGGGCCTGTCCCGGGAGCGAGCTGTCTGGAGGGGGCAGGGTGTGGGAGTCAGGGGGTCGGGCGCAGGGGGAGGCGGACCGAGACCGTCCAGCCGTCCTCGTCGGGGCCGGCGTGCAGGTCGCCGCGGAGCAGGCGGACGCGTTCGCGCATGCCGGCCACGCCCCGGCCGCCCCGGCCGCCCCGCCCGTGGCTTCCGGCGCGCTTCCCGGCGGGGTTGCTGACCTCCAGCCGCAGGTCGTCGCCCTGGACGGCGGCGGCCAGCCGGACCGTGCCGCCGCCGTGCCGGATCGCGTTGGTCAGCGCCTCCTGCAGGATGCGGTACGCCTCCCTGGAGACGACGGCGGGCACGCCGGACAGGTCGCCCACGTCCTGCCGCACCTCGGCGCCGGAGCCCGCCACCAGCGCCGCGAGGTCGGCCAAGGTCCCCTGCGGCGCCCGCCGCGCCGCCTCACCGTCCTCCCGATGGCCCTCGCGGCGCCCCTCCCGCCTGTCCTCGCTCACGTCCTCGCGCCCGTCGTCGCGTGCGTGCTTGCGCCCGTCCTCGCGTGCGTCTTCGCGTAGGACGCCGAGCACGTGGTCGAGGTCCTCCAGTGCGGCGCGGGCCGACTGCTCGATGGCCGCCAGCGCGGTCCTGGCGGTGGCCGGGTCGCGGTCGAGGACGCGGCCGGCCGCGGCGGCCTGCAGGGTGACGACGCTGAGCGCGTGCCCGACCGAGTCGTGCAGCTCGCGGGCCAGCCGGTTGCGTTCGGCCAGCGTACGGGCATGATCTTCGGCGGCGGCCAGCCGTTCGGCGGGGGTGGGGCCGAGCAGCGGGGGAGCCAGGGCGGCCAGCAGCGCGCCCGCGCCCGCCGCGCCCGCCACCAGCAGCGCCAGCGCCCCCACGCCCGCCGCCGCCCACAGCAGGGACGGCCACCCCGGCTCGGCCGTGAGGCCCAGCACCGGCATTGGCTCACCGACGAACGGCAGCGCCATCGTGAACACCGTGAACGGCACCACCGCCAGCGTGAACCCGCTGACCACGCCGCCCACCGCCAGATGCAGCGTGAACCACGCGGCGGTGCGCCGCCGCTCCTGCCACGACCGGCGGGCCTGCCGCGGCGGGGTCTCCACCCGGGCCCCGAGCAGCCCCTGGGCGGCGTTCACCTCCAGCGCGCGCACCGGCAGGAACAGCCCGGTCACCGCCACCACCGGCAGCACCGCGACGAACACCCCGACCTGGATCGGCATCAGCAGGTCAGACGACACGCCGCGCCACAACCCGGCGACCAGCACCCCGGCCATCATGTACGGCATCAGCAGCGCCCCGCCCAGGATGAGGCACGCCCAGCGACGGGGGAGGTTCCTTCTCACATCCGGGATTGTATGTCGATACTTTTTCGCGCTGGGAGTAATGCGCCTTGAGTGAAATGCGCCCCCAGCGAAAATGGGCCGGAATTAGCCGCCGCCGGGTCTAGCGTTTTTCGCGGAATTAGTTTCGGCAGAAAGGCGACGTCAATGACGGAGACCCAGCGCGCGGCCTGGCCTGACCAGCTCAGTCAGCGCCTGCTGAAGGAACGCATCGTGGTCCTCGGCCAGGAGGTCGACGACGAGATTTGCAACCGGCTCTGCGGTGAGCTGCTTTTGCTGGCCGCCGAAGACCCCAATCGGGACATAACGCTCTACATCAATTCGCCGGGCGGCTCGGTGACGGCCGGCATGGCGCTCTACGACATGATGCAGTTCGTCCCGTGCGACGTGGCGACGGTGGCGATGGGCTTCGCCGCCTCCATGGGCCAGCTGCTGTTGACCGCCGGCGCGCCGGGCAAGCGTTACGCCCTGCCCAACGCCCGCATCGTCATGCACCAGCCGCTGGGCGGCATCGGCGGCTCGGCCAGCGACATCCAGATCCAGGCCGACAACATGCTCTACACCAAGCGCAGGATGGCCGAGATCATCGCCCACCACACCGGCCAGCCGCTGGAGCGCATCCAGGCCGACTCCGACCGCGACCGGTGGTTCACCGCCCAGGAGGCGCTGGAGTACGGGTTCGTCGACCACATCGCCGAAGGGATGAACTGACCATGAGCGGTCGCTACGTGCTGCCCTCCTTCACCGAGCGCACCTCCTACGGGGTGCGGGAGATGAACCCGTACAACAAGCTGTTCGAGGACCGGGTGGTGTTCATCGGCGCGCCGATCGACGACACGGTGGCCAACGACGTCATGGCCCAGCTCCTCACGCTGGAGTCGCTCGATCCCGACCAGGACATCAACATGTACATCAACTCGCCGGGCGGGTCGTTCACGGCGATGACGGCCATCTACGACACGATGCAGTTCGTCCGGCCGGAGATCCACACGGTCTGCATCGGGGAGGCGTCCTCGGCGGCGGCCGTCCTGCTCGCGGCGGGCACGCCGGGCAAGCGGGCGGCCCTGCCGCACGCGCGCGTCCTGCTCCACCAGCCGGCCACCGAGGGCGGCCGGGGGCAGTCGAGCGACCTGGAGATCCACGCCAGGGAGATCGTGCGGATGCGTGACCAGCAGGAGGAGATCCTGGCCCGGCACACCGGGCGCGGGGTGCTGGAGATCAGGAAGGACATCGAGCGCGACCGCATCTTCACCGCCGAGCAGGCGCGCAGCTACCGGCTGATCGACGACATCTACGCCTCCAGGAAGCGCGCCCTGGTCCCCGCCCGCTGACCTCCCGGGGCCCGGCCGGGCCCCGGGGGTCATCCGTCCCGGCCGTCGCGTCCGGCGCGCAGGCGGCGCAGGGCGAGCAGCCCGCCGACGCCGGGGACGAACGCGCTCCAGCGGGCCCCGGGCGTCCCCTGTGCCCTGGGCGTCATGGCCGCCGTGGCGATGACGACCAGGTAGGACATGCCGTGCAGCGGTCCGGCGTAGGTCGTGACCGGCTGGGCGTGCACGGTGAGCAGGTTGGCCAGCAGGATCGCCAGCGTGACGGCCTCGACGGCGGCGGCGATGCGCAGGGTGAGCACGTTCAGGCTCCCGTCTGCTCGCCGGGGCGGACGATCATGAGCACCACGACGACCGCCCACAGCAGGTTGTAGACGCCGGCGAGCATCGCCAGTGTGCGCAGCCGCCGGCCGTCGTCGGGGGCGTCGAGCGCCTGGCGCTGGCGGGGGTGGATCTGGGTGGCCAGCAACGCGCCCGCGACGGCGGTGAGGATCATCGCCACGACGATCCAGGTCTGCCCCATCCGTCCCTGCACGCCGGCCAGCACGATCCCGGCCAGCGGGACGACCAGCCCGAACACGGCGTAGCCGCCGGTGATGCGGTGCAGCACGGCGGCCACGGCGGCGTTGCGTTCCGTGTTGCGTTCCGTGGTGGGGGGTGTGGCGGGGCCGGTGGCGGCGCTGGCGACGGGGCCGGCGACGGGGGCGTAGCGGGGGAACAGGCTCGACGCCACCGCCGAGCCGCCGACGAACACGATGGCCGCCAGCACATGAACGGACAACAGGACATGCTCCATGGATCTCCTCCAACCTTCAGGGTGCCTGAAGCTTAGCGAGACCTTCAGTCCCCCTGAAACTCGGCCGGACGTCTGGAGGCTCCGCCGCAGCGCCACGTTCTCGACGACAGGTCCCGCTGCTACGTCCGGACGGGGGCGGAGCGCACCACCGCGACCACCGCCGAGGCGGGCAGCAGGCCGAACTGCCGTGAATCCGCGCTCCGGCCCGGATTGTCGCCCAGGACGGCGACCCGCCCCACGGGCACGAGGCCGCCCCCGAGCACGGCGGGCAGCCGCTCCCCCTCGCACGCGGCCAGTCGCTTCACCATCAGCCCGCGGCCCCCGCGCACCACGACGATGTCACCGGTGACGCCCGCGCCCCTGCGTGCGAGCAGTCGCTGACCCGGCCGCAGGGTCGGCACCATGCTGACGCCCTCGACGGTGACCGCCAGGTAGCGCCCGCGCAGCCACGCCAGCCCCGCCGCCGCGACCGCCGCCGCGACCGCCGCCGCGACCGCCGCCGCGACCGCCGCTGTGACCGCCGCCACCAGCAGGTACCTCATCCGACCGCCTCCGCGACGTACCCGCTGGACTGCAGGGTGAACAGCCGGGAGTAGGGGCCGTCGCGTCCCATCAGGTCCCGGTGCCGGCCCTGCTCGACGACCCGTCCCTCGTCCAGGACCACGATGAGGTCGGCGTCGCGCACGGTGTTGAGCCGGTGCGAGATGAGCAGGCTCGTCCGGCCCGCCCGGCCCGCACGCATCCGAAGGTGGATGTCGTACTCCGCCTCGGGATCCAGCCCGGAGCTCGGCTCGTCCAGGATCATCAGCTCCGGATCGTCCCGCAGCAGGGCCCGGGCGATGGCGATCCGCTGCCACTGCCCGCCCGACAGTTCGACCCCCGCGCTGCCCTCGGCCTCGTCGTCGAAGAACAGCCTGGTCAGCAACGTGTCATAGCCTCTGGGCAGCGCCTCGATGGCGCCGTCGATCCCCGCTCGCCCGGCCGCGGCCCTGATGGCGGATGCCGAGCCGATCAGCGGGAGGTTCCCGAGTCCGATGTTCTCGGCGGCCGACAGGTCGTAGGCCATGTGGTCCTGGAACACCGCGCTGATCCTGGCCCGCAGGTCCTGCGGCGCCGCGTCACGGAGGTCGACGCCGTCCCACAGGATCGTGCCCCTGGTGGGGTCGTAGAACCTGCACAGCAGCTTGACCAGGGTGCTCTTGCCCGCGCCGTTCAGGCCGACGAGGGCGAGGGCGCCGCCGCAGGGGATGAAGAGGTCGACGCCGCGCAGGATCCAGGGGTGGTCGTCGCCGTAACGGAACCACACGTCGCGCAGCTCGATCCCGCGGCGCAACGCGGGCAGCGGGACGGCGGCGACCGGCAGGTCGGGCGGGGTGGAGGTGACGCGGAGGTAGTGGGCGAAGAGCCGCAGGCTCTGCGAGATCTGCGCGATGGTCTGCGCCAGCGTGTTGAGGCCCTGCTGGGTGCCCGCCACGGCGCCCGCGAACATCGCGACGTCACCGACGCTGAGCTCGCCGGCGCTCGCCGCCAGCCCCGTCCACACCAGCCCGCCGCCGGCGACCAGCGCGGCCAGCAGTTCGAGCCCGCCGTGCGAGGCCAGCTGCAGCACGTCCAGGCGGCGCCGGACGCGGTTGACCTGCCTGCGCTCGTCCAGCATGCGGCCGCGCAGGAAGGCTCCCGTCCCGAAGAGCCTGATCTCCTTGGCGGCCTGGGTGCCGGTGAGCAACTGCCCGTAGAAGAACTGGCGGCGTTCGGCGGGGCTGGTCCGCCACAACATCGCCGCCTGCCGCCTGGCCAGCCCCAGCTGGACGGCGAGCGCGGGCACCAGCGACGCCAGCACGACGGCGGCCATCCAGGCGTTGATCAGGGCCACGGCGCCCAGGAAGCCGGCGATGGTGAGCGCGGCCCGGCCCGCCTCGAACACCGATCCGAGCAGCCCGTGGCAGCTCGCGGTGGACTGCTGGGCCAGGCGCAGCCGGTCGAGGAACGCCGGGTCCTCGAAGTGCCGCAGCCCGACGAAGCGCTCGGTGGCCTCGAAGAGCCGGTCGGTGGCGCGCAGTCCCACCGACCGGCCCAGTGCGCTGTTGGCGAAGGACGACACCGCGGGCAGCACCCCCGCCGCCAGCCCGCAGGCGGCCAGCCCCACCGCCGGGCCGAGCACGGGCCCGCTGTGCCGGCTCAGCGCGTCGAGCAGGGCTTTGGTCAGCCATGCCGCGGCGATCGGCAGCAGCGCCTGGGCCAGCGTGGTCGCGACGTAGACGATCACCATGGCGGGCGCGCCGCGCCAGGCCAGTTCCGCGGCCCCGGCCAGCGCGCGAGGGGAGGACACCTCAGTCATGCGTGGCGGCGAGCACGTCGTCGAGCGTGTGGCCGGCGGCCAGCACGGTACGGCCGGCGTCCAGGAGGAACACCTGGGGGAAGGCCTCGACCTTGAACGCCTCGGCCAGCGGCCCGCCGTCCGGCCCGCCGTGCCGGATCCTGGCGACGGGGTCGAGCAGTTCCCGCAGCGTGCCCGTGTCGTCGGGGAATCCGGCGATCACCGCGACGACCTGCTCGCGTCCCATGGTCGCGGCCAGTTCGGCGAACGCGGGCGCGAGCTTCTTGCACGGGGCGCAGGTGGGCGAGAAGAAGCCGATCAGCGTGCGCTCGGGCAGCGGGGCTCCCGGCTCGAACCCGGCGACCGTCTCACCGGGCTGCACGGCGGGCGGCGGGCCGTCCGCGGGCCGCTCGTACAGGGCGTTGAGCCGTTCGGTGTGCTCGCGGAGCCTGCGGATGACGCCCAACGCGAGCATCGCGTTGGCCACGCACAGCACGGCAAGGATCATGACGGCGGTCCACAGCGCGTACATCATCTGACCTCCTCGTCGAGGGAAAAGGAGGGCCGGACCCCGGTGGCGGAGCCCGGCCCGCGGATCACGGCTTCGACGGGTTCCTAACAGAGCGTCCAGCCGTTGCACCTGGTCCCGGTGCTGTAGACGCAGCACCGGCGGCAGTAGCGGCCGTTGATCTCGTCCCAGCAGTTGCTGGCCGCGGCCGTCAGGCGGGGGACGAGCCGGGCGACGAGGCGGTCACACAAGTCGTGCATCATGAGCCCTCCTAGCAGGCCACGTAGCCGTTGCACCTGGTTCCGGACGTGTAGAGGCAGCACCAGCGCTTGTAGCAGGTGCCGTCGACGTGCAGGTAGTCCCAGTAACAGTTCGAGGCTTCGGCCTCGACCCGGGGGACGAGTAGTGCGACCGTGCGGTCGCAGAGCCGGGTGAACACGCTCATCGAGCCCTCGCTTCCTGCGGCGAACGAACCTTTCGCCTGCACACTGACCCGGCCGTCTCAGCGGTTTCTCAGTGATTTCGCAGCGATTTCTCAAAGGAGCGAGAGGTGTTCCCCGTGCGGCCCGGCGCGGGTGCGCTTCCTACCTGGATGGCCGGCGGGCCGCGTGGGGGGCGTGTCGCAGGTCAGGCGGGGGAGGTGGTGTCGCCCGGTCGGCGGGGGCCGGTGAAGGCGGTGCGGATCGCGTCGCCCACCTGCTGGTGGATCGGGTCGGCGTCGGGGCCGAAGAGGCGTTCGTCGACCTTGGTGACGGCCTGGGCGGCCTGCCGCAGGAGGCGTTGTCCCTCGGGGGTGAGTTCGATGGTGGAGGCGGACCCCGCCCGCGCCGTACGGTCGCGTACCAGCCCCGCCTGGACGAGCCCCTTCACCGCCGTGTGCACGCTCTGCACGGAGATGCCCGACATGCGCGCCAGGTCGCTGAACGACGCGCCGGGCACGCCGGCGATGTGTCCCAGCAGCCCCAGGCGGCTGATCGTCAGCTCAAGCGGCGCCAGCTCGGCGGACAGCTCCGTCTCGACCCGCCGCGCCAGCGTCAGCACCACGATGGAGGTGCTCGACACGGGCGGTCCGTTCTCGATCGTCACCGGTCCAGTCTCGCCTACCCGGCCACATCGTCCACCCGCCGGCCACCCGCGCAACGCCGGGTCGCCGGCCGGCCGGCCGCCTCCTGGCCGTCTGACTGCTCCACCGGAGGGGTGGGTGGTTGGAGGGGGGCTGTAGTCTTCTGGGCGTTTCCTGGGGGAGTGGGGGAGCGGCGTGCCGCTGGAGCAGGTTGTGGTGTTGCTGGCGGCCGCGGCCGGCGCCGGATGGGTCGACGCGGTCGTGGGCGGCGGCGGGCTGGTGCAGCTGCCGGCGTTGCTGATGACCGGCATGCCGCCCGTCCAGGCCATGGCGACCAACAAGTTCTCCTCGGTGTTCGGCACGGCCTCGGCCGCCGTGGCGTACGCGCGCTCCACCAAGATCGACCGTCAGGTGGCGTTACCGGGCGCGGCGCTGGCCGTGGTGAGCGCGGGGCTGGGCGCGTGGGCGGCGGCGGCGATCTCGGCCGACGTGCTGCGCCCGGTCGTGATGGTGGTGCTGCTCGGCGTGGCGGCGTTCGTCACGTTGCGCCCTTCGATGGGCGCCCTGCCGCAGCCGCACCTGCGGACCGGCGCCCGCGTGGTGGCGGCGGTGGCCGCGGCGGGCGTGGGCATCGCCTTCTACGACGGCATCATGGGGCCGGGCACCGGCACCTTCCTCATCATCGCCTTCACCACCATCCTCGGCCTGGATTTCGTCTCCGCCTCCGCCTCGGCGAAGATCATCAACGTGGGCACCAACCTCGGGGCGCTGGCGGTGTTCGGGCTGCAGGGCCACGTGCAGTGGGCGCTCGGGCTGGGCATGGCGCTGTGCAACGTGGCCGGCGCGCAGCTCGGCGCCAGGATGGCGATCAGGCGCGGCACGGCGTTCGTCCGGGTCGTGCTGTTGTGCGTGGTGGTGGCGATGGTGATCAGGCTCGGCTGGCAGCAGTTCGGCTGAACCCCGGCCCGCCGCCCGCGCCCGGACTCCTCAAGGGCGCACGGCGGGGGCCGTCAGGGCCACGAAGGCCGCCATCAGCGCCGGTACGGCCAGCGCCCGGGGCAACCCGGCGAGCTCGGCCACCGCCCCGATGATCACCGGCCCCGACAGGAACCCCAGGTACCCGACGGACGCCACCCGCGCCAGCGCCCGCCCGGCGAAGGCCGGATCCCGGTGCCCCGCGGCCGAGAACACCTGCGGCACGATGCACGACAACCCCGCCCCGAAGCAGCCGAACCCCACCACCCCGGCCACCGGCCCACCGCCGAGCAGCGCCAGGCCGAGCCCCGCCGCCGCCAGCAGCCCGCAGCACCGCACCAGCGCCACGGGGCCGAACCGGGCGGCCAGCCGGTCCCCCGCCAGCCGCCCCGCGGTCATCGCGATCGAGAACGCGGCGTACCCGGCGGCGGCGAACCCCGCCGAGGAGGCCAGGTCCTCGCGCAGGTAGACCGAGCTCCAGTCGGCCGCCGCCCCCTCGCCCACCAGGCAGCAGAAGGCCAGCACGCCGAGGAACAGGATGCCCTTGGGCCGTCCGGACCCCGAGCCGCCGGCCGGCAGGGGAGCGGGCGCCGAGCGCAGCGCCCACCGCCACGCCCACACCGCCAGCACGGCGATCACCGTCCCCACGCATCCGAACGTCACCGACGGCGGCAGCCCGGCCTGCGCGAACACCCCGCCCGTCGTGGCCCCGGCGAACCCGCCGATGCTGTAGACGGCGTGGAAGGACGACATCACCGGCCGCCCGTGGGCGCGTTCCACCTCGACGGCGTTGGCGTTCATGGACACGTCCAGGACGCCGTGGACGATCCCGAAGGCCAGCAGCGCGGCGGCCAGCGCGCCCAGGCCCGGCGCGAAGGCGGGCGGCACCAGCACCACGCCCTGCGACAGGGCCGCCGGGATCATGACCCGGCTGCTGCCGTACCGGTCGACCAGGCGGCCGACGGTCGTCATGCCCGCGACGGCGCCCGCCGCGATGGCCAGCAGCGCCAGGCTGAGCCGTCCCGCGTCGAGGCCGAGGCTCTCCTTGATGGCGGGGATGCGGGCCGTCCAGGTGCCGATGGCCAGGCCGGCCAGGAAGAACAGCAGGTAGACGGCCGTCCGTTCGCGTCTCACCCGGCCTCCTTGACGTCCACCCCGGCCGCGAGGAGCGCGTCACGCTGCTCGGGCGGCACGCCTTCGTCGGTCACCACGACGTCCAGGCGGGAGATCGGGCAGACCGCGCCGAAGGCCGTACGGGAGAACTTGCCCGAGTCGCAGGCCACGATCACCCGCCGGGCGGCGGCGATGGCCGCCCGTTTGACCGCGACCTCGGGCAGGTCGTGCGCGGTCAGGCCGTGCTCGGCCGACAGGCCGCAGCAGCCGATCACCGCGGTGTCGAAGCGCAGCGCCGCGATCGAGCTCTCGGCGAGCGGGCCGGTGAGGTTCAGTTCGCCCTTGCGCACCTCGCCGCCGGGCAGCACCAGGCGCACCCGCGGCGCGGCGGCCAGCAGCGAGACGGCCTGCAACGCCAGCGGCAGCACGGTCAGCCGCCGCCCGGCCAGGGCGCGGGCCACCTCCAGGACGGTGGTGCCGCCGTCCAGGACGACCGCCTCCCCGTCCGCGATCATCGCCGCGACCTGGACGCCGATGCGCCGCTTGGCCTCCACCGCCTCCCGCTCGCGCACCCCGAACGGCGGCTCCTCGCCGCGCAGCAGCAGGGACAGCGCCCCGCCCCTGACCCGGCGGACCACGCCCTGCTGGGCCAGCTCGTCCAGGTCGCGGCGGATCGTCATCTCCGACACGCCGTGCCGCTCGGCGAGCTCGGTCACCGTGACGCTGTCCTGGGCGCGCAGGGCGTTCATGATGGCGGTCAAACGTTCCATCTGTTCATACAAACACCGAAAATGTGCGCAATACAATGACGGATATGCGCGCCAGCCGTCTGCTCTCCCTCCTCCTGCTGCTGCAGACGCGGGGCCGCATGACCGCGCCCGAACTGGCCGCCGAGCTGGAGGTGTCGATCCGCACGGTCTACCGGGACGTCGAGGCCCTGTCGGCGGCCGGCGTCCCGGTCTACGCCGACCGCGGCCCGGCGGGCGGCTACCAGCTCCTGGACGGCTACCGCACCCGCCTGACCGGGCTGACGGCCGAGGAGGCGTCCTCGCTGTTCCTGGCCGGGCTCCCGGGGCCCGCCGCCGAGCTGGGGCTGGCCGACGTCGCGGCGACCGCGGAGCTGAAGCTGCTGGCCGCGCTGCCGCCCGAGCCACGCTCGCACGCCTCCCGCATGCGCGAGCGTTTCCTGCTGGACGTGCCCAGCTGGTACCGCTCGGCCGACGACGTGCCGCACCTGAGCGACGTGGCCGAGGCGGTGTGGGACCAGCGGCCGCTGCACATGACCTACCGCCGGTGGGGGCAGCGGGAGGTCGACCGGGTGATCCACCCGTACGGGCTGGTGCTCAAGGGGGGCTCCTGGTACCTGGTCGCCGCCCCGCCCGAGGGCTCGCCGCGCACCTACCGGGTCTCGCGCATCCTCACCGTCGAGCAGCTCCCGGGCCGTTTCCGCAGGCCGGATGGGTTCGAGCTGGCGGCGTTCTGGCGGGCGTACGCCAAGGAGTTCCGCGAGCGCATGTACACCGCCGAGGCCGTCATCAGGCTGGCGCCCGGCCGGGAGGACCTGCTGGCGTACACGATGGGGTCCGACGTGGTCGCCGCGGCGCTGGCCGCGGCCGGCGAGCCGGACCCCGAGGGCTGGCGCACGATCACCGTGCCGGTCGAGTCGCTCACCCACGCGCGCTGGCTGCTGCTGCGCATGGGCGCCGACGTCGAGGTGCTGGAGCCGGCCGAGCTGCGGGCGCTGATGGCCGAGGCGGTGGCCGGCCTCGGCAAGCTGTACCTCTAGATCCACCTGTCCGGATAAATCGCGAGAAATAGGCCGCCTTCTCTGTCAGCATGCCCACCATGTACCTTCTGGCTTTCGTCGGCGCGTGCTTCCTGGTGGCCATGGTCCCCGGCGTGAGCACCGCCGTCATCCTGCGTCAGACGATCCGCTCCGGCCGCGGTTCCGGCGTGGCGGCCACGCTGGGCAACGAGACCGGCATCCTGCTGTGGGGGCTGGCCGCCGCGTTCGGGCTGTCGGCGCTGCTGGTGGCCTCGCAGGTCGCCTACGACGTCATGCGCGTCACGGGCGCGGTCGTGCTGGTGGTGATGGGCGCGCAGGCGTTGTGGAACGCGCGCCGGGGCACCCCGCCGGTGGAGGGCGAGGCGGTGGCCGGGCTGCGCGGGTCCTACCTGTCGGGGCTCGGCACCTGCCTGGCCAATCCCAAGGCCGCGGTGTTCGCGATGTCGTTCCTGCCGCCGTTCGTGCCGGCCGGGCAGAACGTGCCGCTGACGCTGGTGACCCTCGCCGTCGTGTGGGTGCTGGTGGACACCGTCTGGTACGGCCTGCTCATCTGGACCGTCGCTAGGGCCAGGGACTTCCTGGGCCGCCCGGCCGTCCGGCGCCGCCTGGAGCAGATCTCCGGCGTCGTGCTCATCGGCCTCGGCGTCCGCCTGGTCCTGGACGCGCGATGACCTGCTGAGCGGCGGGAGATCGTGGACTACCGTTAGGGCATGACCAACGACCTGGCGTCCCTGATGAGGCAGGCGCAGGACGACGATCCGCTGCTGGCCCTGCACGCCACCACCGCGCTGCGGCGCGAGATCGAGCGCCTGGAGGCCGTCCAGGTGCGCCGGGCCAGGGTGGCGGGCCTGCCCTGGGCGCAGATCGCCGACGCGATCGGCGTCAGCAAGCAGGCCGTGCACAAGAAGTACGGCCGCCGCTGATCAGGCCCGCGTATCACGCCCGCGTCCATCGGGCGGCGAACCAGTCCAGCACGATGTTCCAGGAGTAGCCGCGGCGGATGCGCCCGGCCACGTCGGGGGGCAGGGTGTCCAGGCCGCGGTGTTCGAGCAGCACCTGTGTGCCGTCCCTGACCGCGGTGAAGGCCACCTCGATCTCCATCCGGCCGCCTGGGTTGAGCAGGTCGGCCCAGACCAGGCGGCGGGGCGGCTCCCAGCGCACGATCCGGCCCAGGTCGGCGTGGCCGCCGTCGTCCCACAGCTCGCGCAGGTAGCCGTCCTGGAAGCGGATGGCCACCGCGCGGGCGGGGTCGACCCAGCTGTGGCGGCCGCGCACGTACCACTGGTCGATCTCGTCGGTGAACATCCGGAACGCGGTCGCCGGATCGACCGGCACGACGACCGCCGCCCGTACGGCGGTCACCGCCCGCGCTCCACGTGGTCCTTGAACGAGCCGAGCTGCTCGGCCCAGAACGCCTGCACCTGGTCCAGCCACGCCTGCAGCGCCGCGAACGGCTCCTGGCGCAGGGTGTAGAGCCGCAGCCGGGCGTCGTCGCCGCCCGCCTCGGCCCGTACCAGGCCGCCGGCCCGCAACACGCGCAGGTGCCTGCTGAGCGCGGGGGCGCTCATGCGCACCGCCTGGGCCAGCTCGCCGGCCGGGCGCGGGCCCTCGCGCAGCAGGTCGATCACCTTGCGCCGGGTGGGGTCGGCCAGGGCGGCCAGCGTGGCGTCCAGGTCGTTAACGTCGTTGTTAATCTTTGCCTGCTTCCGTTATGGTGTTGGTGCTTAACGTCAGCGGCAATTATTGCGGGGAGACGTGCATGACTGTCCAACTGGGTTACTACACCCTGTCGGTCGAGGACCTGGAGCGGGCGGCGGCCTTCTACGGGCCGCTGTTCGGCTGGGAGTTCAGGCGCGAGCACGAGCGCTACCTGCACGTCACCAACACCGACGTGCCGATGGGCCTGCACGCCGCCGGCCGGTCCGCGCAGCCCAACCTCTACTACCACGTCGAGGACATCGACGCCGCCGTCGAGCGGGTGCGCGAGCTCGGCGGCACGACGGGCGAGGTGTACGAGAGCAAGTCCGGCCGCGGCTGCACCTGCACCGACGACCAGGGCACCGAGATCAGCCTGTGGCAGCCCGCCCCCGGCTTCGCGTGCCCCTCGCCCGGCCGGCGTCACTGCCTGGGTAGGCTTCGCCGGTGACGACAGACGCGTGGCGCATCACCGGCCAGTCCCAGATCGACAGTTATGTCGGTAGATGGGTTGATCTGGCCGTCCTGCTGGTCAACGAACTGGCCGTCACCCAGGTGCGTGGTCGTCCCGCCGGGCCGCCGGCCGACCGGCGCGCCGCCCTCGACGCCGCCTTCGTCCGGCACGGTTGGACGCCCAGCAGGGCGCTGACCGTGGCCGACGCCGACCGGCTGGCCGGGGTGGCCGGCGAGCTGCGGCCCGCCTTCACCGCGAGCCCCGCCGCGCCGGCCGCGCTGAACCGGGCCCTGCTGCGCCACGGCGCCGTGCCCAACCTGCACGGCGACCCGCCGGTCCTGGCCTTCCACGGGCCCGCCGCCGGCCTGGTGGAGGCGTGGGCGGCCGACACGGCCACCGCGCTGGCCATGGTCATCGGCGTCGGCCAGGGGGTACGGCTGCGCACGTGCGAGGCGGCGGCGTGCGAGCTGGTCTTCTTCGACGTCACCCGCAACGCCTCGCGCCGGTTCTGCGGCCTGTCGTGCCAGAACCGCGCCAAGGCCAGCGCCTACCGGGCCCGCCGCCGTACCTGATCTACAACGTAAAGGCGTCGGGCCGGGACGGCCACCTCCGTCAGTGCACGGAGAAACCGCCGTCGACGAAGAGCAGCTGGCCGGTGACGAACGCCGAGGCGTCCCCCGCCAGGAACACCGCCGCGCCCGCGAAGTCGCCCGGCACGCCGTTGCGCCCGGTCATGTGCCGGGCGGCCAGCTCCTCGACGCGGCCGGGGACGGTCTGGGCAGGCTCGGTGAGCGGGGTGAGCACGAACCCGGGGATGATCGTGTTGACGCAGACGCCGTGCGCCGACCACGCCTCGGCCTGCGAGCGGGTGAGGCCGGCGACGGCGGCCTTGGCCGCGCCGTAGACGCCGCTGTCGCCGAAGGCGCTGATGGACTGCTGGGAGCCGACGTTGATGATGCGGCCCCGGCCGCGGGCGGCCATGCGGGGGCCGAAGTGCTGGCCGAGCAGGTAGGGGGCGGTCAGGTGCACGGCGATGGTCTGTTCGTAGTCGCCGGGGGTGAGCTCGGCCATGGGCTTGCGGATGTTGTTGCCGGCGGCGTTGACCAGGATGTCGATCTCGCCGGCGGCGGCGCACAGGCGGGCCAGGTCGTCCCGGTCGTGCAGGTCGGCGCTGACGGCGGAGGTGGTGACGCCGTGGGCGCGCAGCCGTTCGGCGGCCCGGTCGAGCTCGGCGGGCCTGCGGGCGGCGAGGACGACCTCGGCTCCGGCCCGGCCGATCGCCTCGGCCATGGCCAGGCCGATGCCGGAGCTGCCGCCGGTGACGAGGGCGCGGCGGCCGTGCAGGGAGAACAGGTCACGCAGATAGTCCGACACGACGGCTCAAGGTAGCAGCAGCCGCGGGAAGGCGGGCGGGCGGCGTCGGTTGCCGGAACGGCGAAGGGGGGCTAGGCTCGTGAGCTCGACAATACGAGAAGCGGCTCCACAGAGCTCCCGTAAAGGAGTATAGCAGGGAATGGCTAATCGTCAAGATGGTCTCGCGCAAGCCCTTGACAGCGAGCAGCGTACGGTCCGGCGGCTGTACGCCCGGCTCGACGCGGCCAGGGAGCGGGCGCAGGCGACGCTGCGCCAGGTGTACGCCGGCGGTGGCGCGCTGGGCACCCGCCAGGCACGGTTCGAGCGCGAGGTGACCGCCGCCGAGCAGGCGCGGCGGCTGGCCCAGCTCAACGCGGTCGAGCGCGGCCTGTGCTTCGGCCGGATCGACGACTCCGGCGGCGTCAGCACGTACGTCGGCCGGATCGGGCTGCGCGACGAGGACCACGAGTCGGTGCTGATCGACTGGCGGGCCCCGGCCGCGCGCCCGTTCTACGTGGCCACCGCCACCGACCCGGGCGGCCTGGTGCGGCGCCGGCATCTGCACCTGAAGGACCGCACGGTGGTCGGCATCGACGACGAGGTGTTCGACCTGGACGGCATGTCCGACGGCGACCGGCGCACGCTGGTGGGCGAGGCGGCGCTGCTGGCGGCGCTGCGGCGGGGCCGTACCGGCCGGATGGGCGACGTGGTGGCCACGATCCAGATCGAGCAGGACCGGGTGATCAGGGCGGGTCTGCAGGGGGCGCTGGTGGTGCAGGGCGGGCCGGGCACCGGCAAGACCGTCGCGGCGCTGCACCGGGCCGCCTACCTGCTCTACACCCACCGCGACACGCTGGAGCGGCGCGGGGTGCTGGTGGTGGGGCCCAACCCGATGTTCCTGCGCTACATCGGGCAGGTGCTGCCGGCGCTGGGGGAGACGCAGGTGGTGATGGCCACGGTGGGGGAGCTGTTCCCGGGGGTGCGGGCGGTGGCGGCCGATCCGCCGGCGGCCGCGGTGGTCAAGGGCGACCTGCGGATGGCCGAGGTGGTGGCCGCGGCGGTGGCCGACCGGCAGCGGGTGCCCGCAGGGGATCTGGAGGTGGAGCTCGACGGGCTGCGGCTGCGCGTGCCGCACGCGGTGTGCGTGCGCTTGCGCGAGCGGGCGCGGGCGGTGCGCCTGCCGCACAACATGGCCCGCAAGCTGTACGTCACCGAGCTGCTGAAGGAGCTGGCCAGGGCGGAGGCGCGGGCGCTGGAGGAGTCGCTGCACCTGGAGGAGCTGGCGGCCGACGACCCGGAGCTGGCCGAGCCGCTGGACCTGGAGGGCGACCTGGACGAGACGGACATCGCGCTGGCGGCCGAGCGGCTGTGGGGGGAGGAGCCGGTACGGCGCGCGGTGGCCGAGCTGTGGCCGGAGCTGACGCCGCAGGAGCTGGTCGCCGATCTGCTGTCCACGCCGGACACGTTGTGGTCGGTGTGCCCGCCGGGCCTGGACTGGACGGCGCTGGTGCGGCCCCGCGAGTCGCCCTGGACGGTCGGCGACGTGCCGCTGCTGGACGAGGCGGCCGAGCTGCTGGGCCATGACGACTCGGCCGAGCGGGTGGCGGCGCGGCGCGCGGGGGAGGAGTGGGCCGAGCAGGAGTTGTACGCGCGCGAGGTGCTGGAGACCACCGGCCTGCTGGAGGGCGGCGTCTTCGACCGGGCCGACGTGCTGGCCGAGCGGCAGGCCGACGACGGCGCGGGGCTGACGACGGCCGAGCGGGCGGCGGCCGACCGCACGTGGGCCTACGGGCACGTGATCGTGGACGAGGCGCAGGAGTTGTCGCCGATGGCCTGGCGGACGGTGCTGCGGCGGGTCCCGGCGCGGTCGCTGACCGTGGTGGGCGACCTGGCCCAGACGGGGTCGGCGGCGGGGGCGCGCTCGTGGGCGCAGGTGCTCGACCCGTACCTGGAGGGGCGCTGGCGGGAGGAGCGGCTGCTGGTCAACTACCGCACGCCGGTGGAGATCATGCGGGTGGCGGCCGACGTGCTGGCGGCGGTGGCGCCGGGGCAGGAGCCGCCGGAGTCGGTGCGGGACGGCGGCGACGAACCCCGCGCGGTGCGGGCGGCGGTCGCGGAGCTGCCGGCGCTGGTGGCGGCGGAGCTGGC
>NZ_JBFAOM010000044.1:0-81268 GCF_040675235.1 Nonomuraea sp. NPDC049637
GCCTCGCGCGGCAGCCTGATCAGCACCTCCGCCCGCGCCGCGAGCGGCGACTCCCCGGCGTCGGTGATCAGCGCCAGCCGCGCCCCGCGGGCGCACGCGGCCTCGGTGAAGCGGGCCGTCGCGGGGGAGTAGCGCCGGAAGTCGTACGCGACCACGGCCGCAGAACCGCCGAGGTCGAGCAGCGTACGGGCACGCGCGGACGCCGAGTCGGGCACCCGATGCGCCCCCGGACGCAGGCCGGCGAGCTGCCTGATCAGGTATTCGGCGGCCAGCTCGCTGAGCGGCCCGCCGAGCGCCCAGACCGACGCGGCTCCGGCCAGCAGGTCGCCGACGGCGTCGAGCAGGGGCTCGGTGACGGCGGCGAGGGTGCTGTCGAGCCCGGCACGCAGGTCTTCGGCGGCCCGCTGGGTGCCGGGCGGACGGGCGACGAACTCACGTAGGCGCGACCGGTCGCGGACGCCGTCGCGCACGGCCGCCTGGAACCCGGCGAATCCCGCGTACCCGAGCCGGTCGAACAGCCGGGAGGCGGTCGGCGGGCTGACCCCGGCCCGCTCGGCGAGCGCGCGCAGCGAGCCGAGCGCGGCGAAGGGGTGGTCGTCGAGCAGCACCCGCACGACGGCCCGCTCGCCCGGTGGCAGCTCGGGGTAGACCGCGTTGAGCCGGGTCGTCACGGGATCCTCATCCATGCTGACAAATGTTACACGTGGCACGGCGCATGAAACGAATGTTACGGTCGCCGGTATGAGTACCTGGAACGGACTGATCGACAGCGACTACCGGCGCTGGCTCCCGGTCACCCCCGACACGCCCGCCGTCTCGCTCAACGAGGGCAACACCCCGCTGCTGCGCTCGGCGCACCTGTCCGCGGTGACCGGCTGCGAGGTCTGGCTGAAGGTCGAGGGCGCCAACCCCACGGGGTCTTTCAAGGACCGCGGGATGACCGTGGCGATCAGCAGGGCCGCCGAGGCCGGGGCCGAGCTGGCCGTGTGCGCCTCCACCGGCAACACCAGCGCCTCGGCCGCCGCCTACGCCGCGCGCGCCGGGCTGACGGCCGCCGTGCTCGTGCCGAAGGGGCGGGTCGCGCTCGCCAAGCTCGGACAGGCGGTCCGTTACGGCGCGCGGATCGTCGAGATCGACGGCACGTTCGACAACTGCCTGCGCGTCGCCCGCGAGCTCGCCGCCCACCACCCGATCGCGCTGGTCAACTCGGTCGGCAACGAGCTGCGGCTCGCGGGGCAGCGCACGGTCGCCTACGAGATCGTGGACGCGCTCGGCGACGCGCCCGACATCCACTGCCTGCCGGTCGGCAACGGCGGCAACATCACCGCCACCTGGGGCGGCTACCGGGCCTACGAGCAGGAGGGGCTGTCTGGCCGGTCGCCGCGCATGTGGGGCTTCCAGGCGGCGGGGGCCGCGCCGCTCGTCCACGGCACGCCGGTCGCCGATCCCGAGACCGCGGCGAGCGCGATCCGCATCGGCAGCCCGGCCACCTGGGACGGCGCGCTCGACGCCCGCGACCGGTCCGGCGGGCTGATCGCCGCGGTGACCGACGCGCAGATCTTCGAGGCGTACGAGCTGGTCGCGCGGCGCGACGGCGTCTTCGCCGAGCCCGCCTCGGCCGCCGGGATCGCCGGCCTCCTCGACCAGCACGCCCGGGGCAACCTCGCGCCGGGCCAGCGGGTCGTGATCACGCTGAGCGGCAACGGCCTGAAAGACCCGGACGCCTCCCTGCGCGGCGGCTACACCGCCACGGCAACCAGTTCGGCCACCTCGGCCGTGGCCCGAGCCCTCGGCCTCGCCGCCTGACCCCAGGCGTGCCCCACCCAGCGGATGCGCGGGGTGGGGCAGCCGTATGAAACCCCGTGATCTTCAAGGAGGTAGACGTTCGTGACGCTGGGCGATCGAACGGAACGCGGCGTTGACGACGTCCAGAAGACCTCAACGGCAGGGGTTCACTGGCCTGGGAGAACTCCGCTAACGCCGGAATCCGGTGGTCATCTGGGGTTCGGATCCGGCGCGTCACCCGGAGCCCGGTGATCGTTTGGGATTCGCGCTGATAGCGTGCGCCGGGCGTCTGCGCGCCGGCGGTCGGGCATGGGCGTCGTCTCGAGGGTTGCCGAATGGCGGGGCCCGCCATATTCATCGCACAGAAAACGGCGGCCCCCACCGCTTATGGCCCTGAGGCGCTGGGCGCCGAGCTGGTCACCGGTGATCTCCACGATCGCGATTCGGTGGTGCGGGCCGCCGCGGGAGTGCCGCAGTTCGTACACGCCTCCACCAGTGGCGCCGGTCAGCACACCGAGACTCCCGGCTGGATCGCAGGCCGCTGGGGCTCCTTGGACGCCAGCCTGGGAGCCGAGAGCACGATCCAGGACCGGGTTCGTGCGGCCGGCGTCTCCCGCTGGACGATCCTCGAACCGGGTTTCTTCCTGGAGAACTTCCTGCCGGCGGCGTCCGAGGTGCGGAGGCCGCCGGTTCCTCCGGCCGAGAGCTTCCGCCGGGCTACTCCACCGTCGGCGGGCGGTCGGCGACGCCGACCTTCAGCTGCGCGCTCGACGACACCACGCTCCCCACCGGTGCGTCGGCCAGCTTCGCGTCTACCACCACCCCCCGGCGGCCGAGGTAGTCGTAGGTCTTCCGGTCGAAGATGTACTCCTCCCTGACCCCGTTGGGCGAGACCATCGCCGCGGCGATGCCCGTGCGCCCCGCGGCGTCCCGCGCCTCCTTCACCGTCACCACCCCGGGGATCGTGGCCGCCGCGCGGAAGAGCGCGGCCCGCTGCGCGGCGGGCAGGTAGGCCTCGTCGAGCAGCCCGCCCACCCGGTTCCACGCCTGGTAGTCCTGCAGCCCGTCGTCGGGCAGGCGCGTGTAGAGGTGCCTGCGCATGCCCTCGGTGTCGGTCGGCAGCTTGCTGACGTAGGCGTAGTCGTTGCGCAGGAACTCGGCGCGGTCATCGAAGTCGGCCGCCCGAAACGGACGGCCGGGCCTGCCCACCAGCGCCTGCTCCGCTCGCGCGGCCGGTGGGAGCGGGTGGCCCGGATACGGCAGCGGCGCCAGGATCTCCTCCTGCAGGACGCCCTTGACCGCGCTGCCCTCAACCGGCAGCCAGATCGTGCGCTTGGAGCGCGACAGCCAGATGCCCCCGTCCCCTTCGGAGGTGTCCATGCTCCGCGACTCGAAGACGAGGAACTGGCCTGGCCTGGGATGCAGCTCCGGACGGCTGCCGGCCTGCTCGGCCGCCCGCGACAACACCGCCACGGCCGCGACCGTGCGGATCCGCGGCGGCGCCGGCGCCGGGGCGGGCGGGCTCTGGACGGCGAACACCGCCGCCCCCACCGCGGCCGCCAGCCCCCCTGCCACGGCGGCGCGCAGCGCCAGGCGGCGAAGGCCGGCGCGGGGCCGGGCCGACATGCCGGCCATCAGGCGCTCCGCCTCGGCGCGCAGGTCCTGCTGCGCGGGGACCTCGGAGCGGAAACTGTTGAGCTGGGCCAGCTCATCCATGGTGAACCTCCTCGACGGCGAGTGCTGTGGGGTCGGTCCCGCCCAGTTCCGCCCGGATCTTCGCGCGGGCCCGGTTGACGCGGGAGCGGACCGTTCCGACGCGGATGCCGAGCGCCTCGGCGGCTTCGGGGTAGCTGAGGCCGCCCCAGGTCACCAGGAGCAGCACGTCGCGGTGCCCGGCGGGCAGCGCGGCGAGCGCGGCGGCCAGGCCCTGCTTCACGGCCTGCGCGCTCAGCCGCTCGTCGCTGCGCGAGGTGAAGGGTTCGGTGACCGGGTCCACCCCGGTGCGGGCCAGCAGGTTCAGCTGCCTGGCCTCGGTGCGCTTGTGGCGACCGACGAGGTTGGTCGCGATGCCGTACAACCAGGGCAGGGCGTTGTGCCTGGCCAGGTCGTAGCGGCCACGCTGGCGGAAGGCGGCGAGAAACGTCTCCGCCACCACGTCCTCGGCGACGTCGGGCCCGAGGCGGCGGACGACGAATCTCTTGATCTCAGGCGCGTGCCTGCGGAAGATCTCCGCGAACACCTCGGGCTCCTGCCGGGACCGCGCGAGTACGGCGGAATCGGCGGGGCTCGTGTCTGACATGCTCTGGCCTCTCGGCTCACGGATGGGACACCCCCACTTGCCCGCTCGCGGCCGACCGGTTCCCGCCGACGGGAAGCATGCCGGAATTCCAGCGCCACAGCAGCTCGCCCCCGCGGGTTCCCCCGCCGCGTCAGACGCGGCGGGTTCTCCCGGCGGGCGTCAGATGCGCGTCGAGGTGGAGGCGTACCCGCCGCCGCCGGGGTAGACCCACTCGCCGGTGAGCGTGGTGCCGTCGGCGTCGAAGGTGCCCGCGTAGTAGGCCGGGCCGCCCTTGGCTCCGGCCCAGATGGTCAGCCGGTCGCCGTCCAGCTCGTAGACGTAGTCGAAGGTGTTGCCCGCCGAGTCGTAGTAGCGGGACACGACGTCCGCCCCGGTCGGCTCGCCGAACGGGCGCAGGTTGCCGATGACCTCGATGCCGGTGACCGGCTCGCCGAACTGGGTGAGCTCGACGTGCTGGACGAGGAAGAACCGTCCGGGCAGCCACTCGTAGCGCACGGTCCCCTCGGCGCCGCCGGTGACCTTCCAGGTGCCGACCAGCCGGTCCAGGGCCTTCAGCTCGGGGCTGGGCTGCTGGGTCTCGATCATGTTGCCCTCCTCTGTGGGTTGTCTCACCGGTACCTCGGAGGCACCTGCCGGGCTTTGACACGAGATCGCTGTGACGTGAATCACACTCGACCGGCGTCAAGAAAGGCGATCCGGGTCCGAGGTAGCGAGCGGGAAACCCACCGACAAAGGAGGACGTGCATGACCGCCACCACCGCCACCGGCGCTCCTGCCCGCAGGAGCGCCCGGACGTCCGGACGACTGCTGCTGGCCGGGGCGCTGGCCGGGCCGATCTTCTTCGCCTCGGCCACCACGCAGATGCTCACCCGTGCGGGCTTCGACATCACCCGCCACCCCATCAGCCAGCTGTCCACCGGCGACCTGGGGTGGATCCAGATCCTCACCTTCGTCCTCGCGGGGGCGGGCGCGCTGGCGCTGGCCGTCGGCGTCAGGCGCACGCTCACCGACGGGATCGGGCGGCGGGCGCTGCCGATTCTGGTGGGTGTCTTCGGCGCGGGGCTGGTGGCGGCCGGGGTCTTCACCATGGACCCCGAGAAGGGCTTCCCGGCGGGGACGCCTGAAGGGCCGGTCACGCAGATGTCCTGGCACGGCATCGCGCACTCGGCCGCCGCCGCCGTGGCCTTCACCGCGCTGGCCGTCGCGGCCGTGGTGATGAGCGTCCGGTGCGCTCGCCGCCGGTCGGCGCCGCCCGCCGTGCTGGGCGCCGTGCTGAGTGCCATCGCCGCGGTGGTGCTCCTCGTGCCGATGTCGCCCGACCGCATGAGCGTCCAGATCGCCGTGAACGGCCTGGTGGCCTTCACCTGGACGACCGTCCTCGCGGTGTCGCTGCGGCGCGCCGCCTGAGGCGAACGTACAATCGGCTGCCACGATCAAGGGACTCACCATGAAATACCTGCTGCTCGGCTACACCCCGGCCGCCGCGTGGGACGCCGCCACCGCCGACGTCCCCTCCGAGGAGGCGCTGGCCGCCTTCGCGACCTACCAGAAGCTGGAGCAGGAGCTGATCGCCTCCGGCGAGTTCGTCAGCAGCGAGGGCCTGGGGCACCCGGCGGTCAGCACCACCGTCCACCGCGACGGTGACGAGGTGGTGGCCACCGACGGTCCCTTCGCCGAGCTCAAGGAGGTCCTGGCCAGCTTCGCCGTGATCGACGTGACCGGCAGGGAGCGGGCCGTCGAGATCGCCGCCCGCATCGTCGAGGCGCTCGGCGAACCGATCGAGATCCGCCCGATCATGGGTGCGGACTTCGGGACGTGAACCGCGAGCTGGAGCACCTGCTGCGCACCGAGGCGCCGCAGGTGCTCGGCGCGCTGGTCCGCCGCTTCGGCCGGTTCGACATCGCCGAGGACGCGGTGCAGGAGGCGCTGCTGACCGCCGGGCGTACCTGGCCGGTCGAGGGCGTCCCGGAGAACCCGCGCAGCTGGCTGATCCGCGTCGGATACCGGCGCATGGTGGACCTGCTCCGCTCCGACCAGGCCCGCCACCGCCGCGAGCTGCGGGCCGGGGCGGCCGACCTTGCCATGCAGGAACCCGGGCGACAGGCACACCCCGCCGCCGGGAGCGACGACAGCCTGACCCTGCTGCTGCTGTGCTGCCATCCCGCGCTCGACCCCACCTCTCAGGTGGCGCTCACGCTGCGCGCGGTCGGCGGCCTGACCACCGCCGAGATCGCGCACGCCCACGGCACGACCGAGCCCACCATGGGCGCCCGGATCAGCCGCGCCAAACAACGGCTGGCCTGCGCCGGAGCCCGCTTCACGCCGCCCACCGACGCCGACCGCGACAGCCGCATGACCGCCGTGATGCGGGTGCTGTACCTGATCTTCAACGAGGGCTACACCGCCACCGCCGGCGACCGGCTCGCCCGCGTCGACCTGACCCGCGAGGCCATCCGGCTGACCCGCATGCTGCACGCCACGCTCGCCGACGACGCCGAGGTGACCGGCCTGCTGGCGCTGATGCTGCTCACCGAGTCCAGGCGCGCAGCCCGTACGGACGGCGGCGACCTGGTCCCCCTGGACGAGCAGGACCGCGCCCGGTGGGACCGCGACCTGATCGACGAGGGCACCGCTCTCATCGACGGCGTCTGGAACCGCGGCCGGACGGGCCCCTACCAGCTCCAGGCCGCGATCGCCGCGGTGCACTCCGCGGCCGCCGCCCCCGACCGGACCGACTGGGCCCAGATCGCCATGCTGTACGTGTGGCTCGAACGGCTCACCCCCACCGCGCCGGTCCAGCTCAGCCGGGTGGTGGCGGTGGCCCACGCCTACGGACCGGCCCGCGGCCTGGCGCTCCTGGACGACCTCAACCGCCGCCACCACCTGGACCGGCACCCGCTCACCAGGCAACGGGAGCACGCGGTCCGCGCCCACCTGCTGCAGATGACCGGCGACACCGCGCGGGCCGCCGCGCTCTACCGTCAGGCCGCCGGCCTGACCGCGAACCAGGTCGAGCAGCGCTACCTGCTCGGCAAGGCCGGCGGACTCAGCTGACCGGCCCCCGCCCGCAGGGGTGACGCCCGATGTAGCGGAACGAACCTTTCCGCCTGTCCTTCTACGGTGAAGGGAACGCACCGAGGAGGAATTCGTGATCGAACTGTCGTGGCCGCAGGTCAGCGCACGGCGTCTGGAGCGGGCGCGGCTGGCCGCCCCAGCCGCCGACAAGGGCCAGGCCGCCGTCGTGGCCGCCATGTGCGGGGCGCACGCCCAGGTCATGTCGGCGGCCGAGCTCTCGATCGGCCTGCGGCTCGACGGTGTCACCCGCGCCCACGTCCGCGAGGCGTTGTGGGAGGAGGGAACCCTGGTCAAGACGCACGGGCCGCGCGGAACCGTGCACCTGCTGCCGGCGGACGACCTGCCCATGTGGCTGGGCGCCCTGTCGTCGCTGCCCGCGGGGCCCGGCGGGGCCGAGGGCGTGCGGCTGACGGCGGAGCAGACCGACCAGGTCGTCCAGGCCGTCCGCGACGCGCTGGGCGGGGCCGACCTGACGATCGACGAGCTGAGCGAGGCGGTCGTCGCGGCCACCGGGCCGTGGGCGGGCGACCTGGTCATGCCCGCGTTCCAGGGCATGTGGCCGCGCTGGCGGCAGGCGATGGCCACCGCGGCGCACCGCGGGGCGTTCGTGTTCGGGCCGGTCAGGGGGCGCAAGGTCACCTACCGCGCCGCGCCGGCCGCGCCCGTGCCGCCGGACGGGCGGGCCGGCCTGGTCACGGCCTACCTGGCCGCGTACGGGCCGGCCACCCCGGCGCAGTTCGCCCAGTGGATCGGGGCGCCGGTGCGGTGGGCGGCGGAGGCGTTCGCGTCGGTGGAGACCGAGGAGGTGTCGTTCGAGGGGCGTCCGGCCCGGGTGCCGGCGGGGGACACGGCGGTGCCGGACGGGCCGCCGCGCGGCGTGCGCCTGCTGCCGTACTTTGACGCCTACCTGGTCGCGGGCCGCCCCCGCGAGCTGCTCTACCCGGGCCCGGCCTGGCAGCGGGCGTTGTCCGGCGGCCAGGCGGGCAACTTCCCCGTGCTGCTCGTGGACGGCGAGGTGCGCGGGGTCTGGCACCAGCGGCGCTCCGGCAGCCGGATCGACGTCACGGTGGAACTGCTGGCCGGCCTGACCGCCGCCCAGCGCGGCGAGCTCGACGAGCAGGTGGAACGGGTGGGGGAGATCCTGGAGGGCAGGCCGCGCCTGACTCTCGGCCCGGTCACCGTGGGCGCGCACGCCTGAGCCCGGGGGACGCACGCCGGGCCGGGTTGGACAAAGCGTCCGAACTGGACATAGCATCCGGGCGTGACGAAGACGGATGAACGCGTGCGGCTGTGGTCGCCGGTGTGCGAGGCGGTGGCCGCGCTGCTGGCCCCGTACGCCGAGGTGGTCCTGCACGACGTCCGCGGCGACCAGGTCCTGGGCGTGTGGAACCCGATGTCCGGGCGCGGCCCCGGCGCTCCGTCGCTGCTCGGCGAGCTCGACCGGCTCGACCCCTCGCCCGGCGGCGTCTATGGCCCGTACGAGAAGCTGCTGGCCGACGGGCGGCGGCTGTCGTCGGTGAGCGCCGTGCTGCGCGACCCCGGCGGCGAGCCGTCCGCCGTGCTCTGCGTGAACCTCGACCGCACCCCGCTGGAGCAGGCCGCGGCGCTGCTGGCCGCGTTCGCCGCGCCGTCGGCGCCCCGTCCGGAGGTGCTGTTCGAGCAGGACTGGACCGAGCGCGTGCAGCAGATCGTCGGCGCCTACGTCCGCGCGCACGGCCGGCCGGTGGAGCGGCTGACCCGCGAGGACCGCCTCGCCGTGCTGGCCGAGCTGGACCAGGCCGGGGTGTTCACCGTCCGGCGGGCGCCGTCCGTCGTCGCGGGGGCGTTGCGGACGTCCCGCTCCACCCTCTACACCCTGCTCGCCGAGCTCAGGAGGAGCCGACCGTGACCCCGCTTCCCGACTTCCGGCTGGAGGTCTACTTCTCCCGCTGGGAGTTCACCGCCCGCCACCACCTGGCCGCCTCCGACGCGCAGACCATGACCATGGCCGAGCTGCTCGCCCTGGCCGGCGACGACGACAGGCACGCCTGGGAGACGCTGTCCCTCGGCTACACCGAGACCTTCGGCGACCCGGGGCTGCGCCAGGCCGTCGCGGACACCTACGAGCGCGTCGGCGCGGACGACGTGCTCGTCTTCGCGGGCGCCCAGGAAGCCCTGTACCTGACCATGCAGGTGCTGCTCGGCCCCGGCGACCACGCCGTGGTGGTCACGCCCTGCTACCAGTCCGCCGAGACGGTGCCGATGGCGTTGTGCGAGGTCACCGGCGTCGCGCTCGACCCGGCCCGCGACTGGGCGCTCGACCTCGACGCCGTGGCGGCCGCGATCCGGCCCAACACCCGCGTGGTGTCGGTCAACTTCCCCAACAACCCGACGGGCAAGGTCATCGACGCGGCCGACCTCGCCCGGCTGGCGGCGCTGTGCGAGGAGCGCGGCATCCACCTGTTCAGCGACGAGGTCTACCGCGGCCTGGAGCTCGATCCCGCCCGTACGCTGCCGCAGGCCGCCGACCTGTCGACGGCGGCGCTCTCGCTGAACGTCACCTCCAAGTCCCTCGGCATGCCCGGCCTGCGCATCGGCTGGATCGCCTGCCGCGACCGCGAGCTGCGCGCCCGCCTCGAACGCGCCAAGCACTACACGACCATCTGCAACTCCGCGCCCAGCGAGATCCTCGCCCGCATCGCGATCAAGGCACGGGACCGCATCCTGGAGCGCAACCGCGGGATCATCGCCGCCAACCTGCCGCGCTTCGAGGCGTTCTTCGGCGAGTTCGGCGACCTGTTCGAGTACCGGGCGCCGGACGGCGGCTGCGTCACGTTCCCCCGCTACCTGGGGCCGGACGGCGTCGAGGCGTTCTGCGCCGAGCTGGTCGAACGGGCCGGCGTGCTGCTGCTGCCCGCGGGCGTCTACCGCTCGGAGCTCACGCCCACGCCGGACGACCGGTTCCGGCTCGGCGTGGGCCGCGCCGACCCCGAGCCGGGCCTGGAGGCCTGGGCGTCCTTCCTCAAGGGGCGCTGACCGGCCCGTCGGGCGGACCGGTCCGCCCGACGGCGGCCTGCACGCCGTCGAGCAGCACGGTGAGCCCGACCGTGAACGCCTCGTTCACCTGATGCTCCAGGTACGGCTCGCCCTCGCCGGGGACGCTCGCCTCGCTCTCGATCCAGGCCACCATGGGGAAGCGGGCCGCGAAACCCGGCGCGACCTCCTCCAGCAGCTGGGAACGGGTGTGCCACCACTCCTCGTCCGACACGCCGGTGGCCGACGGGGCCTGCCGGGACTCGGCGACCGTACGGGCCGCGCCGCGGACGAAGTCGAACAGCAGCGACACCACGCCGCGCAGCGCGGGCGGGCGCAGGCCGGTCTCGCGCAGGATCGTGACCAGGCTCTCCAGCAGCGCGAACTCGTTGGGGCCCAGCACCGGCCGGGCCTGCGACACCTGCAACACCCAGGGGTGACGCTGGTAGAAGTGCCACAGGTGCCCGGCCCACGCGGTGACCGCCGGCCGCCAGCCGCCGGTCAGGTCGTGGGCGGTGGGCAGCTCGCCCAGGGCCTTGTCGTACATGAGGTCCACCAGTTCGCCCTTGCTGGGGACGTAGGTGTAGAGGGCCATGCCGGTGCGGCCGAGCCGTTCGCCGACCTTGCGCATGGACAGCGCGGCCATGCCCTCGGCGTCGGCGACGGCGATGGCGGCGTCGACGATCAGGTCCACGCTCAGGCCCGGCTTGGGGCCGGGACGCGACTCGCCCGGCTCCTCGGTCCGCCACAACAACGCCATCGAACGGCGCGCGTCCCCCTGCCCGGCGAAGACGACCACAGTACGACTCTCCTCTGCCCCGGATCTCTTTACGGCAGAAGATATCAGCGCCCGCCGCGGCGTCCGCGGGGGCGGCGAGAGCCGGGCGTGCGTCGATCCCGGCGCCCCGCGAGGGCGCCGGGATCGAGGCGGGTGAGGGCGTCAGCCCCCGACGCCGACCCCCGCGCCGGGGCCGTAGCCGTGGCCGATCCAGTTGCCGTTGCCGCTGCCCGGCCAGTTGTGACGGCCGTGGTCGTGCTTCCAGCCCCAGCCGTCGTCGTCGGAGTCGTGCCCGTGCTCGTCGCCCTTGCAGGCGTCGGCGTCACGGGTGCCGGCGAACCTGCCGTACTTCGTGACGTGGTGGTACGTGGAGTCGTCGTTCGTTCCGAGGCTGCAGTTGTCCGGGTGCCAGTGCCTCTCGTCGGACCAGGCGTCCGCGGCGGCCACGCCGGCCATGCTGAACACCGCGGCCGCGACGAGCAGTGCACCGCCGGCGGCGATGAGGTTACCTCTCATGAGCTCCCCCTGTAATCACGAAGTGACATCGGCCATCACTATACGTAGCGATCTTGGACGCCCTCCGCAGCGCCACACCCGGTTTCCCCCAACAGCGGGCCCCCTACCAGCAAACTCCCGGACACCGGCAACCCCGGCCTGGCAAGGGAGCGCGGGCCTTCCGCACGGCGTTCCGGCACGGGCGCACGCCGGGCACAGGACGCCGCCGGGGCCAGGACGCCGCCGGGTCCGGGACGCTGATGGGTCAGCCGTTGTCCGGAACGAGCAGCACCTCGGCCCCCATCGGCAGGTAACCCGCGGCCAGGAAGGCCCGTACGCTCGCGGCGTTGCCCGGCGCGATCTGCGCCCACAGCGGGCCGGGCGTCAGGTGCCTGGCCGCCGCGGCCAGCGACCTGCCGAGCCCGCGCCCGCGGTGCTCGGGCTCCACCTCGATGGCCGCCTCCCAGCGGCCCGCCACGCCGCGGCCCAGCGTGACCAGGCCGGCCCCGTCGCCGGTGACCCACACGCGCACGGCGTCCCGATAGAGGCGGGCCCGGACGACGCGCGGATGGTCGCCGGCGGTGAGCTCCTCCAGCGGGAGCGGGGGCGGCCCGGGGGCGGGGGCGGCCAGCGCAAGCAGGTCGAGGTTGCCGGTCCGCCGGCCGGTCGCGGCCTCCATCGCCGTCAGGAAGGCCGGCATGAGCGGCGCCGACAGGTCGCCGGCGGGCAGCAGGGCGTGCACCCGGGCCGGGTCGACGTCGGCGAAGACCACCGTGTGGGCGGTGAAGGCGATGATCCCCGCGTCGCGCTCCGACGGCTGGGGCAGGACGGTCACGCTGCCGTCGGGGGCGGGCGGGCGGCCCGCCGCCGCGTCCGAGAGAAGGTCGGCCAAGGTCTCCATGCCCACATTCCAGCAGACCGAATTCCCGGCGGAACGATCAGGCCGGGGGCCGTGCTCGGGCGCCCAGCAGCGCGGCCTGCTGGCCTTCGGGCGGCGGCGCAGCCGGGCTGCCGTCCCGGCGGAACGGTCACTCCGAGGGCGCGCCCCCGTCCGCCGCGGAGCGTACGGCGGCCAGGTAGGCGTGGATGGCGTCCCGGTTGCGGGACAGGCAGTCGATGCGCTGCTGGATGCGGCCCGCCTCCGCCCGCAGCAGCTCGGCCAGCTCGGGCGTCAGGCACTCCGGATGCAGGTGGATCTCGTCCGGCTTGTTCAGGAACGGCAGGATGCGGCGGATGATCTCCGTCGTGAGCCCGGAGTCGAGCAGGCCGCGGATCTGCTGGACCCGGTAGACCGCCGACTCGGGATAGTCGCGGTAGCCGTTGACGGCGCGGTCGGGGTGCAGCAGGTCCTGCTCCTCGTAGTAGCGGAGCATGCGCGTCGGCACGCCCGTACGCTGGGACAACTGTCCGATCTTCATGCTTCCCCCGAGGATTTGCCTTCACACTGATGTGAAGGTTTCAGCATAGGCGGCATGTCTCCTGCGAAACTCCCGTGGGCGGGGCTGCTCGCGCTGTTCACGGCGGCGTTCACGGCCGTCATGACCGAACTCCTCCCGGCGGGCCTGCTGCCGCAGCTCGCCGTCGCCCTCGGCGTGGCGGAGGGGACAGCCGGGTTCCTCGTGACCGCCTACGCGGTCGCCTCCTTCCTGGCCGCGATCCCGCTGACCGCGTTGCTGCGCGGGCTGCCCAGGCGGCAGGTGCTGGTGGCCGCGCTGCTCGGCTTCGCGCTGCTCAACGCGGTCACGGCGGTGTCGTCGTCGTACGCGGTGACGTTCGCGGCGCGGGTGGGCGCGGGGGCGATGGGCGGCATCCTGTGGGCCATGCTCGTCGGGTACGCCGCCCGCATGGTCCCCCCGGAGCGCCGCGGAAGGGCCATCGCGATCGTCTCGGCCGGGATCACGGTGGCGCTGTGCGCGGGCATCCCGGCGGGCACGCAGCTCGCGGCGGCCGTCGGATGGCGGGCGGCGTTCGGGTCGCTGTCGGCGGTGGCGGTGGTGCTGGTGGGCTGGGTCCTGTGGAAGGTGCCGCCCTTCCCCGGCGAGCCGGCCGCGCGGCGGGTGCCGTTGCGGCGGGTCGCGGTCGTGCCCGGCGTCAGGACCGTGTTGTCGGTGACGGCGCTGGTGCTGCTCGGGCACCAGGCGATGTACACGTACCTGGCGCTGTTCGCCGAGCAGGCCGGGTTCGGCCGGCCGGGGACCGTGCTGCTGGTGTTCGGCGTGGCCACGGTGGCGGGCATCTGGGTGGTCGGCGCGGTGATCGACAGGCGCCCGCGGGCGACCCTGCTCGCGGTGCTGGCCGCGGTGGCCGCGTCCATGACGGCCCTCGGTCTGTACGCCGGGTCCGCCGGGGTGCTGCTGGGCGCGGTGGCGTTGTGGGGCGCGGCGTTCGGGGGAGCGCCGACGCTGCTGCAGACCGCGCTGGTCGTCGCCTCGGGGCCGGAGCACGCCGACGTGGCCACGTCGATGCAGACCACCGTCTACAACGCGGGCATCGCGGCCGGGTCGCTGGCCGGGGGGATCGTGCTGGAGGGCGCGGGGGCGGGCGCGCTGCCGTGCACCGCCCTCCCGGTGGCGCTCGCCGCCCTCGCGGTCGTGGCCGCCGCCCGCCGGCACGCCTTCCCGGCCCCCGGCGGCCCGGTCCACGAGGATCCGGTCCACGGCGATCCTGTCGCCGGGAGCCGGGCCTCCGGAGCGGCCGTCGCTAGAAGCCGTGCCTCGACAGCGGCGGCACCAGCTCCCGCTCCTCGTACGACAGGTGGGACAGCAGCGCGTCGCTGAGCAGGTCGACGGCGGCGCGCAGGTCGCCCAGGCCGCCGGGCTCGCCGACGAAGGCGACCAGCGTGCGGTCCACCCGTTCGATGATCTTGTGGATCGCCTCGTGCTCCTCCTGCAGCCGGTCCAGGACGGGCGCGAGCCCCGGCTCGGCGCGGCGCAGCTTCGGGAAGACCATGCTGTCCTCGCCGGTGTGGTGCATGGTGACGAGCCGGCAGTACGACTCGCAGTACGCCCCCAGCGTCCAGTTGTTCTGCCGCATCGTCATGGTCGCGATCTGCGAACGGGCCGCGCCCGCGTCGATCGTGCCCGCCGCCACCTGCTCGACGAGGTCGCGCAGCTGGGCCAGCTCGGCGCGCAGGTGGTCGTGCACGTCCACGAGGTGCTGCCCGGCGGCCTGCTCGGCCGGGGTGTACCGGCGGCCGGGGTCGGGGTCGGGCGCGGTGGGCCTGGTGGCCTCGTCCCAGACCTGGACCGCAGCGTGGGTCGCGGTGCGGGGCGCGGTGCGGGTCGCGGTGCGGTGGTCCGGTTCCGGGGAGTGCCCGCGTCCGGCGGCGACCAGCTCCCGTACGGCCGGGGCGGTCTCGGCGGCGAAGCGCTCGATCTCGCGCGGATCGCCGGACATGAGGATGAAGACGCTCACCCCGTGGACGAGCGCGAGTTCGGCGAGCTGCGCGGCGGGCAGCGGGCCGCCCAGGTTGAGCAGCCGCCGCACGTCGGACGGCGACCGCCCGGCCTCCAGCGCGGCCTCGTCGATGACGGCGTTGCCCGCGCCCAGGGCGGAGACGTCCTGGAAGCGGGGGAGCGAGGGCAGCCAGCCGTCGGCCAGCCGCCCGGTGAGCCGGAGCATGCGCGGCTTGTAGGCGCCGAGCCAGATCCCGATGTCGTGGGCCGGTCGCGGGCCGCGCTTGAGCCCGTCCACCCGGTAGTGCTCGCCGCGGTGGTGGACGCCGCCGCGCGTGCCGGTGTCCCAGATCGCGCGGATGATCCCGATGCCCTCCTCCAGCGCGGCCACGGCCTCGGACGGGGTGTGCCGGGGGCCGCCCATGGCCTCGATGGCGTCCCAGTAGCCGCCCGCGCCGAGCGCCAGCTCGAACCGGCCGTGGCTGAGCAGGTCGAGGCTGGCCGCCGCCTGGGCGAGCACGGCCGGCGGGCGCAGCGGCAGCGGGTGCACGTTGCCGGCCAGCCGGATGCGCTCGGTGCGCGCGGCGACGAAGCTGAGCAGCGTCCAGGTGTCGAGGAGGGCGGGCTGGTAGGGATGGTCCTGGAAGGTCACCAGGTCCAGCCCGGCGCGCTCGGCGAGCTGGGCGAGGGCCACGACCTCGTCCGCCTGCCCGGCGGCCGGGACGAGGTTGGCGCTGAACTGCAGGTCGTGACCGTAGTCGGGCATGAGGGGCTCACCCATTGGTTGGTTGTACGAACTGTTGGTGTCGCGAAGTAAATTTAGTTCGTGCCGCCAACTACTGTCAATTACACTGGTCGCATGGTCGCCACCGAAGCCCCGGCTCTGAGCCTCACCGAGGCGCTCGTCCGCCTGGCGCACCTGGTCGAGCAGGTCTACGGCGAGGTCAGCAGGGAGCACGACCTGACCCCGCAGCAGGCCCAGCTCCTGTGCCTGCTGGTCGGCGGGCCCATCGGGATGACCGGTCTGACCCGGGCGCTGCACCTGGAGAAGTCGAGCCTGACCGGGCTCGTCGACCGCGCCGAGAAACGCGGGCTGGTGGCCCGGGTGCGCGACGCGCGTGACCGCCGAGCCTGCCTGATCGAGCTGACCCCGGCGGGCGCGGAGATCGCGGTGCGCGCCCACGACGGGGTGGCGGCCCGCCTGGAGACGCTGTCCGCCGGCCTGCCCGCGGGCCACCGCGACCTGCTGGCCGCGGCCATCGGGGAGATCCTGGCCGAGGACACCGCCCGCACCGGCCGCACCTGGGGCCGCCTGGAGCCCGGCCGCTGATCGGGGGAGCGTCAGAGGCGGGGGAAGACCTTCGCGACCTCCTCCCGCGGGGGTGCGGGAGCAGGTCACCAGGGGCTCGGCGTCAGGCGTAGTCGGGGGTCATGACGGCGGCCAGGGTCAGGTGCGGGGCGGCCTGCTCCGGGTGGCCCTGGCGGTGCAGGGTGCGGCCGAGCAGGTGGCGGGCGTAGGAGTCGTCGGGCGCCTCGGCGACCAGGCTCTCCAGCGCCGTACGCGCCCGGCCGAGCTGGGCCGAGGCGAAGTACGCGCGGGCCGCCAGCAGCCGCACCCCGCGGTCCGTGCCGTGCTCGTCGAGCAGCGGCCGCAGCAGCGTGAGCGCGCCGAGCGGGTCGCGCTGGTCGAGCAGCGACTCGGCGTGGCGCAGGCGCTCCACCTCGGCGGGCAGCCGCCGGACCGGGTGGCCGGCGGCGTCGGCCAGGAAGTCCCTGATCACGTCCGGCGGCTGGGCCCCGGCCAGGGCGCGGCGGCCCGCCACGATGGTCGGCGACGTGCCCACGCCCTTGGCCTTGCCCGTGAGCAGCAGCTCGCGCACCAGGCCGGCGCCCCGGCCGTCCCACGGGAGGCCGGTCTCGGCGGCGATCGCCGACAACACGGCCGGGTCGCCGATGTCGAGGGTCTCGACGAAGTGGGCCGACAGGACCCGCCCGACCACGGCCGACTGCAGCGCCGCGCCGCCCGTCTCGTACGCCACGGCGATCAGCCGGTGCGCCTCCAGCGTGTTGGGCCGCCAGGCCGCGCCCCACTGCTGCCCGAGCCCTTCGTCGGCGGCGACGCCGGCCACCCGCAGCCGGTTGTCGGCCGGGGACAGGCCGGGCGAGCACACCTGCAGCGCCTCCTCGACCATGGGGTCGCTCAGCACCTCGGCCAGCGGCTCGGCCTTCGCCGGCGCCGACGGATCGATCTGGAACGGCCGCCAGACCACCTCGACCGGCTCGCCCTCCCAGGAGGCGAGGGCCTTCTCCAGCCGCCGCTTCCCGATGTGGGCCCATCCGCAGACCATGTCCGCCCAGACTTCGATTCGCATGACGGGCAATCTATGCGACAACTGTCGATTAGTCAACATGTGTCGTATAGTGGCGGCGTGAACCCGGACGATCCGCGCGCGCGGCGCACCCGCGCCCGCCTCAAGGCCGCCGTGCTGGACCTGGCCGCCCGGCAGGAGCTGGGCAGCATCACCATGTCGGCGCTGGCGCAGCACGCCGAGGTCAACCGCGCCACGATCTACCTGCACTATCCGGACGTCGACGCGCTGGTCACCGACGCCATGGAGGACGCCGTCACCGCCGTGGCGCGGGCGGCGGCCCTGTGCCCGCTCGACGCCCCCCGCGACCGGCCGCCGGCCCCGCTGGCGGAGCTGTTCGACCACGTGGCCGCCAACGCCACCCTGTACGAGCGCATGCTGGGCGGCCAGGGCAGCGCCCGCTTCGCCGCCCGGATGCGCGAGCGGCTCACCGAGGAGCTGACCGGCCGCTTCGCCACCGGCAGCCGCCCGGCGGGGTTCGAGGACGTGCCCGCCGACGTGCACGCCGCCTTCCTGGCCGGGGCGCTCATCGGCGTGATCACGCACTGGGTGTGCGGCGGCCGCCGCGACGCCGCCGCCGCCCAGTCGTTCTGGCGCCTGTTCCGGCCCCCGGTCCCCGGCTGAGCTGCGCCGCCGCCGCGGGCCGCCCTACGGAAACCAGGGCGCTCCGGGCCCTGAGCGGCCGCCGCGCGCCGCCCGGTTGGTACGCTGCGTCGCGACATCGCCGGACAGGTCAGAGGCGTCATTCCTCCCCTGGCAGCGGTCGCCCGCCCCGTCCCCGACCCCGACCCGACCGCCAGGACCACACGATGACCATGCTTCCCGACGAGCTCAGGACCGCCCTGGACTCGGCCCTGGCCCGCTTCGCGCCGCACGACCTGTCCCGCGCGACGGAACAGCTCACCGAGCGCTACCGCACCGGCCCGTCCGCCGCCGCGCCGCACCTGCGCACCCCGGCCGACATCGCGGCCTACGCCGCCTACCGCATGCCCGCCACGTACGCCGCCGCGGGCACCGCCATGCGCATGGCCGCCGCGATGACCCCGGGCTTCGCGCCGCGGACGCAGCTCGACGTGGGCGGCGGCACCGGCGCGGCGGTCTGGGCGGCCGCGCCGGTCTGGCCCTCGCTGGAGCGGGTCACCGTCGTCGAGCACGACCCGCAGATCATCGAGCTCGGCCGGCGGCTGGCCAGGACCGCGCCCGTGCGCGACGTCACCTGGCGCCGTGCCTCGATCGACCCGGGGCTCGACCGGCCCGCCGCCGACCTGGTCACCATGTCGTACGCCCTGAACGAGCTGCCCGCGCAGCGGCACGCCGGCGTCGTGCGCTGGCTGGCCGCGGACGCGACGATGGTGATCGTGATCGAGCCCGGCACCCCCGCCGGCTACGCCAACATCGTCACCGCCCGGGAGACGCTGACCGGGTGCGGCCTGACCGTCGTCGCCCCCTGCCCGCACGACGGCCCCTGCCCGATCCGGCCGGGCCGCGACTGGTGCCACTTCTCCGTCCGCCTGCCGCGCACCACCCTGCACCGCCGTGTCAAGTCCGGCACGCTCGGCTTCGAGGACGAGAAGTTCTCCTACGTGGCCGCCGTGCGGGGGGAGTGGCCGCGGGCGGCGGCACGCGTCCTGCGCCACCCGCAGAAGCGCAAGGGCCTGGTGTCGCTGCGCCTGTGCACCGCCGAGGAGGGCGTGCGCGACGTGGTCGTCTCCAAGCGGCAGGGCGAGCTGTACCGGCTGGCCCGCGACGTCGACTGGGGCGACGACTGGCCGGCCGCCGAGTGACCCGGTCCGGCGGTAGGGTCGGCCGGATGGATCACGATGAGGTGCTGGCGCTGTTCGACCGGCAGATGCGGCGGGAGGCGCGCCCCGACGGGCCCGACGCCAGGGTCGAGCGGGACGCCGACGTCGTCCGCCAGGTCGGCCCGCCGCACGCGTGGAACGGCGTCCTGTGGTCCGGCCTCGACGAAGGGAGCGCCGACGCGGCCGTCGCCCGCCAGGTGCGTTATTTCGGCGACCTCGGCCTGGGCTTCGAGTGGAAGCTGTACGCCCACGACCGGCCCGCCGACCTGGCCGACCGGCTCCTGGCCGCCGGGTTCGCCGCCGAACCGGCCGAGACCGTAATGGTCGCCCGGGTCGCCGACCTCGACACCGAGGGGGCGCCGCCCGACGGCGTGCGCCTGGCGCCGGTCACCGACGCGGCGGGCGTGCAGGCGCTGGTCGAGGTGCACGAGCTGGCCTTCGGCGCCGACGGCAGCCGGCTGCGCGACCACCTGCTGGGCCGCCTGTCCGACGACACCGTCGTCCCCGTCCTCGCGGTGGCGGGCGGGCGGGCGGTCAGCGCGGCCCGGCTCGACCTGTCCCCTGGCGCGAGCTTCGCCGGGTTGTGGGGCGGCGGCACCGTGCCGGGCTGGCGGGGACGCGGGCTCTACCGGGCGCTGGTCGCCTGGCGGGCCCGGCGGGCCGCCGAGCGCGGCTACGACTACCTCCAGGTCGACGCCTCCGAGCAGAGCCGGCCGATCCTGCTCGGGCTCGGGTTCGTCCCGCTCACCACGACCACGCCGTACGTGCGCCCCTGACCCCGCCGGTACCCTGGGCAGACCCCGTCGAGACAAGGAGAGCGTTGCCCGAGAGGACCCCGCGCGAGCTCGGCCTGCTGGCCGACTGCGAGAGCTGTTTCGGCCTGTGCTGCGTGGCCCTGCCGTTCGCCGCCTCCGCCGACTTCGCCGTCGCCAAGGACGCCGGCCGCCCCTGCGTCAACCTGCGCGACGACTTCCGCTGCGGCATCCACGCCCAGCTCCGGGAGCGTGGCTTCCCCGGCTGCACCGTCTTCGACTGCTTCGGCGCCGGGCAGAAGGTCTCCCAGGTCACCTTCGAGGGCCGCGACTGGCGCGCCGCGCCCGAGACGTCCGGGCAGATGTTCGCCGTGTTCCCGGTCATGCGGCAGCTCCACGAGCTGCTGTGGTACCTCGCCGAGGCGCTGACCCTCGACGCCGCCGCGGAGATCGTCCCCGAGTTGCGGGCGGCGTACGAGGAGACCGAGCGCCTGACCCGGGAGAGCCCCGGCGTCCTGGAGCGGCTCGACGTGGCCGCCCACCGGGGCGAGGTCAACACGCTGCTGCTGCGTACGAGCGAGCTGGTCAGGGCCGGTCGGCGGGGCAGGGAGCACCGCGGCGCCGACCTGATCGGCGCCAACCTCAAGGGCGCCGACCTGCGCGCGGCCAACCTGCGCGGCGCCTACCTCATCGGCGCGAACCTGCGCGGGGCCGACCTGCGCCTGGCCGACCTGATCGGCGCCGACCTGCGGGGCGCCGACCTGTCCGGAGCCGACCTCACCGGCTGCGTCTTCCTCACCCAGGCCCAGGTCAACGCCGCCAAGGGCAACCCCGCCACGCGGCTGCCCGCCGCCCTGACCCGCCCCGCCCACTGGACGTCCGCCGCCGCGGAGCCGGAGCCGCGCGCCCGGCGCGGCAGGGCCGGATCCCGCGGCGGACGGGGCCGGCGCGGCCGCCCCTAAAGGGACATGTAGTATCCCCTTTCATGCGCATGGGTGAAGGCGTCGAGTGGGGGCTCCACTGCTGCCTGGTGCTGGCGTGGCTGGAGGACGAGGCCCCGCTGCCCACCGGGCGGCTGGCGGCGCTGTTCGAGCTGCCGCCGGTCTACCTCAAGAAACGGCTCCAGGCGCTGGTCCGCGCCGGCATCCTGGCCTCGGTGCCGGGCGCGCAGGGCGGTTTCAGGCTGGCCAGGCCGCCCGCCCGGATCACGCTCATGGACGTCGTCGCCGCGGTCGAGGGCCCCGACGAGGCGTTCAGGTGCACCGAGATCCGGCAGCGCGGCGCGGGGGCCGAGGCGCCCGCCCGCGAGTTCGCGCACCCGTGCGGCGTCGCGGCGGCCATGCGCCGGGCCGAGCTCGCCTGGCGGCGCGAGCTGGCCGCCCAGACGGTCGCCGACCTCATGGACGCGGCTCCGGCCAACGCCCCCGACCGCGCGCGCCGCCACTACGAACGCCTTCGCGGCTGAACTCGACCCCGCCCGCCGGGCGCACACCTGGAAGGAGAATCGGGATGTTGAATGTCCCGAATAAGACGGAGTCCCGTGGCCTCGCCCCGACGCTGGTACTGGCGCTCGGGACGTTCGCCGTGGGCACGGACGCGTTCGTGGTGGCCGGGTTCCTGCCGGACCTGGCCGCGTCGCTGGAGGTCACCGAGGGGGCGGCCGGGCAGTCGGTGACGGTGTTCGCCGTCGCGTACGCGCTGTCGTCGCCCGTGCTGGCCACCGTCGCCGCGCGGGTGCCGCGGCGGGCCCTGCTGGTGACGGCGCTGGTCGTGCTCGGGCTGGCCAACCTGGGGTCGGCGCTGGCGCCGTCGTTCCCCGTGCTGGTGGTCAGCCGGGTGCTGGCGGCGGCCGCGGCGGCGGCGTACACGCCGGGCGCGGGCGCGGTGGCGGCCGTCCTGGTGCGGCCAGAGCTGCGGGCGCGGGCGCTGGCCGTGGTGGTGGGCGGGCTGACGGTCGCGACGGCGCTCGGCGTGCCGCTCGGCGATCTGGCCGGCGAACGGCTCGGCTGGCGGTACGCGCTGGGTGCGGTGGCCGTGGCCTGCCTGGCGGTCGCCGCCGGGGTGTACGCGATCATGCCGGTGCTGCCGGGCGCGCCTCGGGTGCCGCTGCGCGCCAGGCTGGACGTGCTGAGGCGGCCGGCGGTGACGGCCATCCTGCCGCTCACCGTGCTCGGCATGGCGGCCAGCTACACGGTGTACGCCTACAGCGTGCCCGCCCTGCGCGCCGTGGGCGTGGAGGGGACGGCGGGCATGCTGTTCCTGTACGGGCTCGGCGCCGTCCTCGGCAACCTGGCCGCCGGGTACACCACCGACCGGTGGGGCGCGCACCGGGTGCTGCCGGTCGCGTACCTGGTCATGGCCGTCAGCCTGGGGCTGCTCGCCTGGATGGCGGCGGCCGGCGCGGCGGACGGCACTCCGGTCGGCCCTGGGGCGGCCACCGCGCCCGGCACCGCGGTGGGCACTGCGGTCGGCACTGTGGCGCTGGTCGGCGTGCTGGTCCTGGCGTGGGGAGCGAGCAGCTGGTGCCAGACGCCGCCGCAGCAGCACCGGCTCATCGCCGCCGCGCCCGGGGAGGCGCCGCTGGTGGTCTCGCTCAACTCCTCGGCGATCTACGCGGGGATCGGCGCGGGCACGCTGCTCGGCGGGCTCACGCTGCCGTCGGGCGCGGCCCTCACGTACGCGACCGGCGCGGCGCTGGCGGCCGCCGCCCTGCTGTTCGCCCTGGCCACCAGATCGGCGGGCGCCACCCCGCACTGACCGGCGCGGGCCGCGTCGCCCGGCGGCGCGGGTCGGGTCAGGCGGTGTTGTCGCCGAGGGATTCGAGCAGGTCGCGCAGGGTGGCGGCGAGCTCCTCGCGCCGCTGCCCGGTGAGCGCCGCCAGCATCCGCTGCTCGGTCGCCAGATGGTCGGGCAGCGCGCGGTCGATCAGCGCGAGCCCCTCGGCGGTGAGCGTCACGTGCACGCCGCGCCCGTCGGAGTCGCTGGGCGTGCGCCGCACCAGCCCGCGCGACTCCAGCCGGTCGAGCCGCTGGGTGACGGCCCCGGAGGTGACCATGGAGGCGCGCATCAGGGCGGCGGGGGTCAGGCGGTGGGGCGGCTCGCTGCGCCGCAGCGTGGCCAGCACGTCGAACGAGGCCCGGTCGAGCCCGTGCCCGGCGAACGTACGGCCCAGCTCGGCCTCGATGAGCCGGGACAGCCGCGACAGCCGTCCGATCACCGCCATGGGGGAGACGTCCAGGTCAGGGCGCTGCTCGTGCCACTGCCTGAGGATGTAGTCGACCTGGTCAGCCACCCTGGCAGCCTACAAGTGTCTTAGCGGTGAGGAAAATCACCTGGCCGGAACGTCGGCGTTCGGTTAATTTGTCTTAGTGCTAAGTAATCGAACGGGAACCGTTCTGCTGACCGCCCTCACCCCCGCCATCTGGGGGACCACCTATTTGATCACGACCGAACTGCTGCCGCCCGGCCGCCCCTTGCTCGCCGCGTTGATCCGCGCCCTGCCGGCGGGGCTGATCCTGATCGCGATCACCCGCCGGCTGCCCCGGGGGAACTGGTGGTGGCGTGCCCTGGTGCTCGGCGCGCTCAACATCGGGTTGTTCTTCGCGTTGTTGTTCGTGGGCGCCTACCGGCTGCCCGGAGGGGTGGCCGCCACCGTCGGGGCCATCCAGCCGCTGCTGGTCGCGTTGTTGTCGGCGGGATTGCTGGGGGAGCGGCTGACCTGGCGCGTCGCGCTCGCCGCGGCGGCGGGCGTGGCCGGGGTGAGCCTGCTGGTGCTGCGCGCCGACGCCCGGCTCGATCTGCTGGGCGTGGCCGCCGCGCTGGGCGGCGCGGTGGTGATGGCGGTCGGCGTCGTGCTCAGCAAGCGCTGGAAGTCGCCCGCGCCGCTGCTGGCCACCACCGGATGGCAGCTCACGGCCGGCGGCCTGCTGCTCGCCCCGGTGACGTTCCTGGTCGAGGGGCCGCCGCCGGCGCACCTGACCGGCGAGAACCTCGCCGGGTACGCCTACCTCGCGATCATCGGCTCGGCCCTGGCCTACACCCTGTGGTTCCGGGGCATCCGGGAGCTGTCGGCCACCAAGGTCACCTTCCTCGGGCTGCTCAGCCCCGTCGTCGCCACCGCGCTCGGCTGGCTGGTGCTCGGCCAGCGGCTCACGCTCGCGCAGGTGGCCGGCGCCGTGATCGTGCTCGCCGCCCTGCTCGTGGCGCAGCTCCAGCCCGTACGGCACCGCGTCGCGCCGGAGCCGCTGGAGGCCCCCGTGCCCGCGGGCGGGAAACGATGATCGCGTCCGCCGCTAGGATCGGGCCGAGGAGGCCGGGATGAGCGTGCAGGCGTACCCCGTGACCGGGCCGGTGGCCGAGCACGGCGAGGGGCCCGTGTGGTGCGCCCGCTGGGGCGGGCTGCGGTGGGTGGACATGCTGGCCGGCGACGTGCTCGCCCTCGACGACTCCGGCGGCGTGCGGCGGCGGCACGTCGGCCCGGTCGCCGCGGCGCTGCGCCCGCGCGTGTCCGGCGGTTACGTGGTCGCCGGCGAACGCGAGCTGCTGCTGGCCGGCTCCGACGACCTCGACGCGCCGCTGCGCCCGCTCGGCCAGGCGTGGAGCGACCCCGGCGTGCGCATGAACGACGGCGGCTGCGACCCCGAGGGCCGCTTCTACATCGGCAGCATGCCCTACGACGAGACCCCCGGAGCCGGCTCGCTCTACGTGGCCGGACCGGACGGCGCGCTCAGCCCGGTGATCACCGGCGTCACCGTCTCCAACGGCCTCGACTTCAGCCCCGACGGCGGCCTGGCCTACTACGCCGACACCGCCACCGGCCGGGTGGACGTGCTCGACCACGACCCGGCGGGCGGGCTCACCGGGCGCAGGCCGTTCGTGACGATCGACCCCGCCCAGGGCGCGCCCGACGGGCTGACGGTCGACGCGGAGGGCGGGGTGTGGGTGGCGCTCTGGCAGGGGTTCGCCGTGCACCGGTACACCCCCGGCGGGCGGCTCGACGCCGTGGTGGAGCTGCCGGTCGGCAAGGTCACCGCGGTCACGTTCGGCGGCCCCGGCCTCGACCGGCTGTTCGTCACCACGTCGAGGCTCGGGGTGGACGCCCGGGAGCAGCCGGAGGCGGGCGCCCTGTTCGCGGCCGACCCCGGCGTGCGCGGCCGCCCGGTGCTGCCCACCACCCTGTGACGGGAGCGAAGGACGATCAGCGGGGATGGTCGCCGGTGGCGCCGTCGATCAGCTCGCGCAGGATGTCCATGTGGCCCGCGTGGCGCACGGTGTCCTCGATCATGTGGATGAGCACCCAGCGCAGGGTCACCCGGCGGCCCGACCACGAGGTGCCGATCTCGTCGAGGGGGAGGTCGGTGATCGCCTTGTCGGCGGCGGCGCGGGCCCGGCCGTAGAAGGCGACGATCTGCTCGGTGGTCTCCCGCTCGCCGATCGCGAAGTCGTCCTCGGGGGCGAACCACAGCGGCTCGGCCTCGCGGCCGAAGGTGGCGCAGAACCAGCCGTACTCGACGGCGGCCAGGTGTTTGACGATGCCGAGCAGCGACGTGCCGGACGGTGTCATCGGCCGCCTGACCTGCTCCTCGCCCAGCCCCTGGAGCTTCCACACGACGACGTCGCGATGGCGGTCGAGGCTGGCGTGCAGGCTCTCCTTCTCGCCACCGGACGGCGGCACTTCCGTTCCCATGCCCGCGACCGTAACAGGCGGCACCGACACGTTGCCGTCGCCCGCCGGGGGCCGCGATACTCCCTGCATGATCGGTCATATCGGCATCAACGTCCCCGACATGCGGGCGGCCAAGCAGTACTACGACGCCCTCCTGCCGTACCTCGGTTTCAAGGAGTTCTTCAGCAGCGAGGAGGAGATCGGCTACATGCCGGCCGACGACAAGCCGGGCACGTACCTGTTCCTCTACCCCTCGCAGGAAGACGGGGACTACTCGCGGCACCGCACCGGGCTGCAACATCTGGCGTTCTCGCTGCGCAGCCGGTCGGCGGTCGCCGAGGCGCACGCGCGGGCGGTGGAGCTCGGCTCGCAGGTGCTGCACGAGCCCAGGGAGTTCCCCGAGTACCCGCCGCCGTACCACGCCGCGTTCTGGCTCGACCCGCACGGCGTCATGCTGGAGGCCGTCTGCCACTACGACCGCGACTGACCTGCGGCGATCCGGGTCCCGCGCGGCTGGACGGCCGCCGCCGGGGAAGGTTCCCTGTCGGTGCCGCCGTACGACGTGCGGGCGCGGACCGGTGTGCGATCTTCAGGTGCGAGGGGGCGAGGGCTAGCCTGGAGCATGACGTCCCGCACGGGCCCGGCGGCCGGCCGGGCGTGGACGACGCGCGGCCCGATGTCATGATGTCCCCGACGCTCGACCGGGAGGAAACGATCGTGGGGCCTTTCGCGGGCGGTGGGCTGCCCCCGGACGACGTCGTCGTGGCGGCGCTGCGGGCCGGGGACGAGTCGATGTTCGCCGCGCTCCTCGACACCTGGTCGCGGGGGATGTTGCGGGCGGCCAGGTCCTACGTGTCCACCGACGACTCGGCCGAGGAGGTCGTGCAGGACACGTGGCTGGCGGTCATCGGCGCCATCGACGCCTTCGAGGGGCGCTCCTCGGTCAAGACGTGGGTCTACCGCATCCTGGTCAACACCGCCAAGAAACGCGGCCTGCGGGAGAGCCGGACGCTGCCGTGGAGCGCGTTCGAGCCGCCCGCCGAGCCGGCCCAGAAGGAGGACGGCCCGACGCCGGAGGGCGCGGTGCTCGCCTCGGAGGCGCGCGGTCTCATCGGCGAGGCGCTGGCCGGGCTGCCGCCCCGGCAGCGGATCGTCATCACCCTGCGTGACCTGGAGGGATGCACGTCCGAGGAGGTTTGCGAGATCCTGGAGATCTCGGCCGCCAACCAACGGGTGCTCCTGCACCGGGCAAGAGCCACGGTCCGCGACCGGCTCGAAGGCTACTACCAGTCCGTGAAGCGGTCAGAATAGGTTAAACGGTTCAACGTTCAGAGGTGAGGCGGTCAACGTCGTGAAGCGGTTCACGTGCGACGAGCTGGTAGAACTCATCACCGCCTACCTTGACGGCGCTCTTGACCGGCCCGAACGCGAGGGGTTCGAGGCGCACGCGGCGGCCTGCGCCGACTGCGCGCGGCAGCTCGACCAGTTCCGCGAGACCGTCCGGGCCCTGCGCGAGCTGCCGCCGGAGCGCAAGTTGTCCGACGGCACGCGCGACCGGCTGATGTCCGCGTTCAGAGCCCGCCGCCACCAGGGCTGACGGCCCAAGAGCCGCAAAAAGTGCAAATCTCGGCAGATCATCAGATTTCCGTGTAACGCTGGCGGGTCTCGCGGGTCTGTAAGCACATGCGCCACGCGATGACCGGCCCGGCGGCCGGCGGGTCCGGCGCCCCGGGAGCGGCCGGCGAGCCGCTCCGGGGCGTGCCGGAGGTGGAGGAGTTCGCACGCCGGTGCTTCGCCCCCGCCCCGGGTGACCGGGTGGGGGCCGAGCTGGAGTTCCTGGTCTTCGACCGGGCGGACCCGGCGCGGCAGGTGCCGATGGACCGGGTGGAGCGGGTCGTCCCGGCGCTGGCCGGCGGGAGCCGGGTGACGTACGAGCCGGGCGGCCAGATCGAGCTGTCGGGCCCGGCCGGGCCGCCCGCCGAGGCCATCGGACGGCTGGCCGCCGACGTGGCCGCCGTACGCGCGGCGCTCGGGTGGGACGGGCTGGTGCTGGGCGGCGTGGGGCTCGACCCGCTGCGCCCGGCCCGGCGGCAGCTCCGCCAGCCGCGCTACGACGCCATGGCCGAGTTCCTGGGCCGCCCGTACGGGCCGCTGATGATGTGCTCGACCGCGTCCGTCCAGGTCAACGTGGACCTGGGGGAGCGGCCGGCGGTCCGGTGGGAGCGCGCCAGGCTGCTCGCGCCCGTCCTGATCGCGGCCTTCGCCAACTCGCCGCTGAGTCGTGGACGCCCCTGCGGCTGGATGTCGGGCCGCCAGGCCGTCTGGGAGAACCTGGACCCCACCCGCACCGCCCCCGTCGGCGGCTCCGGCGACCCGGCGGCGGCCTGGGCGGCGTACCTGCTGGACGCCCGGCTCATGCTCGTCCGCGAGGACGAGCGCCGCTACCGCGCGGTCGGCGACGGCTCGACCTTCCGCGACTGGCTCGACGGCGCGGGCGAGCGCCCGCCCACCCCCGAGGACCTGGCCTACCACGCCACCACGCTGTTCCCGCCGGTCCGGCCGCGCGGCTGGCTGGAGATCCGCTACCTCGACGCCCAGCACCCGGACGACTGGCCGGTGTGCGTCGCCGTCACCCACGCGCTGATCACCGACGACCGCGCCGCCGACGCCGCGCTGTCGGCCGCCGAGCCCGTAGCCGGCCTGACGGAGGTGGCCGCCAGGTGCGGCCTGACCGACCCGCGGCTCGCCCGCGCCGCCGAGGCGGCCTTCCGCGCCGCCGTCGAGGCGCTGCCCCGGCTCGGCGCGCCCGCCGATCTGGTCGACGGCGTGTCCGGCTTCGCCGCCCGGTACGTGAGCGCGGGCCGCTCCCCGGCGGCCGACCTGATGGACCTGATGACGGACCCGGTACGGCGCCTGCCGGCCTGGCTGAGCGGAGAAGGACGGGCATGAACGACATCAAGGAACGCATCGCCGCCGAGCTGACCGCGGTGCGCGACCGTTCGCTGACCTACACCGAGGCCGAGGACGACCTCCTGCTGCGCCAGCACTCCCCGCTGATGTCGCCGCTGGTGTGGGACCTCGCGCACGTCGGCAACTACGAGGAGCTGTGGGTGCTGCGCGAGGCCGCCGGCATCACGCCGCTGCGCCCCGAGATCGACGACATCTACGACGCCTTCAAGCACCCCCGCAAGGACCGTCCCACCCTGCCGATCCTCGGCCCGGCCGAGGCCAGGAAGTACATCGGCGGCGTGCGCGGCCGGGTGCTCGACGTGCTGGACGCGATCGACCTGGAGGCCGCCGCGCCGCTGCACCGCGACGGGTTCGTGTTCGGCCTGGTCATCCAGCACGAGCACCAGCACGACGAGACGATGCTGGCCACCTGGCAGCTGTCCCGGCAGCCCGGCCTGGTCCGCGACGGCGACCTGCCGCCGGGCCGCGACACCGGCCCCGCCGAGGTGTACGTGCCCGCCGGGCCCTTCCAGATGGGCACCGCCACCCTGCCCTGGGCCTACGACAACGAGCGCCCCGCCCACCGGGTCGACCTGCCCGCCTACTGGATCGACCGGCTGCCCGTCGGCAACGCCGCCTACGCCGCGTTCGTCGAGTCGGGCGGCTACGACGACCCGCGCTGGTGGCACCCGGACGGCTGGCGCTGGCGGCAGGAGAGCGGCGCCACCGCGCCGCTGTTCTGGACCCGCGAGGGCGGCGCCTGGTGGCGCACCCGCTTCGGCCGCGCCGAGCCCGTCCCGATGGACGAGCCGGTGCAGCACGTGAGCTGGTACGAGGCCGACGCCTACGCCCGCTGGGCGGGCCGGCGGCTGCCCACCGAGGCCGAGTGGGAGAAGGCGTGCGGCTGGGACCCGGACGCCGGGCGGGCCCGCAAGTACCCGTGGGGCGACGAGGACCCCCGCCCCGACCTGGCCAACCTCGGTCACCGGGCGGCCCGGCCGGCCCCGCTGGGCGCCTACCCCGCCGGGGCGAGCGCGTACGGGGCCGAGCAGATGGTCGGCGACGTGTGGGAGTGGACCGGGTCGTGGTTCCAGCCCTATCCCGGGTTCCGCAGCTTCCCGTACAAGGAGTACAGCGAGGTCTTCTTCGGGCAGGAGTACCGGGTGCTGCGCGGCGGCTCGTGGGCGGCCGACCCGGCGGCGGTGCGGACGACGTTCCGTAACTGGGACTACCCGGTCCGGCGGCAGATCTTCACCGGCTTCCGCTGCGCCCGCGACGCCGAGCGGGCCTAGATGTGCCGGCACGCCGCCTGGCTGGGCGCCCCGCGCCCGCTGACCTCGCTGATCCACGAGCCGGCGAACGGCCTGCTCGCCCAGTCGTACGCGCCCCGGCGGCAGCGCCACGGCACGGTCAACGCCGACGGCTACGGCATGGCCTGGTACGACCCGGCCCGGCCGGAGCCGGTGCGCTACCGCCGTGCCATCCCCATCTGGGCCGACGCCAACCTGCCCGCGCTCGCCGAGATCGCCCGCTCCGGCTGCCTGATCGCGGCCGTGCGGTGCGCCACGACCGGCATGCCGGTGGAGGAGAGCGCCACCGCGCCGTTCGCCGGGGGCGGCTGGCTGCTCAGCCACAACGGCCGGGTCGAGCGCGACGCGGTCATGGACCTGGCCGACGACCTGCCCGAGAGCCCCTGCGACTCGGCCTGGCTGGCCGCCGCCGTGTTCGCCCGCGGCAGCGCCGGGATCGGCCTGGCCGCGGCGCTGGCCGACGTCGTCGTGCGCGCCGGGGAGAAGGACGCCGCCGCCCGGCTGAACCTGCTCGCCTGCGACGGCACGGCGCTCGCCGCGACCGTCTGGGGCGACACCCTCTTCTTCCGCGCCGACCAGGACGGCGTGTACGTGGCCAGCGAGCCCCTGGACGACCGGCCGGGCTGGCAGGAGGCGCCCGACCGCAGCCTGCTCACCGCCACGCCGGACGACGTACGCGTCCAGCCGTTGTGACCTTCCCAAGGAGGATCTCGTGCCCGTCACCCAGCCGACCGTCCATGTGATCAACCATCTTGACCCCGGCTACCTGCGCCAGGCGCTCGAACACGACGTCAGGACCGGGCTGACGGCCACGCCCAAGTGGCTGCCGCCCAAGTGGTTCTACGACGAGGCGGGCAGCGACCTGTTCTCGCGCATCACCCGGTTGCCCGAGTACTACCCGACCCGCCGCGAGCTGACGATCCTGCGCGCGCGGGCAGCCGGGATCGCCGCCGCGAGCGGCGCGGACACGCTGGTCGAGCTGGGCTCGGGCACGAGCGAGAAGACCGTGATCCTGCTGGACGCGCTCACCGCGGCGGGCACGCTGCGCGCGTACACGCCGGTGGACGTGGACGCCGTCACCCTGGAGGCGGCGGCGCGCCGGCTGGGCGGCCGCTACCCCGGGCTGGAGGTGCGGCCGGTGTGCGCCGACTTCGAGCGGCACCTGCGGCTGCTGCCGCGCTCGGGCAGGCGCATGGTGGCCTTCCTCGGCGGCACGATCGGCAACCTCGAACCGGCCGCCCGCAAGGTGTTCCTGAAGGAGGTGCGCGCCACCCTGCGGCCCGGCGACACGTTCCTGCTCGGCGCCGACCTGGTGAAGGACACCGGGCGGCTGGTCGCGGCCTACGACGACGCCGCCGGGGTGACGGCCGCGTTCAATCGGAACGTCCTGCACGTGGTCAACCGGGAGCTGGCGGCCGGGTTCGAGCCGGCGGCGTTCGAGCACGTCGCCCTGTACGACCAGCGCAACGAGTGGATCGAGATGCGGCTGCGGGCCACCCGGGACATGCGGGTGCGGGTCGGCGCGCTCGGCCTGACCGTGGACTTCGCCGCGGGCGAGGAGATGCGGACGGAGATCAGCGCCAAGTTCCGGCTGGAGCCGCTGGGTGAGGAGCTGGCCGCGGCCGGGTTCACCGTCCTGCGGTCGTGGACCGACCCCGACGGCGACTTCGGGCTGCTGCTGGCCGGGGCGTGATCGCCGAACGCTGGCGGGCCGCCCGCTCGGCCGCGCCGCCCGGCCACCTGGACGCGGCCGGCTGCAACGTGCCCAGCGACCGGACGCTGGCCGCGACGGTCGAGCACCTGCGGCGCGAACGCGAGCTCGGCGGGTACGCCGCCGTGCCCGGCCTCAGCACGCCCAGGGCCGCGCTGGCCGCCCTGACCGGCGCGGACGCGGCCGACGTCGCCTTCCTGGAGAGCGGCACGGCCGCGATGGCGGCGCTGCTCGGCGGCTGGCGCCTGCCGCCGGGCGCCCGGGTCGGCTTCACCCGCGCGGAGTACGGCAGCACGCTCATGCTGCTGCGCCGCCTGGCCGCCGAACGCGGCTGGACCCTCGCCGAGCTGCCCGCCGACGACGACGCCCGCCTGGACCTCGACGCCCTGTCCGCCGCCCTGCGCCGCGGCCTGGACCTGGTCACCCTGCCGCACCTGCCCTCCCACCGGGGCACCGCGCAGCCGGCCGGCGAGATCGGCCGCCTGTGCCGGGAGGCCGGCGTGCCCCTGGTCCTGGACGTGTGCCAGTCCCTCGGCCACCTGGACGTCACCGGCGCGCGGGCCGCCGCCTACGTCGGCACCTCCCGCAAGTGGCTGGCCGGGCCGCGCGGCGTCGGCTTCCTGATCGTGCCCGGCCTCACCGAGGACATGGACGCGGCGGCCCCCTCGCTCGGCGGCCACGTCTGGCTGGAGGACCCGGCGCGCACCGGGCCGCTGCCCGGCGCCGCGCGCTACGAGAGCGCCGAGTCGGCGGTCGCGGCGCGGATCGGCCTCGGCGTCGCCGTCCTGGAGCACCACGCGCTGGGGCCGGACGCGGTCCGCGCGCACCTCGCCGAGCTGGGCGCGGCGGCCCGGCGCACGCTCGACGGCAGGGGCGGCTGGCGGGTGGTGGAGCCGTACGACGAGCCGACGGCCATCGTCACCCTGCGCCCGCCCGGCGGCGCGGATGCCACCAGGACGGCCACGGCGGCGGCCGCGGCGGGACTGCTGGTGGGCGTCGCGCCGGTCGCCCGCGCCCCGCTCGACCTGCGGGAACCGGTGCTGCGCGTCTCACCGCCCCCGGGAACCCGGCAGGAGACCCTGGACGCCCTGGCCAGCGTCCTCGACGGCCGTTAGAGCCGGCGGGCGTCAGAGCGGCGGGCGTCAGAGCAGGCGGGTGTCAGGGCAGGCGGGTGTCAGGGCGCAGGGGGTCAGAGCAGGCGGTCGAAGCCGACCACCAGGTGCGCGGGCCCGCGCAGCGACGCGCTGTGCCGGTACGGCGGCGGCCCGGCGGCCAGCTCCGGCCCGACCAGCCTGCTCACCAGCGCGCCCAGCGCGACCCGCGCCTCGATCCGGGCCAGCGGCGCCCCCACGCAGTAGTGCACGCCCCCGCCGAACCCCAGATGCTGGTTGTCCCGCCGCGCCGGGTCGAAGCGGTCGGCGCCGGGGAAGCGGGCCGGGTCCCGGCTGCCCGAGGCCAGCAGCAGCGCCACGTCCGCGCCCTGGGGGACGGTGACCCCGGCGATCTCGATGTCGGCCAGCGTCGTACGGGTGCGGAACTGCACCGGCGGGTCGTAGCGCAGCACCTCCTCGACGGCTGGCACGATCAGCCCGGGGTCGGCGCGCAGCCGCGCCAGCGCCTCCGGGTTGCGCAGGAACGTCAGCATGCCGTTGGCGATCAGGTTGACGGTGGTCTCGTGGCCGGCGATGAGCAGCAGGGCCATCGTCGCGATGATCTCCGGGGCGTCCATGCGCTCGGCCTCGTCGTCGGTGAGCAGCGCCGACAGCAGGTCGTCCGACGGGCGGGCGTGCCGCTCGCCGGCCAGCTCCACCAGGTACGCGCGCAGCTCTGGCGCGGCGGCCTCGGCCTGCCGGACCTCCTGCGCCGACAGCCCCTCGGGCGGGTCCAGCGTGCGGGCCAGGGCCGAGGCCCAGCCGTGGAAGCGCGGCTCGTCCTCCTTGGGCACGCCGAGCAGGTCGCAGATCACCGTGACCGGCAGCGGGTAGGCCAGGTCGTCCACCACGTCCATGGAGTCGTGGCCGGCGCGCCGGTCGAGGAGTTCGGCCACCAGCGACACCACGTGCTGCCCGAGCCGGTTGACGCGCTCCGGGGTGAAGTGCCGCATGACGATCCGCCGCAGCCGGTCGTGGTCGGGCGGGTCGAGGAAGATGAACGCCGGTTTCCTGGACTCCTGGCCGTCCTGTCCGGCCATCAGCCGGCCGGAGGCGCCGAACGAGCCGGAGCCGCTCCTGCTCTTGCGCTCGTCGGAGCTGATCCGCGGGTCGTGCAGCAGCGAGACGATCTCGGCGTACGTGCTCACCGCGTACAGGTCGTCCCCCTGGCGGGAGACGGGCGTCTCGCGCAGCCGGGCGTACAGCGGGTACGGGTCGGGGCGGCTCGCCTCGTCCAGGACCTGCGCGAACAGGTACTGCGTCACCTGGTGGGCCATGGTCGTCCTCCGGCTCTCATTCCAGCGGCGGCGCGGTCAGCGGCGAGCGGGGGTCGCGCTCGCGCGGCGCCTCGCGCGCGGTCGGGCCCTGCCCGGTCACGGCGGCCGTCGGGCTGTGCGTGGACTGGCCGTCCACGGCCAGGCCGGCGGGCACCGGGAGCAGCGTGCGCGGCCCGTCGGCGGCCCGCAGGTCGGGCGGGAAGGGCGCGGCCGCCTCGATCAGGCCGGCGTAGGCGGGCAGCGAGCGCGGGGCGTCCACCGCGACCGCCGCCACGCACCGGCCCTGGCGGCCGAAGCAGGCCACGAAGCGGCGCTCGGCCACCGAGCCCTGCGTGACCACCACCTCGTCGGCGATCGTCGGCAGCCCGACGGACTTGATGCTGACGCCGAACTGGTAGGACCAGAACGCCGGCAGCCCCCGGTGCGGGCGCGGCCGGTCGGCGACCATGTTGTGCGCGGCGGTGGCCGCCTGGCGCACCGCGTTGTCCCAGTGCTCCACGGCCAGCAGCAGGCCGTCGTAGTGCGGGTGCGGCCAGCGCGCCACGTCGCCGGCCACGAACACGTCGGAGGTGACGATCGCGTCGGCGTCGAAGGCCCGGCAGGCGGCGTCGCACACCACCCCGCGCGCGTCGGCCGCCAGGCCCGCCCCGTCCAGCCACTCGGTGTTGCGGACGGCCCCCAGCGCCACCACCGCGACCTCGACCGGCAGGACGTCGCCGTCGGACAGGTGCGCCGCGCGCAGCCGGCCCTCCGCGTCGCCCTCCAGCGCCATCACCGTGGTGTTCACCCGCAGGTCCACGCCGTGCTCGCGGTGCAGCCGGGCGGCCACGCTGCCGGCCGCCGCGCCCAGGGCGCCGGCCAGCGGGGCCGGGCCGCGTTCGGCGACCGTCACGGCCAGGCCCAGCTCGCGGCAGACCGAGGCGATCTCCGAGCCGGTGAACCCGCCGCCGATGACCAGCACCCGGCTCGGCCCGGCGGCGAGCGCGGCCCGCAGGCTCTCCGCGTCGTCGCGCCCGCGCAGGGTGAACACGCCGGTCAGGGCCGCCTCGGCGGGCTCGGGCCAGGGGCGCGCCCGGGTGCCCGTGGCGATCAGCACCCGGTCGAAGCCGATCTCGCGCCCGCCGGCCAGGCGTACCTGCCGGGTGCGCAGGTCCAGGCCGGTGGCGGGCTCGCCGAGCAGCCAGCGCGCCCGCAGGTCCCGCGCCGTGACGAGCGCGGTGTGCGCGGGCGAGGCACGCCCGGCCAGCACCTGCTTGGACAGCGGCGGCCGGTCGTAGGGCTCGTACGGCTCGTCGCCGATCAGGGTCAGCTCCCCGGTGAAGCCCTCGGCGCGCAGCGTCTCGGCGGCCCGCAGGCCGGCCAAGGAGGCGCCCACGATCACCGCGCTACGCATGGTCGTCCGGCGAGCAGGTGATCGCCTGCACCGGGCAGGCCGCGGCGGCCTCGCGCACCTGCTCGCGCAGCGCGTCGGCCGGGGCGTAGTCGTACTCGAGGGACTCGGCGCCGTGGAACCGGAAGACCGCCGGCGCCGCGAACACGCACTGGCCGTAGCTCAGGCAGCGGTTCAGATCGACGAGCACTCTCATGTCCGCCACGTTACGAACGGCTGCTCCAGCCACGTTCCAACCTGATCCCAAGTTTTCCTGATTTGCGAAACCTAAGCTTCCTAGGATAAAACCTAGGAAGCTTAGGTTTCCTGCTGCGGAGGTGGATCATGATGGCTCGGGCCGGTCTGACGGCGGACCGCGTGACGGAGGCGGCCGGAGAGCTGGCCGACGAGGCCGGGTTCGACAACCTGACGGTCTCGGCCCTCGCGCGCCGCTTCGGCGTCGCGGACGCCAGCCTCTACTCCCACGTCAGGAACCTCCAGGACCTGCGCGTCCGGGTCGCTCTGCGGGCCGCCCGCATCCAGGCCGACGCCCTGACCGCGGCGGTGGCCGGCAAGGCGGGCAAGGACGCGCTGGCCGCCTTCGCCGCCGCCTACCGCGACTTCGCGCTCGCCCACCCGGGCCTGTACGAGGCCACCCAGCTCCGGCTCGACCCCGAGATCGTCGCCGGGTGCGCCGACGTCCAGCGCATCTTCACCACCACCAACGCGGTCGTGGCCGCGTACGGGCTGCCCGAGCCGGCCCACACCGACGCCATCCGGCTGCTGCGCAGCACCTTCCACGGCTTCACGAACCTGGAGGCCCGCGGCGGCTTCCAGGCGTCCCGCGACGTCCGCAGCTCGTGGGACGCGATCATCGACGCGCTCGACAGCGCACTGAGACATTGGCAGGTTTCCCCATGACCGGAACGACCGACACCCGGCCCGGCCTCGACCGGCGGCTGCTGACGGTCGCCGGGGTGCTCACCCTCGGCGCCTTCACCGCCCTGCTCGACGGCACGGTGGTCGGCGTCGCCACGCACACCCTGGCCCGCGCGTTCTCCGCCGACCTGGCGGCCACCCAATGGGTGACGACCGCCTACCTGCTCGCCCTGGCCGCGGTCATCCCCGCGACCGGGTGGGCGGCCCAGCGGTTCGGCGCCGGGACGGCCTGGACCGCCTCGCTCGCCGTGTTCCTGGCCGGCTCGATCCTGTGCGGGTCGGCCTGGTCGCTCGGCAGCCTCGTCGCCTTCCGCGTCGTGCAGGGGGCCGGGGCGGGCATGCTCTTCCCGCTCAGCCGGATCATCGTCGTCGAGGTGGCCGGGCGCGAGCGGCTCGGCCGGATGATGGCGCTGATGGCCGTGCCCGCCGTGCTCGCGCCCGTCCTCGGGCCGGTCGTCGGCGGCGTGCTGCTGGAGACGCTGTCGTGGCGGTGGGTGTTCCTGATCAACGTGCCGTTCGTGGCGGCCGGCGTCGTCCTGTCGGCTCTGTACGTGCGCACCGCCCGGCCGGAGGGCCCGGCCGAACGCCTCGACGTGGCCGGCCTGCTCGGCGTGAGCGGCGGCCTGACCCTGCTGCTGCACGGGCTGAGCGGGGCCGGTGAGCCCGTGGCCGCGCTGACCGCGGCCGCCGGGGCGCTGCTGCTGGCCGCCTGCCTGTGGCGGGCCGCCCGCACCTCCGGGCCGCGGATCGTCGAGCCCGGCCTGTTCCGCGACCGGGCCTTCGCCGCCTCCGCCGCGCTGGCCTTCCTGGCCAACTTCTCCCTGTTCGCCGCGGTGTTCCTAGTGCCGCTGTTCCTCCAGACGGCCGAGGGGTCCGGAGCGCTCGGCGCCGGGCTGGTGCTCGCGCCGCAAGGGCTCGGCATGCTCGCCGCGGTGCTGGCCGCCGGCCGGCTGATCGACCTGAACGGCAACCCGCGCCGGATCGTCGTCACGGGCCTGGTCCTGCTGGCGGCCGGCACGCTGCCGTTCGCGCTGGCCGATCCCGGCGCGAGCACGGCGCTGCTGCCGGTGGCGCTGTTCGTCCGCGGGGTGGGGGCCGCGCTCGCGGTCTCACCCACCATGATCACCCTCTACCACTCGCTGCCGCCGGCCAAGGTGCCCGCCGCGACCACCGCCAACGCCATCGGCCAGCAGGTCGGCGCGGCGGCCGGCACCGCCTGCGTGGCCGTGCTGCTCCAGCACGGCGGCTACCGGCCCGCCTTCTGGGTCACGCTGGCCGCCGTCGCGCTCTGCCTCCTGCCCGCCCTGTTCCTCCCGTCCTCGAAAGCAGGCACGTCATGAACCCCGTCACCGAGAACGAGATCCGCTCGTCCTTCGTCAACTGCTCCAAGGGCGAGGCCCGCCGGCTCGCCGTCCCGCGCGGGCTGCCCGAGCTGCCCTGGCCCGACCTCGACTTCCTGGGCTGGCGCGATCCGGGGGCGCCGGAGCGGGCGTACCTGGTGGCCGAACGCGGCGGCGCGCCGCTCGGCGTCGCGCTGCGGCTCGGCCAGGAGGTGCGCAGGAGCTTCACCAAGAGCACGCTCTGCTCGGTCTGCGTGACCCCGCACGCCGGGACCGGCGTCGCGCTGTTCACCGCGGCCCGGGTGGGCGCGGCGGGGCGGCAGGGCAACACGGTGGGCGCCTACATGTGCGCCGACCTGGCCTGCTCCCTGTACGTCCGGGGGCGCAAGGAGACCGAGCTGGGCGTCCGGTTCGAGTCGCTGAGCGTGGCCGAGCGCGTCGCCAGGACGGCGGTCAACCTGGACGCCTTCCTCGACAAGATCCTCGACGGCGCCCTGGCGTGACCCGGACGGCCGGTGAACTGTCGGGCCTGCCTGCGACACTCCCCGGATGCTGATACTGGAACTGTTGCGGCCGACGTTGCGCGCCGCCTGGGGGCCCGACACCTGCGACACCGCCGCGCGGGAGGAATGGCGGCCCGACAACCCGGCCAGGGGGCAGTGCGGGATCACCGCGCTGGTGGTCCAGGACCTGCTGGGCGGAGACCTGATCCTGGCCGAGGTGCACGCCGGCGGCGTCAAGGTCGGCCACCACTACTGGAACGTGCTGCCCGGCGGCACCGAGATCGACTTCACCGCCGACCAGTTCCACCCGGGCGAGGTCGTCGTGAATCCCCAGCTCCGGCACCGTCCCCCGGACGCGCCGCGCCGGTGCCGGGAGCAGTACGAGCTGCTGCGTCACCGCGTCGTCACCGCGCTGTCCGGGCCGCCGCCCGCGTGAGACGCCATCTGACGCCATAGTGACGTCATTCCGCCTTGTGATGGCGTCACAACGCATGTCATGATGGCGTCATGGACCTTGCCCCGTATGTCGATCAACTTCGGCGCGAGCTCATGCTCGCCGCCGGGACGGGCGGCGAGCAGGCCCGTGCGCTGGCCGAGCGCTTCGCCGCCACTCTCGAGTCGGCCGCCCGGCTCGCCCTGCTGGAGGCCCTGTCGGCCGCCGCGGACGAGATCACCCAGGACCTCGCGCCCGGCTCCGTCGAGGTGCGCCTGCGCGGGCGCGACCCCGCCTTCGTCGTGACGCCGCCGCCCGCCGCCCACCCGTTCCCGGACCAGGACGAACCGCCCGTCAGCGCCGGCCCCGGCGAGCGGCCGCCCATGCCGCCGCCCCCCGAGACCGACGAGGGCGGCACGTCCCGGATCTCCCTCCGGGTGCCCGAGGCGCTCAAGCCGCGCATCGAGGAGGCGGCCGCGCGCGACGGGCTGTCCGTCAACGCCTGGCTGGTCCGCGCCGTCTCCGCGGCGCTCGACCCCGGTGACGCCACCCGTGACGCCACCCGCCGCGCCACCCGGCGCCCGGCCCCCCAGACCGGCAACCGCTACAGCGGCTGGGTGCGCTGATGACCGCGCCGATGCCCGCGCCGATGACCGCGCTGATGACCATGCCGACCGATGACAGGGAGATCGGAATGCCGGCCTTCGACACGCCACGCCCCATCGTCGCCGTCCTCGACCTGGCGACCGCCGCCGTCCGCGTCGTCGCGGGCGACCGCGCCGAGACCGTGGTCGACGTGCGCCCGAGCGACGAGCACAACGACGCCGACGTGCAGGCCGCCCAGCACGTCCAGGTGCATCACGCCGACGGCAGGCTCACGGTGGCCGCCGGCAAGGAACAGGGCGCGCCGGCGCTCGGCTGGGGGCTCTCGCTCGGCAAGCTCGTCGAGTCGCCCGCCGACTGGGCGCGTTCGCTGCTGCTCGGCACGGGCTCGGTGGAGGTGACGATCGAGCTGCCGGCCGGGTCCCGCCTCGACGTCAGGACGTCCGGCGGCCTGTCGTGCCGCGGGCCGCTCGGCGACGTCACGGCGACCACCACGTACGGCGACATCCGCGTCGAGCAGGCCGGCCGGCTGCGCCTGAAGAGCACCCACGGCAGCGTCTCCGTCACCCGCGCCCGCGGGCACGCCGAGATCACCACGAACCACGGCGACATCCGCGTCGGCGAGATCGACGGCACCGCCGCCGTCAAGACCGCCCACGGCGACGTGCGCCTCGGCGAGGTCACCGGCGAGCTGCGGCTCAACAGCGCCCACGGCGACATCACCGTGGAACGCCCGCTGGCCGGCGTCGTCGCCAAGACCTCCTACGCCGGCGTGGAGATCCACGAGGTGGCGTCCGGCACGGTCGTCATGGAGACCACCGGCGGCGGCCTGGACGTCGGCCTGCGCGAGGGCGCCTCCGCCTGGCTCGACGTCAGCTCCCGGTACGGCACCGTGAACGTCGCCCTCGACCCCGGCGACGACCCCGGCGACCCGGCGCGGACCGTCGAGATCCACGCCCACACCACGCACGGCGACATCGACATCCACCGTTCCTGACGACCGAGGAGACCGACATGCCAGACGCGATCATGGTCGAGGGGCTGACCAAGAGGTACGGCGACGTGACCGCCCTCGACGGCGTCGACCTGACCGTCCCGGAGGGGACGGTGTTAGGACTGCTGGGCCCCAACGGCGCCGGCAAGACCACCACGGTGCGAATCCTCACCACGCTCCTGCGACCCGACGCCGGCCACGCCACGGTGGCCGGGCTCGACGTCGTCCGCGACGCCCACCGGCTGCGCGCCCGCATCGGCGCGTCCGGCCAGTACGCCGCCGTGGACGACCACCTCACCGGCGCCGAGAACCTGGAGATGGTCGGCCGCCTCTACCACCTGGGCGCCCGGCGCAGCCGCGAGCGCGCCCGCGAGCTGCTGGACCGCTTCGACCTCGCCGACGCCGCCGACCGCCCGGTGCGCGGCTGGTCCGGCGGCATGCGCCGCCGCCTCGACCTGGCCGGCGCGCTGGTCGCCGACCCGCCCGTGCTGTTCCTGGACGAGCCCACCACCGGCCTCGACCCCCGCGCCAGGATCGCCCTGTGGGACGTCATCGCCGAGCTCGTCCGGGAGGGCACCACCGTCCTGCTCACCACCCAGTACCTGGAGGAGGCCGACCGGCTCGCCGACCGCATCGCGGTGGTCGACCACGGGCGGGTGATCGCCCGCGGCACGGCCGAGGAGCTGAAGGACCAGGTCGGCGGCGACCGCATCGAGCTCTCGGTGACCAGCGCGGCGAGCCTGGAGCACGCCGCCCGCGCCCTGGCGCCGCTGGCCCTGGGGGAGATGCAGGTCGACGCCGCCGCCCTGCGCATGACGATCCCGGTGACCGGCGGCGCGGCCGCGCTGACCCAGGCGCTCGGCCACCTGGCCGCCGAGCGGATCGCCGTACGCGACGCCGGGCTGCGCCGCCCCACCCTCGACGACGTGTTCCTCACCCTCACCGGACGCCAGGCCGACGAGCGGACCGCCGACGACAAGACCGAGGAGACCGTCCGATGAACGCCCTCCGGCTGGCCGCCGCCGACGGCCTGACCATCGCCAGGCGCAACGCGCTCAAGATCCGCCGAGCCCCCGACCTGCTGGGCGGCGTGATCATGCTGCCCATCGTGTTCGTGGTGCTGTTCACCTACGTCTTCGGCAGCATGATCGAGCTGCCCGGCATGTCCTACGGCGAGTACCTGCTGCCCGGGATCTTCGTCATGACGATCGTCACCAGCGCGCAGATCACCGGCTACACGCTCACCCAGGACCTGCAGAAGGGCATCTTCGACCGGTTCCGCACCCTGCCGATGTCGCCCACGGCGGTGCTCACCGGCCAGACCGTCAGCGACGTCATCATGAACGTCACCAGCATCGCCACCATGGCGCTCGTCGGCCTGCTGGTCGGCTGGCGCGTGCACAGCTCGCCGCCGGAGGCGGTGCTCGGGTTCGCGATGCTGCTGCTGTTCGCCTATGCCTTCTCCTGGGTGACGGCCACGGTCGCGCTGGCCCTGCGCACGCCCGAGGTGTTCAACAACCTCGCCACCCTCACCTCGTTGCCGCTGGTGTTCCTGTCCAACGCGTTCGCCGACAGCACGCGCCTGCCCGGCCCGCTGCGGCCGATCGCCGAGTGGAACCCGGTCTCGACGCTCGTCCAGGCCGCGCGGGAGCTGTTCGGGAACACCAGCGCCGCCCTGCCCCAGCCCGCCGCCTGGCCGCTGCGGCACGCCGTGCCGGTGTCGCTGCTGTGGTCCGTGCTGCTCCTGGCCGTGTTCGTGCCGCTGGCCACGCGGCTCTACAGCAGGGCCGTCAGCCGATGAACACCGTCTCGGGCGCGGACCGCGAGCGTGCGGTCGAGCTGGTCCAGCAGGCGTACGCGGACGGCCGGCTCGACCCCGCCGAGCTGGAACGGCGGCTCGAACTGGCGCTCACCGCCACCTCCGCCCGCGAGCTGGAGCCGATCGTCGCCGACCTGCCGGACGAGGTGGTCCGGCTGGCCTCCGCCGGCGGCGCCGTCACCCGGACCGGCGACTGGGAGGTCCCGCGCCGCCTGTGCGTCGACTCCAGGTACGGCCGGGTGCGGCTCGACCTGTCGCGGGCCCGCGTGCCCCACGGGCGCATCGACATCGAGCTGCTGCTGGCGTACGGCAGCGCCACGATCGTCCTGCCCGCGGGCGCCACCGCGAACGCCGACGGGGTGCGGTCCGCATGGGGGCGCGTGACCTGCAAGGCCCCCGGCCGGCCCCGCCCCGGCCACCCGCACGTCCAGGTGACCGGCGACCTGCCCTACGGCCGTCTGGTCATCCGCCAGGCGACCCGTCTCGGCGGCCGCCTGCTCGGGACCTGAGAACCGTCTTGCCCCCCGGCGGCTACCCGTTCAGGTGGCGGCGGAGGAAGTCGAGCTGGAGGAGGAGCAGGCCCTCGAAGACGTCCTCGTCCGAGGTGGGGGCGTGGGAGGCGCCGGACAGCGGCAGCACCTCGTGCGGGCGTCCCGCGGCCAGCAGCGCGGACGACAGGCGCAGCGTGCCCGCCGGGAACACGTTGTCGTCGGACAGGCCGTGGACGAGCTGCAGGGGCCGGGTCAGGGTGTGCGCCCCGGCCAGGGTGGAGCAGGCTTCGTAGCGGTCGGGGTGGCGGTCCGGGTGGCCGAGGAAACGTTCCCGCCAGTGGGTGTCGTACAGGCGCTGCTCGCTGGCGCCGGCGCCGGCGACGGCGGCGTGGAAGACGTCGGGACGCCGCAGCACCGCCATGACGGCCAGCGTGCCCGCGAACGACCAGCCGCGCATCGCGACCCGGCGCAGGTCCAGCTCCGGATGGCGGGCGGCGACCGCGTGCAGGGCGGCCACCTGGTCCGCCAGCACGGGGCCGAACATGTCGCCGTGCACCTCGCGCTCCCAGCCGGGGCCGCGGCCCGGCGTGCCGGCCCCGTCGGTGACCAGGACGGCGAACCCCTGCTCGGCGAACCACTGCGAGACGAACATCATCGGCGCCTGCTCGTCGGTGACCCGGCGTCCGGCCGGCCCCGCGTACGGGTCCAGCAGGACCGGCAGCGCCGGGTCGCGGGGGCGGTGCCAGGAGGGCAGGTGCAGGTGGCTGCGCAGGTCGCGCCCGGTGGTGACGAGCGACAGCCGGCGCAGCGCCAGCACCGGCCGCTGCGCCGCCGACGCCACCTCGACCCCGCTGCGCGCCGGGGACGACGTCCCGGCCGAAGAGCGTTCCACGCGCACCCGCTCGCCCGGGTGCTCGGCGGTGCGGATGACGTGGACGAGGGTGCCCGCGCGCCGCGTCCCGCCGTGCACCCCCGGCGCGACGCTGAGCCGGCAGGCGTCCGCCGCCGGGGTGTGCAGCCACAGGTGGGTCTGCGCGGGGTCGTCGGAGGCGGTGAAGAGCACGTCCTCGCCGTCCACGCCGAGAACCGCCTCCAGTTGCAGACCGGGCGGCGTGACCGGGAGGCCGCCGACGGTGAGCCGCCGGGTGCCGTCCAGGTCGGCGTGGGCGACCAGCCGGCCCGAGCCGGTGCGGGCGGGCGTGCCCGGGACGAGCTGCACCCAGTGGGGATCGTGCTGCTCGGCCAGCAGCCGCGTCCGGCCGGAGTCCGGGTCGGCGGCCAGCACCCGGACCGTCCGCTGGTCCCTGCTCTGGACCGACAGGTACGGGCCGTGGGCGTCCCAGCCGGCGGCCGTCAGGTACTCGAAGGCGGCCCGGTCCCAGACGACCTCGACGCGTCCGCCGTCGGCCGTGCCGTCCGCCGTGCCGTCCAGCCTGGCGATCCAGAGGGTGACGTCGGCGTTGGCGGTGCCGGCCGCCGGGTACCGCACGGCCCGCGGCGGGCGCGCGGGCTCGGCGGGGTCGCCGACGTGCCAGAGCGCGACGCGGGCCTCGTCCACCCGGGCCGTCAGCAGGCGGGCGCCGTCGGGGGACCACCAGTAGCCGCGGGAGCGGCCCATCGAGGCGGACGCGGCGTACTCGGCGACGCCGAACCGCACGTCCGGCCCGTCGGGCTCGGCCACGGCGCGGTCGCCGGCGCCGTCCGCGCCGATCACCCGCAGCGCGCCGCCGGAGAGGTAGGCGACCAGCCGCCCGGCCGGGTCGGGCCGCGGGTCGCGGGCCGTGCCGGGCACCGGCAGCAGGCGGGCCGCGCCGGTCGGGACGTCCACCGCCCACAGCGCGCCCGCCAGGGTGAACACCGCCAGGCCGGCCGCGTCGTCCGTGGCGTAGGAGCCGATCCCCTGGGCGCCGCCGCCGGTCAGCGCGGCGGGGTCGGCGAGCAGCCGCTCCTCGCCGGAGCCGGCGTCCAGGGCCCAGAGGCAGGTGACCGGGTCGTCGCCGGCGCGGCTGCGCAGGAACAGCACGACGGAGCCGTCCGCCGAGACGGTGAAGGCCGAGGGGGCGCCCAGGGTGAACCGCCGGGTGCGGGCGAACTGCCGGGGCAGGCTGATCCTGGTGTCGTCGTCGTGGTGCGGCATGCGTGCCTGGTTCCTCTCACTGTGGTCCGGCTTTCGGGCACGACAAAAAGCGCACACCGTAGTGGTGTGCGCTTCGTTCGTGTCAGGTGATCGGCGGGACTTCTCGCGCGGCTCCCGCGGCCGCCTCCCGCTCGCCGGGACGATCTCCGCGGCCGAGCTCCCGGACATCTTACTACGTGATCAGCCGCGTGACGGCGTGCGCGTGACCGGGAGAGATCCCCGGCGGCCGCCCGCGTCGGGCCGGAACGGCTCTGGTACTGTGACGGTCTCTGGCCGAGACCGTCCGTAGGAGGTGAGACCCATCACCGCTTCGTCAGGCTGGGGCTCCCTTTCGGCACCCGTCCGGCCCGCCTGGGCCGGGTGACCGCGGGGAGCGCCCATCGGCATCCCGGAAGGCTCCCCATGTCCCCCTCCACGATCCCCCTGTCCGCCGTCGTCTCCCGGCTGCGCGCCGCCGGCTGCGTCTTCGCCGAGGACGAGGCCGAGCTGCTGGTCTCCACCGCCCGTACCCCTGCCGAGCTGGCCGGGATGGTCGAGCGCCGGGCCGGCGGGCTGCCCCTTGAGCACGTCCTGGGCTGGGCGCGGTTCTGCGGCCTGCGCATCGCCGTCGAGCCCGGCGTGTTCGTGCCGCGTCCGCGCACCGAGTTCCTCATCCGCCAGGCCGTCGCGCTGGCCCGCGGGGCCGGCCGCCCGCCCGTCGTGCTCGACCTGTGCTGCGGCACGGGCGCGATGGGGGCCGCGGTCGTGGCGGCGCTGGGGGAGGAGACCGAGGTGCACGCGGCCGACCTCGACCCCGCCGCCGTGCGCTGCGCCCGGCTCAACCTGCCCGGCGGCCACGTCCACCAGGGCGACCTGTACGACGCCCTGCCCGGCTCGCTCCGCGGCCGCGTCGGCATCCTGATCGCCAGCCCGCCCTACGTGCCCACCGCGTCGGTCGGCCTGCTGCCGCCCGAGGCGCGCCTGCACGAGCCGCTGATGGCGCTCGACGGCGGCGGCGACGGGCTCGACGTGGTGCGCCGGGTGATCGCGGGGGCCTCCGGCTGGCTCGCGCCGGGCGGGCACCTGCTGGTGGAGACCAGCGAACGGCAGGCCGCGGCCACCGTCCGGGCCGCCGTGGCCGCGGGGCTCCAGGCGCGGGCCGCGGTCTCGGACGAACTGGACGCCGCCGCCGTCATCGCCACCCGCCCCGCCTGAGGCCCGTACCCACGCCAACCGGACTGCGCGGGCCGGTCTGCGCGCACCGGTCTGCGCGCACCGGTCTGCGGGCCCGGGCCATGGGGGGCGGTGCTGCGGGGGCGGCGGCTCCCGGGGCGGGCAGCGCGGTGCCCGGCGCGCCGGAGCGTGCCGGGCACCGCCCGCGTCCTCCTTACGGGCGCTGCGGGCGGGTGGGGTTGGCGGTGGTCCCCGTCGTGGTCCCGGTGGTACCCGTGGTACCGGTGGTTCCTGTGGGACGGGTGGTCATGTGCTCAGCCGTCCCCACCGGGTTGCGGCCCTTGCGCAGGCCCGCCAGCCCCAGCAGTCCGAGCAGCCCCAGCAGGCCCCACAGACCGCCGTTGCCGCCGCCCTCGTCGTATCTGTTCTCGGTCGGTTGCGGGCTCGGCGTCGCCTGGCTCTGGACGACGGGCGTGTCCGCCACAGCGGTGGCGGCCGGGGCCAGCGCCAAGCAGAATGCCATCCCCAGGCCGGTGAGCGTCTTGCGCATGTGGGTTCCCCCGGATCCGGCGGCCCTCAAGGCGGAGAGCCGCCTGTCGCGCCTTCCGGGCGACGGCCCGGAAGGTTCCCCCGAAATGGAGCGAGAACTCCATACTCGCTGGTAGACATACCCCCACCCGCGAAAACAATCCCCGCAAACCAGGACATACCGCCACGGTTGGGACGGCGGGCGTTCAGGCGGTGGCCGCCAGGAGGCCGGTCAGCGCGTCGGCCTGCGCCAGCCCGCTGGCCGCGGCGATCTCGTCCAGGGTCTGCGCCGGGCGCACCTCGCTCAGCCGGACGTCGCCGTCCGCCGTGACGGTGAAGCCGTGCACCGCCGGATAGGGCAGGCTGTTGTAGGCCCACGGGGTGGAGAAGTAGTAGGCGCCGGTGTCGTGCAGCACGACGATGTCGCCCTCGGCCAGCTCCGGCAGCTCCCTGGCGTGCGCGACCACGTCACCGGCGAAGCAGCACGGGCCCGCGACGTCCTGGGCGAGCAGGGGGCCGTCCTTGGGGTCGCCCGCCGGGCCGTACGCGCCGACCCGCAGCGGCCAGGCGTCCGGCATGAGCACCGTGCGGGTGGCGACCTGCGCGCCCGCGTGGGTGATCGCCACCCGCCGCCCGCCGGCGTCCTTGGTGTACTCCACCAGCGCCGCGACGAAGCCGTTCTTGGCCAGCAGCGACCGGCCGAACTCGGTGACCAGCGCGTACCTGCCGTCGAACAGCCCGGGGACGGCCGCGCGCAGCGTGGCGACGTAGTCGGCGTAGGTGGGGGCCACCTCGTCGCCGTCGAAGTTCACCGGCAGGCCGCCGCCGATGTCGATGCTGGTGATCTGCCGGACGCCGAGCGTCGCGTTGATCTCCTCGGCCAGCCGGTACGTTTCGGCGATGCCCGCCGCGATCAGCTCCAGCGGGCAGCCCTGGGAGCCCACGTGCGCGTGCAGGCGGGTCAGCCAGGGCCGTTCGGCGAACGCGCGGACGACCGCCTCGCGGGCCCCCGGGTCGCGCAGCGCGACGCCGAACTTGGAGGTGGCGGTCGCGGTGCTCATCGCGCCGATCGTGCCGGTGCCGACCTGCGGGTTCACCCGCAGCCCCAGCACCGAGGAGGAGTCCGGCGTGCGCAGCTCGTCGATGCGGCGCAGCTCGGCCAGGCTGTCGGCGTTGACCGCGACGCCCAGCGAGAGCGCCTGGCGCAGCTCCTCGCGGGTCTTGGCGGGGGAGTCGAAGACGATCGTGCCCGGCGCGAACCCGGCGTCCAGCGCGATGCGCAGCTCGCCGGGGCTGGCCACCTCGCACCCCATGCCCGAGGCGGCCAGCAGCCGCAGGACGGGGATCAGGGACGCGGCCTTGGCGGCGAAGGTGTGCAGCACGTCCGGGACCTCGCCGAACGCCTCGTGCAACGCCCTGACCGAGTCCCGCACGCCGGCGGTGTCGACGAAACCGGCGACCGGTTCGCCCGGTCCGAGCGCACCGGCGCGTACGGCATGGCGCAACACGTGGGCGGCGCGTTCGGCGGTGGTGCCGCGGGCCGGGGCGGGCGCGAGCGTGGCACTGCTCTGGATCACGTCCAAGGCTCCTGGATGCATCGGGAAAGAGGGAGTTTCGGAGGGGGCCAGACGAGATTCGGCCATGACCGCAGGCCACGTCTTCAGCCGGTCGGACAAAGCCCACCTGCGGCTTTGTCCGACCGGCCAAGGAAAATCCGGAGCCCCAGGTCAGGCGGCCAGGCGGACGGCGAGGGTGAGCAGCAGCCGGGTGTCGGGGTCGTCGAGGTCGACGCCGAACCGCTCGCGCACGCGGCGCAGCCGGTAGCGCAGGGTGTTCGGATGCAGGACCAGCCGGCGGGCGGCGCGGCCGACGTCCCCCGCGGCGTCGAGGTAGGCGGCGATCGAGCGGACCAGCTCGCCGCCCGCCGCCAGGTCGGCGTGGACGAGGTCGTACACCGGGCCGCTGCCGCGTTCCCACACCGGGCGGACGGCGTCCAGGACGCGCAGCACGTCCAGGGCGGGGCCGAGGTCGGCCGCCAGGGCGTGGCGGGGGCCGGAGCCGCGGCCGCGCAGGACCCGGACGACCAGGTCGGCCTCCTCCCGCGAGCCCGCCGCGACCAGCGGCGAGGCGGCCACCGACCCCGCTCCCACCAGCACCGCGGCGGCGCCCGGCGTCGAGGCGGCCAGCCCGTCCAGCTCGCGGGCCAGCCCGAGCACGTCCCGCTCGTCGCCGCCGCGCACCGGCACCAGGGCCAGCACCCGGCCCGTCTCCCGCAGCACCCGCACCCCGGGCCGGTAGGAGGCGGCGTGCAGCGCGAGCACCTCCAGCACCCGCTCCCCGGCCGGGCCCCGGGCCGCCGCGCCCTCGCCCGCCGCGTCGGGTCCGGTCTCGGCGATCACGACGGCGCAGCGCAGGTCGGGCGGCAGGCCCAGCGTCCAGGCGTGGGTGCTCATGTCGCCCTCGCCGCCCAGCAGCCCGCGCAGCGCGTGCTCCTCGCGCAGCCGCGCGCCGCTCTCCCGCAGCCGGTGCTGCACCAGGTACGGCACCGCCACCTCCGCGGCCCGGCTCAGCGCGCTGGCCGCGTTGGGCGACAGGCTGCGGCCGTCGGCGGCGGCCCAGATCGAGCCCAGCATCTCCCGCCCGCTGCGGATGGCGATGATCAGCCGTTCGGGGGTGTCGCCGTCGGCGGGCCGGTGGATCACCTCGCCGGAGGACCACAGGGTGCGCAGCAGGCCGCTGCGGCGCAGCTCGTCCACCCGCCAGTCGGGCACCCGGCCGCCCAGGATGGTGGAGCGGCGCAGCTCGTCGGCCTCCGGCCCGGTGGCCGAGTGCGCCAGCACGCGGAACTGGGTGTCCTCGATGGTGATCGAGCCGCCGGTGAACTCGGCGACCACCGAGGCCAGCGCGGCCAGCCCGCCGCCCGCCGTGGCCTCGGCCATCCGGTCGCCGCGTCCCGCCTCGCCGTAGGCGGCGGCCGAGCGCAGCAGGGTCGCCACGTCGTCCCAGTCGGCCCAGTCGGCGCGGGCCAGCAGGGCGATGCCGACCTGCTCGGCCGCGTCGAGCGCGTCGTCGGCCAGGTCCTCGCCGGCCCGCACGACCACCGCCGCGGCGCCGCGCCGCGCCGCCTCGCGGATGGAGGCGGTGGCCGCGCCGGTGGAGTGGAACAGCCCGGCCGCGAGCACGATCCGGCCCGCGTACGAGCGGGCGGGCCCCTCGTCGCCGATGATCATGCCGGACACGTGCACGTCCTGGCCCGACGGCGCGAGCAGCAGCCGCAGGACGCCGCCCTCGTCGAAGGCGAGCAGCTCGCGGAGAGTGATCTGCCCCCGTTTGTTCATGACGGGGAGCATACGCAGGTCACGACGCCTGGCAGGCTGGGGGCCATGCGATTCGGCGTACGCCAGTTCGAGCTGGCCCTGATGCACCGCATGCGCGACCTCAACCCGCGGCGCGTGGAGCAGGCGCTGGCCGACCTGGACGCCTCCCGCGCCGAGCTGCGCGCCGCCCACACCCACTGGACCCGGCTGGCCCACTCCCCGGCGGCGCCCAAGGGACGGGCCGCGCTGCGGATGGCGCTCGGCCCGCCCGCGTACGCCGGCGCGGCCCCGTTCGGCAGCCTGACCTGCGAGGTGGCCCGCTGGCGGCTGCCGTCCTGGCCGGAGCTGGAGTTCGAGGCGCTGACCGGCCCCGGCGGCGAGGTGTGGAACCTGTGGTTCGTGCGGCCCGGCGGCGACCGGCGGCTGTCGGCCGCCGGCCTGACCCCGTGGGAATGCGTCGTGGCCGACGTCGCCGCGAGCTTCCCGGTGAGCTTCCAGGGCGAGGGGGCGGCCCCGCACCACTGGGCGGTCGACTTCGCCTGCGCGGGCACGCCCCGCCGCGCCCTGTTCGTGTACGGCCTCCTCCAGCGCCTGGCCTGAAACGCCGGCGCGCCCGCGTGCCGGACGTGCCACCCGGCCCCCGCCTTCGTGTCGGGTGGCACGTTCCACGGGCGGCCGGGCGGTCAGGCGGTGACGAAGTCGGCGACGACCATCGTCGCGTCGTCCTTGGGCGCCGCGGCGGCCACCTCGTCGTACAGCCGGTCCAGGCAGGCGGCCGGGGACGGGCCGACGGCCAGCAGCTCGGCCAGCCGGTGCTCGCCCAGCGCCTTCAGCACGCCGTCGGTGACGACCGCCACGCGGTCACCCGGCCGCAGCGGCACGGTGCCGACCTCGGGGTTCAGCGTGGAGGCCAGCCCGATCCCGCGCAGCAGCGGCCCGTCGTCGAAGGAGTGCGACGTGGTGAGCCGGCGCGGCCTGCCGCCCTTGGCGCAGTGCCAGATCGCGCCGTTGCCCACATGGGCGAAACGCAGGCACGGCGTCTCCCCGGGGACGAGCACCAGCAGGTCCATCGTCGTGACCAGCCCCGGCTTGGACGGCGTGCGCAACGCGGCCCGCCGGACGGCCCGGTGGGCGGCCTGGGCGCACTCGTCCATGTCCTCCTCCCGCCGGGCGGAGTGCTGCGGGCGGGCGGCGACCACGGCGCCCAGGGCCAGCGCGGCCGCCGTGTGCGCGACCTCCGTGCCGCCCTGCCCGTCGGCAAGCGCGATCAGCCGCTCCTGGACGACGTAGGCGTCGGAGGGGTGGCCGTGCGAGCCGTCGTAGGTGCCGCCCGCGGTCACCAGCCTGGGCCGCGCCGCCGGCATGCCGGGCGGCCAGTCCCCCCGGCGGCCCCGGACCGCCATCACCGAGAGGCAGCCGAGCAGAATCGAGATCGAGAAAACAGTCATGATCGTCCCTCCCGTCGCGCGCGACGACACCTGCCCAGTACACCCCTCTTACGTGGGATGCGACTGACGGCCGATCAGCCGTCGTGGCGGCACGACGGCCGATCGGCCGTCATGCCGCCGCGGGCCCGCGCGACCCACAGTGGGGCAGGGCGGCGCACGCGCGCCGGAGAGCCGCCGGCCCCCCGAGGAAGAGCCATGGAACCAGCCGACCGTCATGACGGGAACAAGCCTGTCCGAAGTCGATATTGTGAGACCCGTCCTGTGCTCTCTTCGCGGGCGGATCGCACATGGCTCACCCCGGCTCCACGCGTCTCGGCGACAGGCTCGACCCGAGACACGACACGCGGCACGACACGAGGTACGACTCCGCGACCCGGCAGCTCGACAAGGCCGTCGCGCGTACCGCCGCGGGCGCGCGCGGGGCCGTCGGCCTGGTGTCGGTGGTCGCGGCCGGCCTCGGCGCGGTCCCGCCGGTCTCGGCCGCGTGGCTGGCGCCCGCGCTGGCGGCGGGCCTGGTGTGGACCGGGCTGTACCTGCGCCGGCTGCGCGGCGAGGAGCCGCTGCCGCACTGGCTCGTGGCCGGTGACGCGGCGACCACCGTGGCGGCCTGCCTGGCCCAGCGCCACCTGGTGCCCGTCCGGGCGTTCGACGCCGGGTCGAGCTGGATCGCGGGGCTGGTCACCATGACGATCGTCGTCATCGGGGTGACCTGGCGGCCCCGGATCGCCGTGCCGGCCGGGCTGGCCGTGGCGGGGGCGTACCTGGCGGGGGTGCGGCTCGCCGCGCCGTCCCAGGACGTGGCCGGCACGCTGGGCATCCACCTCGTCCAGCTCCTGGCGATCGTGATGCTGATGACGCTGCTGCGCCGCTCGGCCGCCTCCGCCGACGCGTTCCTGCGCGAGAGCGCGCGGGCCGAGATCGCCCTCATGGTCGAACGCCTGCGCCGCGAGGACGAGCTGCGCCAGGCCGCCAGCATCCACGAGACCGCCCTGCACACCCTGACCATGGTCGGCCTCGGCACCTACGACGAGCCGTCGCCCACCCTGCGCTCCCAGGTGGGCGCCGACCTGGCCGCGCTGGAGAAGCTGCGCGACCGGCCGCGCCCCGAGACCGCCCTCATCGCCCTCGACGCCCTGCTCGACGAGGTGGCCGGCCGCGTGCCCGGCCTGGACGTGCGCCGCCGGCTGATCCCGCAGACCGTCCCCGGCGACGTCGCCGAGCACTTCGCCCGCGCCGTCACCGAGGCCCTGGCCAACGTCGCGCTGCACGCCGGCGTGGCCGAGGCCGTCCTGGTCTCCAGCGGGCACGACGGCGAGATCCGGGTGGAGGTCGCCGACGCGGGCCACGGCTTCGACCAGGACCGCCTGCCGCCCGACCGGTTCGGCGTGCGCGGCTCGATCCTCGACACGATGAACGAGCTGCGCGGCGGCGGCGCCCGGATCTCCTCCGGCCGCACCGGCACGCGGGTGAGCATGTGGTGGCGGCCGTGACCGACGACATCGAGCAGGTCGCCCAGCGCTACGCCCGCTACACCGCGCTCGGCGCGGCCGTCATCGCCGGCTTCTGGCACACCGGCTACGACCTCACCGTCACCGTCACCGGCTGGAGCTCCTTCCGGTGGCCGGTGCTCGCGGCGGCCGCCTGGGTCGTCTACACGGCGGTCGGCGTGATCGCGGGCCTGTCGCTCGCGCGCACCTCGCGCGGCCCCGACCGCGTCCTCGGCCTGGCGGTCGCGGCGCTGGCCGCCGACGTCGCGGTGATCGTGGCCTGCCGCCCGCAGGACCTGCTCGGCATCAGCGACTGGGGATGGGGGTCGGTCGGCTGGCTGGGCGTCATGCTGGCCTGGAACCGGCCGCGCTGGCGGACGGAGCTGGGGGCGTTCCTGGCCGTCAACGCCGCCGTCATGCTGGCCGCGATGGCCGTCGCCGGGGCGCTCGACCGGGTCTCGCTCGCCAAGTACCTGGTGGTCATCGTCGGCGGCGTCACCATGCAGCTCGGCTACACGGCCGGCTGCGCGCTGCTGCGCGCCCGCGCCGAGGACGCCGTGCTGCTGGCCCGCCGGCTCGCCGCCGACGACGCCTGGCGGGAGTCGGCCAGGAGCATCCACGCCGACCGCATCCGCAGGTACGCCGCCATCAGGGACGTGGCCGAGTCGCTGCTCCAGCAGCTCGCCGACGGGGCCGACCCCGGCGACCCGCGCGTCCGTGAGGACTGCACGGCCGGCGCCATGCGGCTGCGCCGCCTGATCACCGAGCGCGAGGACGTCCCGGACGCGCTGGTGGCCGCGCTGCGCGAGCGCATCGACGCGGCCGAGCGGCGTCAGGTGCTGGTGACCGCGCCGCCGTTCGGCGAGAACCTGCCCGCGCTGCCCGAGGGCGTGCGGGAGGATCTGCTCAGGGCGCCGGTCCTGGCGCTGGACGGCGCCCGCTCGCGGGCCAGGGTCACCGTGTCGGCGATGTCGGCCATGGTGAGCGTGGCCGTCGTCGCCGACAACGACGACCTGCCGGTCAGCCCCACCCCGGTGCGCGAGCCCAGCGGGGTCGTGGTCACCTACCAGCGCCAGGGAGGGGAGGTATGGGTCAACAGCATCTGGCAGCGCCCGTGACGGTCGCCCTGGTCGAGGACCACCAGGTGGTGGTGGACGGCGTGCGCTCCTGGTTCGGGCCGGGCAGCGGCGTCGAGCTGGTCGCCCAGGGGCCCACGATCGAGTCGGTCCGCGGCGTGGCCGCCGACGTGCTGCTGCTCGACCTCAACCTCAACGGCACGATGGTCGCCGACCGGGTGGGCGGCCTGTGCGCGGGCGGCCAGCGGGTGATCGTCTTCTCCGAGCACGAGGAGCCCGAGATCGTCCGGGCGGTGCTGGACGCGGGCGCGTCGGCGTTCATCGGCAAGGGACGCGCCACCCGGGAGTCCTGCCTGGAGACGATCATGGAGGTGGCCGCCGACCGGCCGTCCGTGACGCTGCCCATGGCCCAGGCCATCGCCACGGACGAGGGCCCCCATCGCCCCCAGCTGTCGGACAAGGAGCGGGCGGCGCTGCTGTTCTGGTTCCAGTCGATGTCGAAGGCGTCGGTCGCGGCCCGCATGGGCATCAAGGAACGCACCGTGCGCCAGTACATCGACCGCGCCAGGGTCAAGTACGCGGCGGCCGGCCGGCCCGCGCCGACCAAGGAGAAACTGCTCATCTGCGCCATCCAGGACGGCCTGATCCGCCCCGACGAGGTCGGGATCTACACCTCCCACGCCCGCCAGGGCCCGGCCTCCTGAGCCGCCCCTTCGCCGGGCGGATACGATGTCGCTCGCCCGGAGGCCCTGAGCGGGCGTCCGGCGCCCCGAGCAGGCGTCCGGAAACCCTGAGGAGGCGTCCGGAAACCCTGAGGAGGATCGTGGACCTGGCCGAGCTGGGCGAGGCGTTCGCCGCGTTCTGGCAGGAGCGGCACCTGTGCACGCTCGCCACCGCCCGCGACGGCGGCCCGCCGCACGTCGTGCCCGTCGGCGCGACCCTCGACCTGGACACCGCGACCGCCCGCGTGATCACCTCCGGCTCCTCGCGCAAGGCCAGGCTGATCGGCGCGGACGGCGCCGCGGTGTCGCTGTGCCAGGTCGACGGCCGCCGCTGGTCCACCCTGGAGGGCCGGGCCGTGGTGCGCACCGAGCCCGAACAGGTCGCCGACGCCGAACGCCGGTACACCGCCCGCTACAAGCCGCCCCGGCCCAACCCGTCCAGGGTGGTGCTGGAGATCCAGGTGACGCGCGTGATGGGCAACGTCTGATCACTGGCGGTTCGTCATGACTTCCGCACGCCCGACCCGGATGCTAGCTTTCGCCCGTGGAGTCTGAGTACGACCGGCCGCCCGCGGCGTTACCCGAGGGCCCGGGCTGACGTGCTCCTCGACGCCGTCCAGCTGCTCGCGGCCCTGGCCCTGATCCTGGCCAACGGCATCTTCGTCGCGGCCGAGTTCTCCCTCGTCACCGTCGAACGCGGCCAGGTCCGCCAGCTCGCCGAGGACGGCGACCGGGGCGCCCAGGGCGTCGAGGCCGCGGTGCAACGGCTGTCGTTCCACCTGTCGGGCGCCCAGCTCGGCATCACCGTCACCTCGCTGCTGCTCGGCGTCGTGGCCGAGCCCGCCATCGCCGACCTGCTCGACCCGCTGCTCGGCGGCGTCCCGGCGGCGCCGGTCGTGCTGGCGATCGCGCTGTCCACGGTGGCGCAGATGGTGCTGGGCGAGCTGGTGCCCAAGAACGCCGCCCTGTCCAGGCCGCTCGCGGTGGCCCGGCTGGCGACGCCGCCGCAGCGGGCGTTCTCGGCGGCGTGCGGGCCGCTGATCCGGCTGTGCAACGCGGTGGCCGACGCGATCGTCCGACGGCTCGGCGCCGAGCCGCAGGAGGAGCTGGCCTCCGCCCGCTCGCCCGAGGAGCTGGGCCTCCTGGTACGCCTGTCGGCCGAGGCCGGCGTGCTCCAGCCCGGCACCGCCGCCATGCTCCAGCGGGCCCTGCGCTTCGGCGGCAAGACCGCGGCCGAGGCCATGACCCCGCGTACGGACTGCGTGACCGTCCCCGGCGCCACCAGCGTCGCCGACTTCCTCAAGCTGGCCAGGAGCCGCCGCCACCTGCGCATCCCGGTCTGCGGCGCGGAACGCGACGACATCCTCGGCATCGCCAGCGTCCCCGGCGCCTGCGCGGTGCCGCCGTCCGAACGCGACACGACCCCGGTGGCCGCGATCGCCCGGCCCGCCCTCCAGGTGCCCGAGACGCTGCGGCTGGAGGTCGTGCAGGAGCGCCTGGCCGCCGCCCGCGCCGAGATGGCCGTCGTGATCGACGAGTACGGCGGCCTGGCCGGCGTCGTCACCGTCGAGGACCTGGCGGAGGAGCTGATCGGCGACATCGCCGACGAGTACGACCTGCCCGAGGAGCAGTCCGACGAGCCCTCGCCCGTGCTGCTCGCGCCGGGCGCCTCCGTGCACCTGCCGGCCCTGCTGCGCGCCGACGAGGTCGAGGAGCGCACCGGCTTCCGCATGCCGCAGGGCCCCTACGAGACGCTCGCCGGGCTGGTGCTGGCCGCGCTCGGCCGCATCCCGGACCCCGGCGACGAGGTGGTGGTCCGCGAGTGGGTCCTGCGCGTGGAGACCATGCGGGGACGCCGGGTCGAGCAGGTCACGCTGACCGCGCCGGGCCCGGCGGGGGAGCGCCGGTGAGCCTCGTCCAAGGGCTGGTCATCGTGCTGCTGCTGGCCGTCAACGGCTTCTTCGTGGGCGCGGAGTTCGCGCTCATCTCCGCCCGCCGCACCCTGATCGAGCCGCGGGCGCGCGAGGGGTCGCGGCGGGCGCAGGCCGTGCTCGCCGCCATGAACGCCGTCCCCACCATGCTGGCGGCGGCGCAGCTCGGCGTGACGCTGGCCTCGCTGGTGCTCGGCGCGGCCGGGGAGCCGGTGGTGGCCGGCGCGGTCGGGCCGCTGCTGGCCGCCGCAGGGCTGCCCGAGCGGCTGGTCCATCCGATCGCCTTCGCGGTGGCCCTGCTGCTGGTGGTCGCGGCGCACGTGATCATCGGTGAGATGGTGCCGAAGAACCTGGCGCTGTCGGCGCCCGACGTGGCCGCGCTGTGGCTGGTGCCGCCGCTGTTCGTGCTGGCCAGGGCGACCCGGCCGGTGCTGACGCTGGTCAAGGCCATGGCGGGGGTGGTGCTGCGGCTGCTGCGCGTCCCCTCCGCCGAGGAGGTCCGTACCGTCTACACCTCCGGCGAGCTGCCCGTGCTCATCGAGGAGTCGCGCCGCCACCGCCTGCTCCGCCAGGACGAGCGCGACCGCCTGATCGCCACCCTCGCCCTGCACGCCCGCCCGGTCGGCTCGGTAATGGTGCCGATGAGCGAGGTCGTCAGCGTGCCCGAGACCATCGACAGCGCCGGCCTGCAACGGTACGCCGGCCGCCACGGCCACTCCCGCTTCCCCGTGCACGGCGCCGACCCCGCCGAGCTGCGCGGCTACCTGCACGTCCTGGACGCGCTGAACGGCCACGGCGCCGCCGAGCCGCTGCCCGTGCGCGCCCTGCCGCAGGTGCCCGCCACCGCCACCCTGGCCCAGGTGCTGGCCGTCATGCGCGCCCGCCGCGCCCAGCTCGCCGCGGTCGCCGACGAGTCCGGACGGGTGCTCGGCGTCGTCACCCTGGACGACGTGCTCGGCGGGATCATGACTGGCTGAGACGGGGGTCCGTGCGAGATCATGGAGCAGGGCCGCGGGCCGTGGTGACCGCGACCGGGGAACTCGCCGGAGGGCAACGCTCGTGACGACGGTCTCGCTGATCGTGCCGTGCTACAACGCGGCCAGGACCCTGCGCCTGTGCCTGGAGTCGGTGCTGGCCCAGACCCGCCTGCCCGACGAGATCGTGGTCGTCGACGACGCCGGCTCCGACGGCTCGGCGGCCCTCGCCGAGGAGCTGGGCTGCCGGGTCGTGCGCCTGCCCGAGAACCGCGGCGTGTCGGCGGCCAGGAACGCCGGCGTCGAGCACACGACCGGCGAGGTGATCTTCTTCCTGGACAGCGACGTGGCGCTGCGGCCCGACGCGGTCGCGCAGGCCGTCGCGATCCTGGAGGCCGATCCGGGCGTCGGCTGCGTGCACGGCGTCTACGACACCGAGCCGCTGATCGACGACGGCCCGGTCGAGTGGTACCGGCTGCTGCACCAGGTCCACTGGCGCCGCCGGCACCTGGGCGAGGTCAACAGTGTCGTGTTCGCCCTGGCCGCCATCCGCCGTGACGTGCTGACCCGGGCCGGCCGGCTCGACGAGAGCCTGCGCGACTGCGAGGACGTCGAGTACAGCAGCCGCCTGGCCGTCCACACCCGGATCGTGCTGACCGACGCCGTGGCCGGCCGACACGACGAGGGCCACCGCTTCCTGCCCGTGTTGTCGGAGCAGTGGCGGCGGGCGCTGCCGCTGATCCCGCTCGCGCTGGCCACGGCCAGGCGGGGCGCGGCCAAGCCGGAGAACGCCAACAGCCGGGCCGGCATCCTCGCCTGCGCGCTGGCGCTGGCCTGCCTGCCGCTCGGCCTGTTCGCGCCGGCGCTGTTCGCGGTGCCCGTCGTGCTGGTCGGGTGGTTCGTGGTGGCCGATCCGGAGCTGCTGCGGTTCGTCCACCGGGAGCGCGGCCCGGCCTTCACCGCCTACTTCATGGCCGTGCACCTGGCCGTGCACGTGGTGCTGGTCACCGGCCTGGCCGTCGGCTCCCTGCGCGTGCTGCGGGGCGGCCCGGCCTGACCCTCTAGGAGGCGGGCGGCTTGAGCGCCGCCCGGTAGACCGCGGTCGTGGCCGCCGCCGCGCGCTCCCAGCTCAGGCTCTCGCGGACGAACCGCTCGCCGCGCTCGCCCAGCGACCGCCGCAGCGCCTCGTCCGACATGACGTCGACGATCCCGCGCGCGATGTCGGCCGGCTCGGCGGCCCGGACGAACCGCGCCGCGGGCCGCGCCGGGTCGTCCCCGAGGAAGATCCGGGAGAAGCCGTCGCCCAGGAGCGTCGCCCGTCCCAGGGCCATCGCCTCGGTCGCGACCAGCCCGAACGGCTCGAACAGCGAGGGGAACACGCACGCGTCGGCCAGCTCGTAGTACTCCAGCAGCTCGCGGCCGGTGACGAAGCGGCCCGAGGTGAGCACCCGCCCGCGCAGCCCGGTCGCGGCCACGATGCGCCGGACGCCCACCTCGTCCCCCTCGCCGACGATCAGCAGCCGCAGCCCCGGCACGGCGGCCGACGCCGTCCGCATCGCCTCCAGCAACTGGTAGACGCCCTTCTGGCGTTCGATCCTGCCGATGAACAGCAGCACCTTGTCCCGCTCGGACAACCCCAGCCGCCGCCGCAGCGCCGCCGCGCCCCGCCGCAGCGCGTCCCGGTCGAAGGCCGGATCGGCGACGACCCGCTCGTACGTGCCGCCGAGCGGCACCACGTCGACGGGCGTACGCCGCCACCCCGCGGCGAGAAGCTGCTCGCGCACCTCGGGCGTGGCCACCACCACCCGCCGCGAGATCCGGGCCAGGTGGCGTTCCAGCGCCGCGAACAGGTTCAGCGGGTCGCGGATGCTGCGCTGCGCGGCCACGCCGTACTCGGTGGTGTGCACGTGCAGGACCACCGGCAGCCGCAGCAGGTGGTGGCAGAGCAGGGCGGCCAGGAAGTTCGTCGAGTCGTGCACGGCGACCAGGTCCGGCCGCGCGCCGCGGCGCAGCCGCCGCACGTACCGCCAGTCGCTGACCACGACCTGCGCGGCCAGCAGCAGGAACTCGGCGCGACGGGTGCGGTTGAGCCGCCGCCCGCGCGCGCCGGGCAGCCGGACGCGCGGCCGGTGCACGGTGACGCCGTCCACGCGCTCGTCCACCGGCAGGTCGCCGACGTTGAGCGTGTGGACGGTGAGCTCGTGCTCGCGGGCGAGCCACGGGGTGATCAGCTCGACGTAGCGGCCGAGCCCCGCCGTGACGTTGGGCGGGAACTGGTTGACCACGCAGGCGATTCTCATGACAGGTCCTTGAGGTAGACGCGCGCGGCCGTCACGGCCACGACGGCCAGCAGGAGGAGGTTGACCAGCGCGAACCCGGCCAGGCCGCCGGCCACCCCGTGCCACCGGACGCACCAGGCCGGCACGGCGAGCGCGACCGGCGCGCTCACGAGCAGGCAGCCGATCAGCACGCGGGCGCCGCGCACCCCGTCCATGGACAGCGCCACCGAGTACAGGTTGAACGCCGTGTGCGCCCCGATGCCCAGCGCCGACAGCGTCATCAGCCCGGTCGAGTACGGGTACTCGCCGCCCATCAGCAGGAAGAACACCGTGCTCGCGGCGAAGGAGAAGACCGCCGTCGCCCCCGCCACGGCCGGGACCAGCCGGGCGATCCGCCGCATCAGCAGCGGTTTGTCGGCGGTCGCCATCCTGGGCAGCAGCACCAGCAGCACGCCGTCGGTGAACACCACGCCGAGCAGCCGCTTGGGGAAGCCGTTGTAGACCGCGTACACGCCGACGTCGGCCGGGGCCGCCCAGTGGTTCAGGTAGAGCACGTCCACGCCGAACAGCAGGCCGGTCAGCGCGGCGACGGCCGTCACGTACGCGCCGTGCCGGTAGAGCGAGCCGGCCAGCCGCGCCGAGAACGCCCGCGGCCGCACCCCGGCCGCCGCCGTCGCCACCACCGCGAACGCCGCGTTCGTCGCGATCAGCGCGACCAGGTACGGCCCGGCGTCCCTGATGCCCAGCACCAGCAGGCAGAAGCAGGCGGCGCCCAGGTAGGCGACCGCGACCGCCAGCTTGAGCCGGGCCACCAGCGCGAACCGGCCGAGCCCCCGCAGGAACCCGTCCGCGAGCTGGTTGACCGTCATCGACGCCGCCAGCGCCAGCCCGTAGGCCAATGTGGGGACGTCCACGTTCAGCGCGGGCGTGAGCAGCGGGGCGGCCAGCAGGCCCAGCGCGGCCAGCCCGGCGCTCATCGCCAGCGTCGCCGCCAGCGCCGTCGTGACCAGCGCAGGACGCTCGCCCGGCGCGGCCCGCGGCAGCTCCTGGAGCACGACGTAGTGCAGGCTCGTCAACATCACCACGGTGACGATCAACGCGATCGACAACACCACCGTGAACCGGCCGAACGCGCTCGCCCCCGCGCCCCGCGCGACGACCAGCGTGGTGGCCGCCGCCAGGCCGCTGGCCGCCGTGCTCACCAGCGTCGGCCCCGCCGCCCACCGGTGCCCACGGACGAGGTCCGCCGCGCGGCCACTCAGCCCGTGCACCGCGCGTACGCCCGCCGGGCGAACTCCAGGTCGTCGGCCGTGTTGACGCCGCGCGCCTCGGCCGGGTCGGTCACCGGCACGACCGTCACCGGCCATCCCTCGGCCCGCGACAGATGCGCCAGGAACGGCAGGAAGTTCACCTCGCCGGTGGCCGCGCCGCGCGCCGCGCCCGCCGCGTACCGCTCCCACGCCTCCCGCAGGCCCGCGGTGGCCAGGCAGAACACCCCGATGTCGCTGAGCCCGCCCGGCCGGCACGCCTCGCCCTCGCGCGACTGCCGCACCCGGACGAGCTCGCCCCCGGCCAGCTCGTACTCCACGTACGGGTCGTCCATCGGCACCAGCGGCAGGGTCAGCCCCTCGCCCGGATGGGCGGCGACGACCCGGCGCACGGTCCGCGCCGACAGGTTCGCCTGGTCGCCCCAGACCACCAGGATCGTCTCGTACCCGGCCCAGTGCCCGGCCGCGCCGAAGATCGCCGCGCCCATCCCGGTCGGCCGCTCCTGAACGCTCACCGACACCCCGGGCGTCCCCGCCACCAGCTCGCCGAACGGCCCCGCGCCCGCCGGGGACACCACCACGTGCACGTGCCCGGCCGCCGGGCGCAGCCGCCGGTGCAGGACGTCCCACACGGTGACGCCGTCGGCCAGGCTGATCATGATCTTCGGGAGGTCGTGGCCGAGCCGCGTCCCGCGTCCGGCGGCCGGGATCACCGCGCACACCCGCCGTTCACTCACGTCGCCGATCACCTCTCCAGCAGGGACACGATGTGGTCCAGGTCAGGGGCCGCGACCGCGCCGGGCGCGGGCTCGGCGGTGTGCACGTGCAGCGTCGCCAGCCCGGCGCCGACGGCCGACGCCACGCCGTGCGCGCAGTCCTCCAGCGCCACGGCCGCGGCCGGGCGCACGCCCCAGCGGCGGCAGGCCGCGGCGTAGAACCCCGGGTCGGGCTTGCTCACCGGCACGTCGTCGGCGGTCAGCACGCCGCGCACCGGCAGCGGGCACGCGGCCAGCACCCGCTCCACCGAGGCCCGGCTGCCGCCCGTGACCAGGTACGCGGCCCGGCCCGCCGCGCCCAGCGCGGCCAGCAGGCGGCGCGCGCCGGGGAACGGCCGCACCAGGCCCGCCTCGACGTAGCCGCGGTAGAGCCGCTGCTTGTGCCGCGCCAGCCGGCCGGCCGCCGCCGGGTCGCCGGTCAGCCGGGCGGCCACCGCGGCGGTGCTCGCGCCCGCGTGGTCGGCGTAGCGGAAGGTCTCCAGCGCGCCGGGCGCGTGCTCGGCCAGGGCGTGGCGGAAGGCGGCCTCGTGCGCGGGGGCCGAGTCCACCAGCGTGCCGTCGAGGTCGCACAGCCAGACCGTCCAGGGCAGCATCCGGCTCACCCGGCCCGCGCCAGCGACGCCTCGCCGAGCACCGCGAGCAGCGCCTCGGCCGTACGCGGGCCGCAGTGGGCGCCGGGCCGGGCCGGGTCCTCCAGGTCGGCGCTGATCCAGCGCGCCCCCGCCCACGAGCCCCGCTCCAGCACGCGGGCCGGCACGGCGGGAGCGCCCGCGCCCCGGCCGCTGAGCACGTGCGTGATCGTGGCCCGCTCGTTGCCCGGGTCGCCCAGGTAGGCCAGCGTGCGGTCCACCAGGTCGGTGGCCGTCAGCCCCTGGACGTCGTGGTCGCCGCCGACGTTCACGACGAACACCCTGGCCGCGGCCCCGCTTCCGGACAGGGCCTCGGCCAGGCCCGGGGTCAGGTAGCTGGGCAGCAGCGAGGAGTGGGGGGTGCCGGGGCCGTACACGATCAGGTCGGCCCCGGCCAGGGCCCGCAGCGCCTCGGGGTTCGGCGTCACCACGGCGGACCGGCGGGCCAGCAGCTCGCGCACCCGTTCGGCCGGGCGTCCCGCCAGCGCGGCGCGGTCGGCCGCCGACAGCGGCTCGCGCAGCAGGAACAGGCCGGTGATGGGCACGCCGTCCTGCGGCGCGACGATGTCGGCCTCGTCGGCCAGCACCCGGCCGTCCTGCTTGAGCGCGACGAGGAACGCGTTCTCGCCGCCGGTCACGTTCAGCAGCCGCACCGGCGAGCCGAACGTGCGGGCGCACGCCCGGACGGTCGCGTTGAAGTCCTCGCCCAGCCGCAGGTACGCCCCGGCGAACACCAGGTTGCCCAGCGCGCAGTCGGCCAGGTCGAGCCCGCCCGGCCGGGCGGCCAGGCGGCCGGCGACGACCCGCAGCTCCCGCGCCGCCTCCGCCGGGCCCGCCGCGGCGACGTCGCCGATCAGCGCGTCCAGGTCGGCCGGGGTGGCGCCGGGCGGGAGCCGGCGTTCCAGCAGCGTGTGGCGCGGGTCGCCGGGGTCGAGGTGCAGCAGCAGGTTCTTGCGGAAGTCGGACGGGCCCAGCATGCCCGGCAGCCAGCGGCGCAGCGCGCCCGTGGACAGCCCGTTGTCGTACCCGTTGACCAGCAGCGACAGGCTCGTCCCCGGGGTGCGCAACAGCGCGCGGGCGATGCCGGCGCCGCCGCGCCCGCCGCCGAACAGGGCCACCGACACCCTGCGCGTCACCGTGCTCACCGCACCTCCTCCAGCGGGGAGCGGCCCAGCGGGAACGGCGCGAGCGGCGCCCGCAGCACGCCCCGGCGCAGCAACCAGCGGCGCAGCCCGAGGTAGCCGACGAACAGCGCCCGGTCGCGCGCCCCGCGCCAGAACCGCCAGCCCCGGCTGCCGCCGCCGCGCTCGCGGTGCTCGATCGGCAGCTCCTCCCACACGTGCCCCAGCTCGGCCACGCGGGCGGTGATCTCGGTGGAGCAGTTCATCCCCGCCGACTCCAGCGGCAGCGCCCTGAACAGCGGGCCGCGCACCACCTTGAAGATCGAGTTGAAGTCGCGGTAGCGGGTGCGGTGCAGCAGGTTGCTGACCGCGCCGCTGGCCGCCGACCCCCACCGGTACGGCAGGCTGTCGGCCTTCCTGACCCGCGCCCCCGAGAAGGCCGGCCCGCCGCCGGCCCGGATGCGCTCCAGGAACGCGTCGAGGTTGGCGATCGGGAACTGGCCGTCGGAGTCGAGCAGCACCACCCAGTCCAGCCGGGTGCGCGCGACGGCCGCGGCGATGGCGGCCCCCGCGCCCCGGTTGCGCGCGAAGGTGACGACGACGAGCTGCGGGCAGTCCTCCTGGAGTTCGCGCAGGATCGGCCCGGTGGCGTCGGAGCTGCCGTCGTCGCACACGACGATCTCCCACGTGGCCACCCCCGGGTGGCGCTCCAGGTACTCCCGCCATTCCGTCACCGCCGCCGCGATGTTGTCCGCCTCGTTGTACGCGGGTGCCGCCACGGAGACGTCGACGGCCGGCCTGTTCGGCAAGGGGTCACCTCCTCCGGGTGGCGTCCGTGTCGGCGCCGACCCCGGTCAGGCGCCCGATCCAGCGGTCCAGGGGCAGCAGGTTGACCCCGGCGACGACCGGGACGTGCGCCAGCGTGAACACGACCGCCCCCCAGAACGGGATCGGCCCGCCGGTGAACAGGTTGATGTGCGGGGCGTCGATCCGGTCGGGGATCTCGACCGGGTTGACCACCTGCCACATCACGTCCAGGAAGCCGGAGAACACGATCAGCACCCCGCTCGCCATGATCTTCAGGCAGCGGCCCGGCGAGCCGCCCCCGATCCGGTACGCGGCGGCGGCCGTCAGCACGATCCCCGGGTAGAGCAGCAGGTAAAGGTGCGTGTAGAAGTCGTCGCCGTGTGCCCGCGCGCCGTCGCCGTAGTAGAACCAGCTGATCCTCGGGATGAGGTAGCCGGTCAGGAACACGAACGGCGCGTACAGCAACCAGTGCAGGCGCGGCGACACCCAGGGGAAGAACGCGATCGCGCAGCACAGGCAGGCGAAGGCGAGCAGCTTGGCGGCGAGCTGCCAGGCGGCGTCGATCTCGCGGGCGTGCGGGGTGGCCAGCCAGACGAAGGCGAAGCCGGCCGCGCCGACGGCCAGGGCGATCCACCAGATGTGGGCGGCCCAGGGGCGCGGGGCGTCGAGCAGGGGGTCGGGATGGTTCACTACCGGTCCTCGTGGGCGTCATCGAAGGGTCACGGGAGCGCTCCCAACGCAGTATGTCACCTGTCCCGGCGGCGGCCACCGCAATATCGGATAACGGACCCACCGGAACTTGCGGGCCTGCTGACTAACAGTAGTGTCGGCCTGAAAGCCCAGGTCAGGGGTTATGGCGCAGTCGGTGGAACGATGCAGGACAAGGGGGACCGCAAAGGGCCTGCCTGCGATGTCAAGTCCGGGCGGGAAGTCCGGGCGGGCAGTGTTCTGTCCGGCGCTTTCTAGGTGAAACTTGGATCGTCTTCAGGTAAGACCAGCTCGGCGGGTGTTTCGGCGTGTTGGGAGCGCTCCCGCGACTTCTCATCTTTCGGGCCCGTAACCACGGTTTCGGTCATGACCAAATCGCGGTCAGCCGACCACGCCCTCCGCGCGCAGGGCGGCCACCTGTGCCGGGGACAGGGACAGGAGCTCGCCCAGCACCGCGTCGGTGTGCTCGCCCAGCTCGGGCGCGGGCGACGGCGGGGTCTGGCGGCCGTCCAGGAGCAGGGGGCCGCCCGGGGCCAGGTGGGGGCCGACGCCCGGCTGGTCGAGCGGGGCCATCAGCGGCTCCGCGCGCAGCGCCGCCGCCCCGCCGGCGGCCAGCTCCGCCAGCGTCCGGTACCGCGACCAGAGCACCGACGTGCCCTTCAGCCCCTCCTCGGCCTCGGCCGCCGTGCGCGCGGCGAACCACGGCGCGAGCAGCCCGCCCAGCGCCTCCCGGTGGACGTAGCGGTCGGACTCGGAGCGGAAGTCGGCGGGCAGCGCCTCCTCCAGCGCCGACACCACGCGCGACAGCCCGGTGACGGCGACCAGGTCGCGCCAGTGGCGTTCGGTGAGCACCAGGACCATGAGCCGCCGCCCGTCGGCGGTGGCGAAGTCGCGGCCGAAGTCGCCGTAGAGGTCGTTGCCGATGCGCGGCCGGCCGGCGCCGCCGAGCTGGGCCTCGGCCAGGAGGCCCAGGTTGCCCATGGTCGCCAGGGCGACGTCGTGCAGGGCCACGTCGAGGCGGCGTCCCCGGCCGGTCGCGGCCCGGTGGCGGTCGGCCGCGAGCAGGCCCACGGCCAGGTACAGGCCGCAGGCGACGTCCCAGGCCGGCAGCACGTGGTTGACCGGGCCGTCGTGGCCGGCGGGGCCGGTCGCGTACGGCAGGCCGAGCCCGGCGTTGACCGTGTAGTCCACGGCGGGACGGCCGTCGCGGTGGCCGAGCAGCCGCGCGTACACCAGATCGGGACGACGCCCGGCCAGCTCCTCGTACGACAGCCCGGCCCGGGGCGGCGCGTTGGTGAGCACCGTGCCCGCCGCGACGGCCAGCTCGGCGACCAGCGCACGCCCCCGGGCCGAACGCAGGTCCACGGTGACCGAGCGCTTGCCCTTGTTCAGCCCCGCCCAGTAGAGGCTGCGGCCGGAGGGCGCGAGCGGCCAGCGCCGCGCGTCGGGCCCGCCGCCGACCGGATCGACCCGGACGACCTCCGCCCCGAGCTGGGCCAGCGTCATCCCGCCGAGCGGCGCGGCGACGAAGCTGGACAGCTCCACGACCCGCATCCCGGCCAGCGGTGCGGCATGCTCCTCCGCCACGGCCACCTCCCTGTCGATCCGCCGATCCTACGCGCGGACGGCGGCCCGATGATCTAGCCCGGAAGTTCTGGTAACAAACATTTCCCGAAATAACCGGTCTGCCCCATTGTCATTAACTGGAATTGTTGGAACATATGGTCTGAGTCACGAGTGAAGTCCAAAGATCGCCTACCGCAAGAAGGTGGCGGCGAGGGGAAAGGGGCAACGCTCATGCGCCAGCGTGCTGTCCGCAACTTGGCCAGGCTTGGCACGGCGCACGCCAGGATCACGCGGATACTTGACGCCGCCGCGGGCGGGAAGAACAACTTCCTCGCCGACCGGGACCTGGTTCGCCATTTCGATCAAGTAACTCCCGTCGCCACCACCGCGGCCCGTGCCGTTCTTGAATACCTGACGCGAGTGATCGGTCATTTGGCCGCCGTCGAGGGCGTGGACCAATTCATGATCGTGGGGAGCGGCGTGCCGAACGGCCCTTCGGGCGGCAGCCGCCTGCACGAGGTGGCCCGCCTGACCTCGCCCGGCCCGGACGTCCGCGTCGTGTACGTCGAGAGCGACCCGATGGCCCTGACGCTGGCCCAGGCCACCATCGAGCCGTTCTGCGACCTGGTGCGCGTGGTCGACGGCGACGTGCGGGAGATGGACGAGATGCTCGGCGACCCGGTGGTGCAGACGTTCCTCGACTGGGATCGGCCGATCGCCGTGCTGCTGCTGTCGGCCCACAGCCTTGACGACGAATGCGCCCGCACCGTCGTCAAGCGGCTGCGGCACGCCGTGCCCGAGGGCAGCTTCCTCGGGCTGCTGCACATCACGTTCGACGGCGTGCCGGGGGAGCTGGCCCCGGCCGTGCGGGGCATGCTGGCCATGACGTTGCCCGGCCTGAACGTGCGCACCCGCGCCGAGGTCGCGGACCTGCTGGACGGTCTCGACCTGCTGGAGCCGGGCCTGGTGTGGGTGCCCGAGTGGCGTCCCGCCGCCGACGACGACCCGGCCTGCGCGGACGCCCCCGCCTCGTCCGGCAACTACGGAGCCGTGGCCCGCATCCCCTGACCTTCCACCGGACGGCCCTCGCGGCCTGCCCGCCCCCGCCGTGAACGATGATGCGGCCTGCGGGAGACAGCGAGATGACCGCCGTCCCCGTGGAAGGAATGATGTGACCCTGCAGAACCTCTCGGAGCAGGACGACGCGGAGGTGATCCTCCGCTCCCGGGACGACCCCGAACAGTTCGCCACGCTGTTCGACCGCCACGCCCGGCAGATCCACCTCTACGTCGCGCGCCGGCTCGGCACGCAGGCCGCCGACGACATCGTGGCGGAGACGTTCCTGGCCGCCTTCCGCCGCCGCGCGTCCTACGATCCCGCCGTCCGCCTGGCCAGGCCCTGGCTGTACGGCATCGCCACCAAGCTGATCGCCCGGCACCGGCGCGACGAGGAACGGCTCCTGCGGGCGCTGAGCCGTACCGGGGCGGAGCCGCTGCCCGAGCCGCTCGGGGACGTCGTCACCCGGCGCGTCGCGGCCCAGGGCGAGGAGCGCCGGCTGCTGGCGGCGCTGGCGGCGCTGTCGCCCGGCGACCGCGACGTCCTGCTGCTCGTCGCGTGGGAGGACATGAGCCTGGAGGAGGCCGCGCAGGCCCTGGGCATCCCGGCGGGAACCGCGCGCTCCCGCATGCACCGCGCGCGCAAGAAGATCAAGGCCGTGCTTCCCGCGGAGGAGGAGAACTGATGGACGACCTGAACGCGGTGCGGCGACTGCGCCGCTCCGTCCCGGAGATGACGCCGCAGGCGGAGGGCGCGGCCCGGGCCAGGCTGCTGACCGCGCTACGGACGCCCGCGCCGCCCCGGCGGCGCCCGGCGCGTCCGGTGTGGCGGCTCGCGACGGCGCTCGTCCTGGCCGTCCTGGCGGGCCTCGGCTGGGCCGCCACCCGTGCGCCCGGCGCCGCACCGGTGGCGAGCGTGCGGGAGCTGAGCGAATGGGCCGCCGGCGCGGCGGAGGGCGCCCCCGACCCGGGCGCCCGCGGCGACCAGTGGCTCTACGTCAAGGGACTGAGCGCCGCACCCGGCGCCTACAGCGGGTACGGGGTCGACACGGGCAGGCGGATCACCTCCGAGGTGTGGACGAGCGTCGACGGCAAGAAGATCGCCTGGTACGACGACAAGGGCGAGCTCCTCGTCCAGTACACCCACCCCGGCGTCGGCGCCGCCGACCTGGCCGTGGAGCCCGTCACCGCACAGACCGTGACCGACCGGCTCAGGGCCGCGCTGCGCCCGCTCGAGTCGTCGGCCGGCGACCCGCCGACTCCCATGAACGAGCGGCTCTTCCAGGCGATCTACCAGTTGATGGACGAGCAGGCGCTCCCGCCGCGGGTGCGGGCCGCGCTGTTCCGCGCCCTGTCGGGCATCGAGGGCGTGCAGGTCACCCCCGACGCGGTCGACGCCGCCGGCCGGCGCGGCGTCGCCTTCAGCTACACCGGCGACTGGGCCCGCTACGACCTCATCCTCAGCCCCGCCGACTACCGCTTCCTGGGCACCTACGGCGTCAGCGTGACCGACCGCGCCTTCACGTGGACGGGAGGCAGCGCCGACGTGCCCGCCGGCACCCCGGTCACCTGGACGGCCCAGCTCGGCACCGGCCTGGTCGACGAACCCGGACGGCGTCCCTGAGGGCCCGCAATTCATCACCATGTGAAAACCTCACGGGAAAAGCACTGTCATGGGGGGTGAACAACGTCGCTCCGCCGGACGGCGGCATCGTCCGGGCCCGTGCCCGCCGGGGTGCGTCAAGGGCGGGCCGCCTGCTAGGACTTTCCTTTCGGCCGTCGGCGGAGTGATGAATGGATGGCCCGTTATGTGGGAAAATGTCGGACCAGCGGCTTCGGTATTCCCCGGCCGCTCCACGACACCGCTCGAAGGTGCGGTCATGGACGACTCGGCATGGCACATCGAGGACGCGTCCCTGGTGCTGGTGGAGGCGACGCTCGACGCCATGGCCGCGCTGGGCGACCTGTCCGTGCCCCGGCTGCGGGTGCTGCTGGCGGTCGACCGGCACGGCCCGATGAACCTCCGCTCCCTGGCCGGTCGCCTGGACATGTCGCTGTCGGCGGCCGGCCGGGTGGTCGACCGCCTGGACACCGCCGGCCTGCTGAGCAGGGCTCCGGCCGCCCACAGCCGCCGGGAGATCCGCATCACCACGACCCCGGCCGGCCGGGAGGTGCTGGAGCGGCTGCGCGCCGCGCGGCGGCAGCGCATCGGCCAGGCGCTGGAGAAACTGGCCCCGGACGACCGCACGACGCTCGTCCGCGTGTTGCGGCGGCTGACCGAGGCGGCCGACTCCTGACCGCCTGATCCGCCAATATCAGCCGCTATTTCCCCTTATTTCGCGAAATTTCGGTCAAAAGACTTAATTGTGTTTTCGGAGGCGGCGAAACCTTCTCGCGGAACTAACAGATTCCATATGGACACTGTCGCATGCTAGAAACAGTCGTCTGACTGCACGCCTTTACTTTCAGTCGATTCGCCGGTTTCCGGGCGCAGGGAGAGGGCCGCGTCCCGGCCGGGCCGGCGCGCATACCCGAATGCATCATCTCCATGCGAGGAGGTCATGTGTCGTGCCTGGCGGAATACGCATGCATCTGACACGAGCCGAACGCGCCGCCGACACGGCGGCCGCCCGGTTGCTGGCGGCGGGCACCCACCTGCTGCGCGCCGACACCACGCCCGACCGGCGGGCGGTGTACCGCGGCGAGGACAAGGTCAACGACTCCCCGTACCGGCGCCGGTGGGCGCACGACAAGGTGGTGCGGTCCACCCACGGGGTCAACTGCACCGGCTCGTGCTCCTGGAAGGTCTACGTCAAGGACGGCCTGATCACCTGGGAGACCCAGCAGACCGACTACCCCAGCGTCGGCCCCGACCGCCCCGAGTACGAGCCGCGCGGCTGCCCCCGCGGCGCCGCCTTCTCCTGGTACACCTACTCGCCCACCCGGGTGCGCTACCCGCACGCCCGCGGCGTCCTGGTGGAGCTGTACCGGGAGGCCAGGGCGCGCCTGGGCGACCCGGTCGCGGCCTGGGCCGAGATCACCACCGATCCCCGCAAACGCCACCGCTACCAGTCGGCGCGCGGCCAGGGCGGCCTGGTCCGCATCGAGTGGGACGAGGCGCTGGAGATCGCCGCGGCGGCCCACGTGCACACGCTCATGACGTACGGGCCCGACCGGGTCGCCGGGTTCTCGCCGATCCCGGCCATGTCGATGGCCTCGCACGCGGTGGGGGCCCGGTTCATGTCGCTGATCGGCGCGCCGATGTTGTCCTTCTACGACTGGTACGCCGACCTGCCCGTGGCCTCGCCGCAGGTCTTCGGCGACCAGACCGACGTGCCGGAGTCGGGCGACTGGTGGGACGCGGCCTACCTCATGCTGTGGGGCTCCAACGTCCCGGTCACCCGCACCCCCGACGCCCACTGGGTCACCGAGGCCCGCTACCGGGGCCAGAAGGTCATCGTGGTCTCGCCCGACTACTCCGACGCCACCAAGTTCGCCGACGAGTGGCTGCACCCCCATCCCGGCACCGACGGCGCGCTGGCCGTGGCCATGGGGCACGTCATCCTGCGCGAGTTCTTCGCCGAACGGCAGGTCCCGCACTTCACCGGCTACGTCAAGCGCTTCACCGACCTGCCCTTCCTGGTGCGATTGGAGGAGCACGACGACGGCGGGCTGCGTCCCGGCAAGTTCCTGACCTCGGCGGACCTGGGCGGCCAGGAGGAGGCGGCCCGCTGGCGGCCGATGATCCTCGACGCCGCGACCGGCCGCCCGGTCGCGCCCAACGGCACGCTGGGCGACCGCTGGAGCGCCGAGCAGGGACGCTGGAACCTCGACCTCGGCGACCTCGACCCGCTGCTCACCCTGCACGCGCCCGGCTGCGACGGCGCCGAGGTGGTCCTGCCGCGCTTCGACGAGCCGGGCGTCGTCCGCCGGGGCGTGCCGGTCCGGCGAGTCGGCGACCGGCTCGTCACCACCGTCTTCGACCTGCTCATGGCCCAGTACGGCGTCGCCCGCCCCGGCCTGCCCGGCCGGTGGCCCACCGGCTACGACGACCCCGCCGCCCCGGGCACGCCCGCCTGGCAGGAACGCATCACCTCCACCCCGGCCGCGCAGGCGATCAGGATCGCCCGGGAGTTCGCCGCCACCGCCGAGCGCACCGGCGGCCGGGCCATGATCATGATGGGCGCGGGCACCAACCACTGGTTCCACTCCGACACCATCTACCGCTCCTTCCTGACGTTGCTGCTGCTCACCGGCTGCCAGGGCGTCAACGGCGGCGGCTGGGCCCATTACGTGGGCCAGGAGAAGGTCCGGCCGCTGGCCGGCTGGCAGCAGCTGTCCACCGCGGCCGACTGGGTGCGCCCGTCCCGCCAGATGGCCGGGACGCCGTACTGGTACCTGCACACCGGCCAGTGGCGCTACGAACGGTTCTCCGCCGGGACGTTGTCCAGCCCCGCCGGGCCCCGCCGGTTCGCCGGGCGGCACACCCTCGACCTGGTGGCGCAGTCGGCCCGGCTGGGCTGGATGCCGAGCTACCCCACCTTCGCCGCCAACCCGCTGGACCTGGGCCGCCGCATCCACGACAGCGGCGCCGACCCGGCCCGCTGGATCGCCGGCGAGGTGGAGTCCGGGCGGCTGGCGTTCGCCTGCGAGGACCCCGACGCGCCGGAGAACTGGCCGCGGGTGCTCACCGTCTGGCGGGCCAACCTGATCGGCTCCTCGGCCAAGGGCAACGAGTACTTCCTGCGCCACCTGCTGGGCGCGCCCGACAACGCCACCGCCGAGGAGGCGCCGCCGTCCGGCCGCCCGCGGGAGGTCACCTGGCGGGACGCGCCGCGCGGCAAGCTCGACCTGCTGCTCGCCCTCGACTTCCGGATGACGTCCACGACGCTCTTCGCCGACCTGGTGCTGCCCGCCGCCACCTGGTACGAGAAGCACGACCTGTCCAGCACCGACCTGCACCCGTTCGTGCACGCCTTCACCCCGGCGATCAACCCGCCCTGGCGGGCCCGCACCGACTTCGACATCTTCCATTCCCTGGCCCGCAAGCTGAGCGAGCTGGCCGCCGGCCGCCTCGACGTCGCCCACGACCTGGTGGCCACCGCGCTCCAGCACGACACGCCCGGCGAGATCGCCCAGCCCGGCGGCGGCGTCCCCGACTGGCGCGAGAGCGGCGAGACGCCCGAGCCCGGCCGCACCATGCCCGCGGTGACGCTGGTCGAGCGGGACTACACCGCGATCGCCGACAAGCTGGCCGCCTTCGGCCCGCTGGCCGAGCGGCAGGGCATGACCGTCAAGGGCGTCACCGTGCGGCCCGGCCCCGAGTCGGCCTGGCTGGCCGCGCGCTGCGGCACGGCCGCCGGCGGCCCGGCCGAGGGCCGTCCGCTGCTGGACAGCGACGTCAAGCTGTGCGAGGCGATCCTGGCGCTGTCGGGCACCACCAACGGCAGGATCGCCGCCGAGGGCTTCGACCGGCTCGCCGAGCGCTGCGGGCCCGGCTCGGGGCTGTCGGAGCTGGGCGCGTCGGTCGCCGGGCGCCGCACGGTGTTCTCCGACACCCAGGACCGGCCGGTGGCCGCCGGGGCCAGCTTCGAGTGGTCGGGCGCGGAGGGGCACGACCGCCGCTACGCGCCGTTCACCATCAACACCGAGCACCGCAAGCCCTGGCACACGCTCACCGGCCGCCAGCACTTCTACCTCGACCACGACTGGATGGCCGAGCTGGGCGAGCAGCTGCCCGTCTACCGGCCGCCGCTCGACCTCGACGCGCTGGGGGAGTGCCTGCCCGCCGCGCCCGACGGCGGCAAGGCGGTGAACGTGCGCTACCTCACCCCGCACTCCAAGTGGTCGATCCACTCCGAGTACCAGGAGAACCTGCTCATGCAGACGCTGGCCAGGGGCGGCCCGGTCATCTGGATCAGCGTCGAGGACGCCGCCGCGATCGGCGTGGCCGACAACGACTGGATCGAGGCCGTCAACGTCAACGGCGTCGTGGTGGCCCGCGCCGTCGTCTCCCACCGCATGCCGCCCGGCACCGTGTTCATGTACCACGTCCAGGAGCGGCTGGTGAACGTGCCCAAGTCGCAGACGACCGGCCGGCGCGGCGGCGTGCACAACGCGCTCACCAAGCTCCTGGTCAAGCCGACCCACCTGATCGGCGGGTACGGCCAGCTCTCCTTCGCCCCCAACTACTACGGCCCCACCGGCAACCAGCGCGACGCGGTGACCGTCGTCCGCCGCCGGGATCAGGAGGTGCGTTACTGATGCGACCGATGGCCCAGATCGCCATGGTGATGAACCTGGACAAGTGCATCGGCTGTCACACCTGCTCGGTGACCTGCAAGCAGACGTGGACCAACCGGCCGGGCACCGAGTACGCCTGGTTCAACAACGTCGAGACCCGCCCCGGCCAGGGCTACCCGCGGGGCTGGCAGGACCAGGAGCGCTGGCGGGGCGGCTGGCGGCTGCGCCACGGCCGTCTGGTCCCCCGCGCCGGCGGCCGGCTGCGCCGCCTGGCCACGCTCTTCGCCAACCCCGAGTTCCCCGGCCTGGACGACTACTACGAGCCGTGGACCTACGACTACGACAACCTCACCAGCGCGCCGCTCGGCGACGACGTGCCGACCGCGCCGCCCCGCTCGCTCATCGACGGGCGGCCGACCGCCGTCACCTGGGGCCCGAACTGGGACGACGACCTGGGCGGCGGCCCGGAGCAGCTGTCGGCCGACGTCGTCCTGCGCAAGGTGAGCGACACCGTGCGCCTGGACTACGAGCGGGCGTTCATGTTCCACCTGCCGCGCATCTGCGAGCACTGCCTCAACCCGTCGTGCGTGGCCGCCTGCCCGTCGGGGGCGATGTACAAGCGCATGGAGGACGGCATCGTCCTGGTCGACCAGGACCGGTGCCGGGGGTGGCGCATGTGCGTGTCCGGCTGCCCGTACAAGAAGGTGTACTTCAACCACCAGACCGGCAAGGCCGAGAAGTGCACGTTCTGCTACCCGCGCATCGAGGCGGGGGAGCCGACGGTCTGCTCCGAGACGTGCGTCGGCCGCCTGCGCTACCTCGGGGTCATGCTCTACGACGCCGACCGCATCGGCGCGGCGGCCGCCGTCCCGGACGAGCGCGACCTGTACCCGGCGCAGCTCGACTGCTTCCTCGACCCCGCCGACCCCGAGGTGGTCGCCGCCGCCGAGGCGGCGGGCATCCCGCACGACTGGCTGGAGGCGGCCCGCCGCTCGCCCGTCCACCGGCTCATCACCGAGTTCCGCATCGCGCTGCCGCTGCATCCGGAGTACCGCACCATGCCCATGGTCTGGTACGTCCCGCCGCTGTCGCCCATCGTCGACGCGCTGGCCGAGACCGGGCACGACGGCGAGGACGCGGGCAACCTGTTCGGCGCCATCGACTCGCTGCGCATCCCGGTCGGCTACCTCGCCGAGCTGTTCACCGCGGGCGACCCGGCGCCGGTGGAGGCCGCGCTGCACCGCCTGGCCGCCATGCGCGCCCACATGCGGGCCCGCAACCTCGGCGACGAGCCGGACCCGGGCATCGCCGCCGGGACCGGCCTGCGGGCCGCCGACCTGGAGAGCATGTACCGCCTGCTCGCCCTCGCCAAGTACGACGAGCGGTACGTCATCCCCACCGCCTACGTCACCTCCGATCACACCGACCCCGCCGACCCCGCCGATCCCGCCGGGCACGCCGGCTGCAGCCTGGACGCCCCCGGCGGCCCCGGCATGCTCGCCGAGAGCTTCCACAGCGCCCCCGTCACCAGGGACGACCGGCTGCGCGGCCGGGTCAACCTGCTCGACTGGGACGGCAAGGGCGCCCCTGACGGCCTGTTCCCGCCCAGGGACGAGGCGGCCGAGTGAACCGCTACGACGCCCGCCTGATCCACCAGGCCGCCTCCCTGCTCCTGAGCTACCCGGGCGACGACTGGACCGCCCGCCTCGGCCTGGTCCGCGACGCCCTCGGCGCGACGGGCGGCGCCGCCGCCGAGCGCCTGCGCGGCTTCTGCGCCGAGGCGGCGGCCCTGCCCGCGCTCGACGCCGGCGCCGCGTACGTGTCCACGTTCGACCGCAGCGGCCGGCGCACGCTCCACATGACCTACTACGGCGACGGCGACACCCGCCGGCGCGGCGAGTCCCTGCTGGAGCTCAAGACGCTCTACCGCGCGCACGGCTGGCGGCCCGGCGCCGGCGAGCTGCCCGACTTCCTGCCGGTGATGCTGGAGTTCGCCGCCCGCGTGCCGGGGCCCGGCATCCGGCTGTTGCGCGACCACCGGCCCGGCCTCGACCTGCTGCACGCCGGCCTGACCGCCCGCCGCAGCCGCTACGCCGCCGTCGTGGAGGCCGTGCGGCTGACGCTGCCGCGCGCCACGTCCGCCGACCGCCGGGTCGTGGACGAGCGGACGGCGCTCGGCCCGCCCGCCGAACGCGTCGGCCTCACCGTCCTGCCCGAGGTTCCCGGAGGAGTCCGCCGATGAGGCATCTCGACATCGCCCTGTGGGGCGTTCTGCCGTACGTCGTCCTGGTGTTGTTCGTCGCCGGGGCCGTCTGGCGTCACCGCTACGACCGGTTCGGGCTGACCACCCGCTCCAGCCAGCTCCACGAGAGCCGCCTGCTGCGGGTGGGCGGGCCGCTGTTCCACTTCGGGCTGCTGTTCGTGATCGCCGGTCACCTCGTCGGCCTGCTCGTCCCGGAGCGGTTCACCGAGGCGGTGCACGTGAGCGAGCCCATGTACCGGCTCAACGCGCTGGTCGTCGGCGGGCTGGCCGGGCTGGCCACCGTGATCGGGCTCGGCGTGCTGCTGTGGCGGCGGCTGCGCGTACGGGCCGTGCGCCGGGCCTCCGGCCGCTCCGACCGCGTCCTGTACCCGGTGCTGGCCACCGTGCTGCTCGCCGGGCTGGTCGCCACGCTGCTCGGGCCGTCCGGCCACTACGACTACCGGCTCGGCGTGTCGGTGTGGTTCCGCAGCCTGCTCGAACTGGAGCCGGACGTCGACGCCATGGCCTCGGCGCCGTTCGTGTTCCAGGCGCACACGCTGCTCGGCCTGGCCCTGTTCGCGCTGTGGCCGTTCAGCCGCCTGGTCCACGCCTTCGCCGCGCCCGTCGCCTACCTGGCCAGGCCGTACATCGTCTACCGCTCCCGCGGTGGCGCGCTGCCCCGATGAGCGCCGAAGCCGCCGCGGAAGGAACGGAAGGAACGGAAGGCGCGGAGGGGGCGGCCGGCGGCCGGGCGCGGGAGCGGCGGGTGATCAGGGCGCGGGTCGCCACGGCGTGCGCGGTCGCCGGGCGGGCCGCGGTGTGCATCAGCGTGCCCGCCCTGGTCGCCTGGCTGGCCCACCAGCCGTTCGTCTTCCCGTCCCTGGGGCCGACGATCTACCTGGTGCTCACCGCGCCGGGGGCGCCGGCCGCCGCTCCCCGCCGTACCGTCGCCGGGCACGCCATCAGCGCCGCCGGGGGCTACCTGGCCCTCACCGTCACCGGGCTGACGCGTACCGCGCCCGACCTGGGGCACATCGACGGGCGCCGGGTGCTCGCCGTCGTGATCGCGTTGTCCTGCACGACGCTGGGCATGCTGGCCACCGACAGCTCCCATCCGCCCGGCGGCGCGACCACGCTGATCGTGGCGCTGGGCTTCCTGCGCACCCCGCTGAACCTGGCCGTCCTGCTGACCGCGGTGGTGCTCACGACCCTCCTCCTGCTCGCGCTGGGACGCCTGCGCGTCTCCCGCGTGGTAACTTCGCAGAAGAAGTTACTTCTTGGAGGATTTATCTTCCCCAAGAAGGAGGACAGGAAGTGAGGACCGCGTGCCGAACACCCCCGACCCGTCGGACGCCGGCCGGCGCTACCGCCGCTACCTGAGCGCGGTCATGCTGCACGGCCACGCCGGCGCCAAAGCCTGCGGCCTGGGCGCCACCGACCTGTACGCCCTGAACATCCTCGAACTGGCCGGCCCGATGACCCCCGGCGAGCTCGGCGTCCGCACCGGCCTGACCACCGGCCCGACCACCCGGCTGATCGACCGGCTGGAGCAGGCCGGGTACGTCCGCCGCGTGCCCGCCCCCGACGACCGCCGCAAGGTGATCGTCGAGCCGGTCGGCAGGCCCGCCCAGCTCGACGCGGTCATGGCCCCCGTCCGGCAGAAGATCGGCGACATCCTCGCTGACTACCCGGCCGAGCACCTCGACGTGCTCTACGACTACTTCGACCGGGCCGCCCGCGCCTACCAGGAGGCCGCCGAGGACCTGCGCTCCGGCTCCTGACCCCGGTTTCTGGCCCCTGCTGTCAGCGGAAGTCGGAGATGCGCAGCACCGCCAGCATGTCCGTCGCCCGCGAACCGGTCGAGAACGACGCCTCCACCCCGACCCAGCCGCGGAAGGCCCCCGTGTCGTCGATGATCTGCATCAGCGGCTTGACGTGCGAGTTGCCCGTGTAGCAGAACTCGCCGCGCTCCATCGCCAGGCACGTGCACCAGTGCCACAGCGTGTCACGCCGGTCGGACTTGGAGATCGTCGTCAGGTAGTACTGGATGGAGCTGACATTGGCCTTCGTGCCGCCGCCGTACTTGGGGCAGCCGCCCGACTTCTGGCACGCCCCCCGCGAGGACGGCTGCAGGTAGGTCAGGCACGAGGTGGTCGACTTGCAGGCGCGGAAGGAGGAGTGGCCGAACGGCTGGTTCGCCGAGTTGACCAGCGTGCCGCTCGCCCAGCTCGTCAGGTCCTGCCTGAGCGAGCCGGGGAAGGCCCGCACCGAGCTCATCGCGCGCCGGGTGCCGATCGCGGCGTTGCTGCCGTAGCCGTAGCCGTGCGTGGCCAGGCTGCTGCCCTTGAGGTCGAGACGGGCCAGCCTGCCGTCGGGCGAGGTGCGCACGTACCACTGCTCGGTCCAGGTCTGGGCGATCTTCCACCGGATCGTGAGCACGTTGCCCGCCAGCGTGTACGTCCCCGTACGGGTCTCGCTCGGGCCACCCGTGTACCCGCCCGCGGTCAGCACCTCGCAGCCGCGCGGCCGCGACGAGACGCCGCCGGCCCTGGTGGTGCAGCTCGGGTCGGGCACGGTGCCGGTGCGCTGCCTGGCCTTGGGGAAACGCTGCCACCACAGGTACAGGGCGGCGCTCACCGTGCCGTTCGCGGCGAAGCGGTAGGTGCCCAGGCGCACCCAGTTCTGCCGGGAGGCGGCCTGGAGATGGCCCTGCGAGACGACGAACGTGGACTTGCCGCCCGGCAGCGGCGAGGCGGCCGCCCTGGCCGCAACAGTGGCCGTCGCAGTGGCCGTCACCGGCTGGGCGGGGAGAAGGGCGAGGGCGAGCACGAAGGAGAGGACTGCCGCTGCGGTACGCATGGAGAGACTCCGTAGGGCTTGCTGGCGTGGGCCGATGGTCAACGGCCCACCGTATTCCGGCTCGACCCGATCTGTCCTTGAAACGCGGTCAGGAGGAACCTGACAGCGCTCGACGTCCGTCCGTGAAGCTAGGATGAGGGGGTTCCCAGCACCGCGAGGAGGTTGATCATGTCGTTCCCACCGCCCGGCATGGTTCTCGGCGACGCCCCGGCGCGCACTTCCTCGCGGGAGGCCGCCACAGGCTGACCCTCTCCACGTCGAAGTGCTTCTCATGGCCATCACTGGTTCGATCATGAGGAGCCCCGAGTGCTCGAGATCCGCTGGACCGAAGACGGCGAGGCCCGCTCGGCCCGCTGGCGTTCGGAGAACGGCTCGCCGCCGCCCGCCCGCGTGGTGATCGCCGACGAGCGCCTGGCCGCGGCCACGGCGTACCGGCTGGCCTGCGAGGGCACCGCGCTGCTGTGGCGCGGCGACTTCCACGCCGCCCGCCGCCTGCTGCGCGCCATGACCCGCCGCGCCGACCACCGCCTACCCACCCCCGCGCCTGCGTCGTCGCCCGCGCGGGCCTTTCACCAGTACCGGCAGGCTCGCTCCCAGCGGGCCGTCACGCTGGGCCGGTTGCTGGTGCCGCTCGACCCGGACCACAGCGTCCCCCTGCGGCGCGCCCCCGACGTGCGGAGCGCGTGCACGCAGGTCTACGGGCCCGCGACGGAGGCTTCGGTGACCTCGCTGCGGGAGCTGCTGGGCATCGTCGGGGCGTACGAGTGGCGCAGGCGAGGCGTCGAGGTGCCCTCCCTGAACGACCGCATCCATCCCCATTACGGCGTCTTCTCGCCGGTGCGCGGCGAGTACGTCGACCTGGTGGCCGCGGCCCCGCTGGTCTCGCGCGCCGGGGCGTTCGACGTCGGCACCGGGACCGGCGTGCTCGCCGCGGTCCTCGCCCGCAGAGGCGTCGAGCGCGTCGTGGCCACCGACCGGGACCCGCGCGCCGTGGCCTGCGCCCGCGACAACCTGCGACGGCTGGGGCTGTCCGGCCGGGTCGACGTCCTGGAGGCCGACCTCTTCCCGCCCGGACGCGCGCCGCTCGTCGTCTGCAACCCGCCCTGGCTGCCGGCCGAGCCCGCCTCGCCCCTCGACCACGCGGTCTACGACCCCGGGAGCCGCATGCTCCGCGCCTTCCTCGACGGCCTGGGCGAGCATCTCGAACCGGAGGGCGAGGGCTGGCTGATCCTGTCGGACCTGGCCGAACGGCTGGGGTTACGGACCCGGGCCGAACTGCTGTCCGCCTTCGCGAACGCGGGCCTGCGGGTCGTGGGCCGGCTCCGGACCCAGCCACGCCACCCGCGCGCCTCCGACCGGACCGACCCCCTGCACGCCGCCCGCACCGCCGAGATCACCTCCCTGTGGCGCCTCCGCCGCACGTGACGCCCTCCACCCGCGCCCGGCCGGGCCCTCCGCCCGCGCCCGGCCGGGCCCTCCACCCGCGCCCGGCCGGGCACTCGGTCAGCGCCCGCAAGCTCCCGGCTGCGTCGCGCGGCCGCGAGCTCGGCTGCACGGAACCTTCACCTGGTGTCCCGGGGATCTGCGCATGTGTCTGGTTGGCTGGGTTCATGATCGACATTGACCCCGCCTCCCGCCCCGACCCCATCGCCTACCTCGACCACGTCGCCTCGACCGACGTCGGCAGGAGCTACAAGCGGCAGGTCCTCGACCTGCTGGCGCTGCGGCCCGGGCACACCGTGCTCGACCTCGGCTGCGGCCCCGGCACCGACCTCGCGGCCATGGCCGACGCCGTCACCCCCACCGGACGGGTGATCGGCCTCGACCGCGACCCGGCGATGGTCGCCGAGGCGGGCGCCCGGCTGGCCGGACGGCCCCAGGTCGAGGTGCGTCCCGGGGACGTGCACGAGCTGCCGGTCGCGGACCGGAGCATCGACCGGGCCCGTACCGACCGGGTGCTGCAACACGTGGACGACCCGGCGCGGGTGCTGGCGGAGTTCCGCCGGGTGGCGCGTCCCGGGGCGCGGATCGTCATGGCCGAGCCCGACTGGGAGGGCATGCTCGTCGACTCCCCGCGCCCGGACGTCGGCCGGACGCTGGCCCGGTTCATCTCCACCGAGATGGTCCGGCACGGCACGCTGGGCCGCAGCCTGGCCCGGCTGTGCGAGGAGGCCGGCCTCGCGGTGCGGTCGGTGGTGACGGTCGCGCCGGTCTTCCGCGACCTGGCCACCGCCGACCAGGTCCTCGGCCTGCGCCGCAACCTGGTCAGGGCCGTCGGCGCCGGATATCTCGAACCCGGCGCCGAGGAGTGGTTCGACGACCTGCGCTCCCGCCCCTTCCTGGCCTCGGCCCTGCTGTTCCTGGTGACGGCCGAAGCGGCATGATCGGCCCAGGGGGAGGGGCGAGGGTCAGCCGATGCGCAGGGGCAGGGTGCGGGGGCCGCGGACCTGGCCCGTCGCCCAGGTGACGGCGTCGGGGTCGGCGAGGGTGAAGGTGGGGATGCGCTGGAGCCAGACGTCGAGGGCGGTGCGCAGTTCCATGCGGGCCAGGTGGGAGCCGACGCAGCGGTGGATGCCGAGTCCGAAGGCGGCGTGGCGGTTGACCTCGCGGTCGATGCGGACGTCGGC